>JBCCSZ010000219.1:0-13723 GCA_039199225.1 Bacteroidota bacterium
GTCCGAGCGATTCCCGGCGATTTTAATGGAAATGGTCTGACAGATATTGCGCTGGTTCGCCAGACGCCCGGTTGGAGTACGATCCCGATCGCTTTTGCCCAGGGAGATGGCAGTTGGAAGATTACCAATGGTGGCGTGACGGATTTTATACAAAACTGGGCCAACCAACCCGGTGTACGAGCGATTCCCGGCGATTTTAATGGAAATGGTCTGACAGATATTGCGCTGGTTCGCCAGACGCCCGGTTGGAGTACCATTCCGATCGCTTTTGCCCAGGGAGATGGCAGTTGGAAGATCACCAATGGTGGCGTGACGGATTTTGTACAAAACTGGGCCAATCAACCCGGTGTCCGAGTGGTCCCCGGTATTTTTAATACCGCTTTGGTCCCAGCGTAGCGTTTTGACATGGGTTGTCCCAGACTTTCTTTAGTCTAAAAGTGCCTCCAAAATCGGACGCAAGGCTTTTCTAAAGTTTGGGACGACCCATGCATCCAAGGATCAATTGTAAAATGCATCCTCAAAATGCTCGATTTTGGCTTCCTTAGAAGGGGAAAGAAGAACAGAGACAATGTCGAAGCGAAACTCCCATTCATGTTCGATTTGCTCCATGTAAATGCCAGCGGCTTCAACCATTAACGCTTCCTTTCGAGCATTTACTTTACTGGCGGGATGACCAAAAAGATCGCTGCTTCGGGTTTTCACTTCCACAAAAACCAGAATGCTGCCGTCCCAGCAAATCAAGTCGATTTCTGCTCGGCGGTACCGCCAGTTGCATTCCAGGACTTTGTAACCTTTCTCCTCCAGATAACGTCTTGCCAGTACCTCACCGGTCTGGCCGAGTTCGTTGTGTTTTGCCAAAACGACATGGTTTACAGGTGAATTGCTTTAAAAATACACATTAATGTAGCAGATAATTCGTCTTGTCTACAAAAGTCGATAATTTTGGGCAAGTGGCGGAGCTTCCGCCTTTATTTTATCATATGGCAAAGCAAGCGAACAATTGCTGTGATGAAGGCCGATACAAGGCTTTATTTGAGGAACAGGCCGAACACCTGCGCAATTTCCTGTACTACAAATGTGGAAATCTTGAATTGGCTGCTGACTTGATGCAGGAAGCCTTTCTGCGGCTGTGGCGCGACTGCCACAAAGTTCCCATTGATAAAGCGCGTGCTTTTCTGTTCCGAATTGCCAATAATCTATTTTTAGATCACGCCCGGCACCAGCAAGTTGTCCAGAAATTTAAGAGCCAACACTTTCCAGTAGGTACCAATGAATCTCCCGAATTTCAGTATGAAACCGAAGAGTTTCGCCAGCAGTTGGAGGCGTATATTAATGCTTTGCCAGAGACGGCCCGAGAGGTTTTTCTGCTCAGTCGGATAGAGAAGATGACCTACAAGGAGATCGCTGAGCGACTGGAAGTGAGTGTTAAGACGGTTGAAAAGAGGATGTCCAAGGCCCTGGCTGAATTGCGAAAGCTTCACCCAAAAATATAGGAGAGTTATTTTTTACGCCTAAAATCGAATTGGTTGTAGGGTAAGTGATGAGTAGTACGTTTTATAGTTAATCTTAGCAAACGAATCAATTGCATTGAAAGAAGACGACAAATACGATGACGATATGCTGCTGGCCCGCTGGTTGGACGGATCGATCGGTGAAGAGGAGCTGAAGCGACTTTCGGCCAGTGTCGATTTGGAGGCATTCCAAAAGCGATTGGATGCTGTGGAAAAGCTGCGTCCACCAGCCTTGGATACCAATAGGGCCTGGGACCGTCTGAATGCTCGTCGGACAGAAGCCAAAGTCGTACCTGCTCGCCGCCGATTCTTATTCCGGCTGTCTGTTGCAGCCTCTGTATTGCTGGTGGTAGCTGCTGCTTGGTGGTTTTTGTCAGATGCGACGATTGCTGTTTCAAGCGGTGCCGGAGAGCAGATGGCCGTTGAGCTTCCGGCGGGTTCCAATGTGCAATTGCATCCTGAATCCAGTTTGAGCTACGATGCTTCGGCTTGGTCGGACAAACGCGCGGTACGCCTGAAGGGGGCCGCCTATTTCGAGGTCAGCAAAGGCCAAGCCTTCATTGTCAACAGCCCTCAAGGCGTTGTCGAAGTTTTAGGTACCCAATTTGATGTATATGCTTTCGACGAAGTCTTCGAAGTGAAGTGCTACGAAGGCAAAGTACGGGTCAACCACAAAGGCCGGGCCGTGGTGCTAACGGCGAACCAAGCAATTCGTTTTGAAGGGGGTGCTTCCGAAGATTGGATCATGCCTCCGGGACAAACACCAGACTGGCAAAGCCAAATGAGTCGCTACAAAAGTGCCAAACTCAAGCAGGTTTTTGCAGATATGCAACGCCGTTTTGGTCGTTCCATCTCCTTCAGCCAAGAAATTGGAGAAAGCGTTTACACAGGAGGCTTTACCCACAAAGACTTAGAAAGAGCGCTCCGAATGGTTTGCGACCCTATGGAGCTGACCTTCGACATACAGGTAAACAAGGTAATCATCCGAAAAAAATAGCCGTCCGCCTTTCGACGGAATCAAAACGACATGCAAAACCCTGCGTTTTCATCGAAGAATGGCCTTCTTTGGGTGCTTTGCTGGCTATGCTCCATCTCTGCCCTTGCACAACCGAGTGAACCACTGAGTTTTGAATTCCAAAAAGTACCGCTGAAAACAGCCCTGGACGAAATCAGCCAACAGCTGCATTGCACCTTTGCCTACAGCGATGCTTACATCTCTCCTCATACCATTAATCTAACCATCAAAGAGCAATCCCTGGATACCGTCTTAGAACGACTCCTCGAAAATACTGGCCTGTCCTTTTCATTGGAAGATTATCCCTATATCCCGCTCTTGCTAGAGGCTGACCAAACGGCTTTGCCACCGCCTAAAGAATGGCCGATTCAGTCGATTTGTGGTGAAGTGATCGATGGTCAAAGTGGTGAAAAGCTGGCTTTTGCCAACGTCCGTCTCGTGGGAACGTCGAGGGGAGGTAGCACAGATGAGCAGGGGCGCTTTCGCTTTGTCGCGACGGCTGATTGGGGGGATACCCTGGAGGTGAGCTATCTGGGATATGAACGACAGCTTGTGGCTTTGCAGGCTTTGAAGAACAGCCCTTGTTTGTCGATTGAGATGCAATACAACGAAATGGAAATGCCAGCCGTGATGGTCAAGGATAAAGCCTTGACTTTACTTCGTGCCGACCGAAATGGCGGTGGTTATCGCATCTTACCCAATAAAGTCGGTGCGGTACCTGGCTGGGGAGATGCCGATTTATTTCGTCTGCTACAGTTGATGCCCGGAGTGAGTTCGACCGATGAGTCGGCCTCTGGCCTCTCGGTTCGCGGTGGTACGCCAGATCAGAATTTGGTTTTGTGGGATGGAATTCCCATTTATCATACCGGACATTTCTTTGGGATGCTGTCGGCCTTCAATCCCCAAATTGTCGAGGAGGTTTCCGTTTATCGGGGAGGCTTTGGTGCCAAGTATGGCGGCCGGGTATCCAGCGTCATTGATATTAAAAGCAGTCCTTCCCAGGTCGACTCCTTCGAGATTGGTGCTGGAATGGACCTCATCAGTTTGAATGGATACATCAAGTTTCCCATTTTTAAAAAGAAGGCTGGCTTTCAGTTTGCCTTTCGCAATTCTATTACAGACGACTTGCAAAGCGCTACTTTCCAACGGCTCTTCAAACAGATTGCAGCCAACGGCAAGATTGGCGATCAGCAACAACTTCTCAGCGAGGGCAGCGAGGAATTCACTGCTTATCCGCTGTTCAGCTATTCCGAGATCAATGCAAAGTTGGTCTTCAGGCAGAACGAGCGATCCAAGGGGAGCATTAGCTTTCACGGCTCTGGCGATCAGTTTGACTATGAGGTAGCGTCTCGTGGCAACCAGTATTTTTTAAATAATGATAGACTTGTATTTAACTCGGTGGGGACTAGCATCAATTTGGAGCAGCGATGGACTTCGGAATTCGATACTGAAATTAACTTGGTGGTCTGGGGCTATGAGAGTATTTACGAGGCCGCCTACAGCCTTGATACAGCGGTGGCTTTTCAGGGGCGAGGCGGGCTGACCAATCGAATATCAGGTGTGGAGCTCCGGGTCGATAATCGCTTTTACATTCAAAAAAACCATCGATTGAACCTCGGATATCAGGCCACCCGGACCAATGCCGAGCTGGTTTATTTGCAGCAAGTTTTGTCGGAAGGCATCGACGATTCGGTCAATGTGGCTTTCGACGGCATTGTCAACACGATTTATGTCGACTACGATTATCGAATTGAGGATCAACTATCCATAGATGTTGGTTTGCGCTACAATGTTTTCAGGTCGCAAGAACTCGGTCTGTGGGAGCCCCGCATCTCTGTCGACTACCAGCCGATGGGCGACGATTTGCACCTCAAGGTGGCTTTGGGGCAGTACCACCAATTCGCCAGCCAGATTGTCGAATCCAACGAATTGGGGCTGGGAGAGCAGCTGTGGATTTTTGCAGATGTGGACAACCTGCCCATTGTGAGGGCTTGGCAAGCATCCCTCGGGGCTTCCTGGCGAAAGAATGGATGGATTTACGACCTGGAGTTTTATGGCAAAAGGACCGACAATCTGACGACCCTTCGATTGCGCTTCGAGGAAGACCTGGAAAGAGCGCCCTTTTCCCATGGCTCATCCAGCGCTTGGGGTATGGACCTGCTGATCAAAAAGCAATGGAATCGATACAATAGCTGGTTGTCCTATAGCTTGGCCGGTGTTCGCTATAAATTTGACAGCATTGATGAGAACCGTTGGTTTCCAGCCTTGCACGACCAACGCCACCAGTTGAGCTGGACCCACATATTCAATTCCAAGAAATGGGACTTATCGGCCAACTTTGCCTTTGGCAGCGGGCGGCCTTATACACCAGCCAGTGGGGTAGAAGAGGTAGAAAATAAAGATACAGGGCAAATATATTATCGAGCCAGATACGATGATCGCAATTCTGCGCGTTTACCTATATATCAAAGAGTAGACCTGAGCGCAGCTTTCAAGTTTGGAAATGCCCGTAAAGGCCACAAAGGCAAAGTCGGTTTATCCATTTTCAACTTCTTTGACCGGGTCAACATCAGAAATCGGGATTACATCATCAAAACGCCCGATCAAAACAATCCCTCTCCCGAATTAGTCCGTTTGGACCGCCATTTGCTTGGTGTAACTCCGAACATCTTTTTCCAATACAAGTGGTAATTACTCATCTCTAAGAAGCTAAAGTACATGTCTGTTCACCATTGAATGGACCGTCTTTTAGTAGCAACTCAGTGTAAACTCACCCCATCTTCTACAATTGGCTGACATTTGTGCAGGCGATAAGCTCCCTCTGCTTGAACAAACTAGGTAAAATAACCTTACTGTAAACCAATTATGTGTCACATAATGACAATTATCCGTAGGGTATCTTGCGCCTAAGCCGTTATTTTAGCGTTGACACAATACTTATTAAAAACCAATGAATATGATCGTTTTGAACTGTGCCACCGGGACCTTAGCACCCTACACACCTTCTGCCGACCGACCTTGGACCAGACAGCGAGTCCAGCATTTGTATCGGCGGCTAGGCATCGGCGCTACACCGCAGCAAGTAGAAGATGCTTTGGTCCAATCACCTACCGATTTGGTAGATGCTATTATAGATCAAGCCAAAAATGCACCTCCTATTCCAGCACCGGTATTTGCCAACTGGACAGGCATAGATTACGATCCGGATGAATTCTTTCAACAACTGGAAGAGCATCGCATTGAGTGGGTAACTGCCTGGGTGAAGGATATGGCCGAGGTTCCGCTGAGAGGAAAATTGACGCTGTTTTGGTCCAACCACTTTGTAACTCGTCAGGAAGCTTACCTGTGTAGTTCCTACATGTATCAGTATTATAAGGTGTTAGAGGACAACTTTATGGGGAACTTCAAGGATTTTATCAGCGAAATTGGCCTGACGCCCGCTATGTTGATTTTCCTCAATGGCGCTGAAAATACCAAATTTGCCCCCAACGAAAATTATGCACGCGAGTTGTACGAACTCTTTTCTTTGGGTGCCGACAATGGCTACACCCAGGAGGACATTGTAGAAACTTCCCGCGCCTTGACGGGCTATGTCAGTCGTCAGTTTATCTGCGATGCCATCACCTTCGATGAAAATTATTTTGATACGGATGACAAGACCATTTTTGGGCAGACCGATAATTGGGGTTATGAGGATGTCATTCGGATTTTATTTGAGCAGCGGGCTGAAAAAATTTCCCAATTCATCTGTGGTAAGCTGTATCGCCATTTTGTGACAGATGAAATAGACGAAAACATCGTGAGTTCTCTGGCCGTTACCTTCCGCAATGCCAACTTTGAGTTGGAGCCCGTGTTGCGGCAGTTGTTCCGCTCCGAGCACTTTTTCGACGACGCAGTCATGCAGGTCAAAGTGAAAGCTCCAATCCATTATTCACTGACGTTGAGCAACGAATTGGGCTACGAGCAAACGCCGCAGAGATTCCTGGAGCATGCCTACTTTGGCGGCGAATTGGGGCAAGTCGTCTTTGAACCCATCGATGTAGCTGGATGGCCGGGCAACCGGGCCTGGATCGACAGTAATACGCTGACCCTCCGTTGGAAAGTAGCACAGTTTCACATCTTTACACTCTACACCGATGAACCAGAGAAGCTTCGAGCTTTTGCCCAATCCCTGGCCGGGAATTCCAACGATCCGGATTTTATTACCCAATCCATTATAGACTTTTTCATTCCCAAAGGCATGCACACCCTGGCCATTTACGATCGGGCGACGGTGGTATTCAAAGGAGAAATTCCCCAAAATTACTACGATGATGGTACCTGGAACCTCTTCTGGGATACAGTGCCGGCGCAGGTCGGTGTACTGCTGGATTACATCAGCCGCATCCCGGAATTTCAGACCACTTGATTTTAGTTGCCATGCATGAGATGCAACTAGAACGATTCAAAAGCCCGTAGTGGGAATGTTTTCACTCCAAAATCAAAATCAATATGTGCGATAATCACAATACGCCAAATAATTTAAAAAATACCTCCAAAAAGCGCCATGGCAGCTCTCTAAAAGATGGCAAAGCCCACCAGAAAGACCATCTGAATTGGAGCCGCCGCAACTTTCTGCGCCAAATGGGGGTCGCAGGCAGTATGTCGATGATGTTGGGTAGTTTTCCGGTGATGGCCAGCAGCTATTCGCCCTTGGCTTCTGCTTTGAGCAATGCGCCCGGCGATCGGGTACTGATCCTGATTCGTCTGAAAGGAGGCAACGACGGACTCAATACCATCGTCCCGATGTACTCCTACGATCACTACAAATTTCTTCGTCCGACCATCGGCTTTGAGCGCAATGAAATTCGAATGCTGGATGATAAATTCGGTATGCCAAAATATATGGACGACCTTTATCCGCTCTGGCAAGAAGGGAAAATGAAGGTCATCAACAGCGTCGGTTACGACCAGCAAAACCTCTCACACTTTCGCTCTTCCGACATTTGGAGCAGCGCCAGCGACCCGGACGTCTTCGACGCTTCTGGATGGATGGGCCGCTACATTGTCAATGAATTTCCAGATTTCGACATATCCTCTCCACCCGAACCACCAGCCATACAGATCGGTAGTGTAGGAAGTAACCTGTTCAATAATCAAGACATCATCAACATGGCCATGGTGGTCAGCAACCCGGAGGAATTGGCAGAGCTGGCACAAAATGGCGAGTTGTACGATACGCTCAATATGCCAGATTGCTACTTTGGAGAGCAGTTGCGCTTTTTGCGCTCCACAACCAACAATACCTTCAAATATGCCGATGTGATCGCAGAGGCTTACAAGGCTTCGACCAATGACGTGGCTTACGAAGGTCGGATGGGCTCGCAATTGGCACTGATTGCCCGCATGATCAAAGGGGGCTTAAGCACGAAAGT
Organism: Bacteroidota bacterium; assembly: GCA_039199225.1. Taxonomy (GTDB): domain Bacteria; phylum Bacteroidota; class Bacteroidia; order Chitinophagales; family Saprospiraceae; genus JBCCSZ01. The sequence goes on from JBCCSZ010000219.1 coordinate 7,941, forward strand.
ATACATGGTCTCTTTGGATGGCTTCGATACCCATGCTGACCAACCAGACGCCCACCGCAATTTGATGAGCGATATTTCAAAGGCCGTCAAGGATTTATACGACGATCTATCCATTGCTGGTCGCGACAAGGACGTACTCTGCATGACTTTTTCAGAATTTGGCCGGCGGATCGAGCAGAACGACTCTGCCGGAACCGACCACGGTGCTGCAGCCCCAGTACTACTTTTTGGCGAGGGCTTGGGCGACAATGGATTCTATGGCGACAACCCCAACCTCAACAATACCGATCGCGCCGGCAATCTCGTCCACAATGTCGATTTCCGAGAAATCTACGCAACTGTGCTCAACCATTGGCTGTGTGTAGACGACATCGCCGTGGATGGCATCATGGGGCAAAGCTTCAACCGCCTCGACTTTGGCTTGAGCTGCGTGACGACTTCGACGACCAGACCGCCCTTTGTGGCTATGAAGCACGAATTGCGCTATCAGCATGCGGGCCAGGCAACCATCCACTATCAACTGCCGAGGGACGCCCGCGTCAACATAACTGTTTTTGATATGCTGGGGCGCCCAGTGGAGACATTGGTCAATGGCCGTCAGGTCGGTGGGCCGCATCAGGTTGTCTTCAACAGCCGTGATCACCGCATAATGAATGGCGTCTACGTCTACCGCATCCAGGCGGATGGCCAGCGGGTCAGCGGTCAGATGAGAATGATGAATTAATAGCTTGGCAATCGGCAGTACACCTACTGCCGATTGCCAATTGTTTTCCCTACTTAAGTTGGCACTGGTAAATTTTATGCGTAATATTGCTTTTGCACCTACAGCCGCTTGGCTCTAACCGAACCTACAGCCATATTTCGCTCTTATTTATCGTCTAGTGACTTTTATTAAAAGAGTCTGATAATCCTTTCTCCTATGCCAACTCTACCAAAAATCAATCCCACGCAAACGACCGCCTGGCAGTCATTGCAAGCCCATTATGAAGCGATGAGCGATCGCCACATGCGCGATTTGTTTGCAAAAGACCCATTGCGATTCGAGCGTTTTTCCCTACAATTCGAAGAGCAGTTGTTTTTGGACTACTCCAAGAACATCGTCACCGAAGAAACGATGGATCTATTGCTGCAACTGGCCGAAGAAACCCGTCTGCCGGAGTCGATTCAATTACTTTTCCAGGGGGCGCCCATTAACGAGACAGAAAACCGCGCTGTTTTTCACACGGCCGTCCGCAACCGCAGTGGCCGGGCAGCGATGGTAGGGGGCGAAGACGTCATGCCGGAGATCCTTCGGGTGCAGCAGCAGATGAAGACTTTCTCCGATCAAGTCATCAATGGCGATTGGAAGGGATATACAGGAAAGGCCATCACAGATGTTGTCAATATCGGTATTGGAGGTTCAGACTTGGGGCTGGTGATGGTGACGGAAGCTTTGAAGCCTTACTGGAAAGAAAATATTCAGACCCATTTTGTCTCCAATGTTGATGGTACCCATATTGCGGAGACTTTAAGGGGGCTGTCCCCGGAAACGACCTTGTTTATTATTGCATCCAAATCATTCACGACTCAGGAAACGATGACCAATGCTCGTTCGGCGCGTGACTGGTTTTTGGAGGCGGCCAAGGATGAAGCTTGGGTGAAGAGCCATTTTGTGGCTGTTTCTACCAACGAAGCTAAGGTTCGAGCCTTTGGGATTGATCCGGCCAATATGTTTGTTTTTGCCGATTGGGTCGGTGGGCGATTTTCACTTTCCTCGGCCATCGGACTGGCGATTTGCTGTACCATTGGCTATGAGCGTTTTGAAGAATTATTGGATGGCTTGCACGCGATGGATGAGCATTTCCGGACAAGCGACTTGGATAAAAATATTCCGGTGGTGCTAGGGCTGTTGGAGATTTGGTACAACAACTTTTTTGGTGCCTCCACCAAGGCCATTTTGCCTTATGATCAATATTTGCATCGTTTTACAGCTCATTTTCAGCAGGTCGACATGGAGAGTAATGGAAAGTCTGTCGATCGCTCGGGCCAACGAGCTACTTATCAAACCGGCCCGATTTTATGGGGAGAGCCTGGTACCAACGGCCAGCACGCCTTTTATCAACTCATCCATCAAGGTACCAAACTCATCCCCTGCGATTTTATCGCCACTGCTTTGACCCATAATCCAATTGGTGATCACCATCCCAAGTTGCTGTCCAATTTCTTTGCGCAGACCGAAGCCCTAATGAAAGGCAAGACGCAAGAAGAGGCTGTTGCAGAAATGGAGGCAGCCGGCGAAGCTGCAGATCGAATTGCCCACAAAGCCCCCTTCAAGGTTTTCGAGGGCAACAAACCCACCAACTCTATTTTGCTGAAAAAACTGACGCCCTATTCTTTGGGGTTATTGGTGGCCATGTACGAACATAAAATCTTCGCGCAAGGGGCCATTTGGAACATTTTCAGCTTTGATCAATGGGGCGTCGAGCTGGGTAAGCAACTGGCCAAAAAGATACTTCCTGAGTTGGAAGGAGATGCGCCTGTTACTTCCCACGATGCATCAACCAACGGTTTGATCAATCAGTACAAGGAGTGGCGGTAGCGATCTTTATTTGCTCTTTTGTACTAAAATATCTCCGTTATATGTCTTGGCGACGATCTCGGCACTGCCCGAGCCAACTGTCCCATGGGTCCATTTTTCGATGCTGACTTTGAAAACGCCGGAATGTGCATCTTTTTTACTTTCTCTATTGGCTTTTTTGTTCAGCTTGATGTCGTAATCTGAATAAATATCACCAGCATCGGAGCGCATTTTTAATTTGGCCGATAGGTTGGTCGGAAATTTCAAGTCTATGTCGCCATTGTAGGTCGAAAAAGCCATGGAGGCATCGGTTGTGATGGTATTGAAATGTACTCTGATATCGCCATTGTAAGTGGAAGCGACCAAGGAGCCAGAGATGTTTTCTGCTTCGATCTGTCCATTATAGCTCTCCAATTCGAGTTCCCCCTTGACATTTTCTACCGCCAAGTCTCCGTCGTTGTAGCTTTCAATCTTCAGGTCAAAATCCATTGGAATTTCAACATAGATTTCGACGCCTTTATTCCAGGAGTCGGAGTCGACAGAAACGATGTTGTCTTTTTCTGTGATGCTGAGGTTGAGACCTCCGGAAGCAATCTTCTTCAAACCGTTTCTCGTTTCATTCATTTCGTCGTCCTCGCTCAGGGAGTTGTAGCGTACCAATACATCTTGGCGTGCGGTTCCTTTGATCTTAATGGGACCTTTTTTGATGTCGACGATCAGTAAGCCTCTCTTACCTGGTTGAGATAGGGGTACGTCGATGGATTCACCTTTTTGGGCCGATAGATTGAGTCCTAGCAGTAGCAAGCAAAATAAGAACATTGATTTCATTATAACATGGTTTTGATTTGTTAAAAATTTATGGTTTTGATTTACAGTTCTCGAAGGTATACATCGCCGTTGAAAGTTTCAAAGTCGAGTAGGGTTTGCCCATTGCGAATATTCAGTAGAGCATCCCTTTCTATTTTGTAAGTAGTGCCGTTGTTATTGTCCAACTTTTTGAGTTGTTTGGGCAGCTGTTCAATGTCTTCTACGTTGGTGAAAAGTTCGCCGTTAAAGGATTTAAAAGCCAGTACGGCAGATAGTCCTTTGGGGTAGTAGGCATTGATGTCGCCGTTGAGGGCGTAGTATCGGGAGTCTGCTCTGGGCGTATTGGTGTAGCGCACATCGAGCGATCCGTTGATGGTGGAGGCTCTGGTTTTGCCTGCAATATCGTCTAGTCGAATGCTGCCATTGATGTTTTCTACATTGATTTCTCCTTGTGTATTTTTGACCTTGACATTCCCGTTGTTGATCGTGGCCAGCCACAAGGTGATTTCTTTGGGAACTTTAACTTTAAAATTGAATTGGTAATCGTCGTCGTGTTGGCAATAGCTGTTACTGGTGCCGCTGTAGTATTTCCAGATGCCTTTGCCGCTCCAGTCACCTTTTTCGCTGTTGCACTTGATCTCGAAATAAGCAATGATGGTATCGCCTTCTTCCCGAAAATTGAGCTGAATCCTCTTCATGGCTGCTTTCAGCTTTTTCTCGGATTTGGCCTGGAATCTTTTTTCGATGTCCATTTGGATGGATGAACCTTCATAGCCTTCTACATCAACATGTCCATTGACATTGGCAATGACCAGTACTTTGTCCTGTGGATTTTGAATGTTCCATTTCTTTTGGATGAGCTCTTTATGCGATTGGCCAAAGGCAAACGTTGTGCATAGGCAAAGCAGAGCTGTGCTGAATAACTTATTCATTCGATAAGATTTTTTAGTGGATAAATTTTCAGCCTATTTTGCAGTGGGTACCACTTTCTGCTTTGGGCTGCAAGTGTGCGATTTTCAAAGTAATACTTCGATACTTCCTTTTAAGCGTTGTCGGATTTCTTCTGGTAGTTTCTCTGTTTGTAAAATTTCCTGTAGAGGTTCAATACTTCGTTTTTCTTGCAGGGCCACCATGATTTCTGCCAGGCTCATCAAAACAAGTGGCGACTGTTGGTCCTTGATGGATCGAACCAATTCTATGCGAATGGGGGCCAGGTGTGCAAAGGGCGTCAAGGCATCCAGGGCCGCCAATCGTACGTTGACATTTTCGTCGTTGCGCAGGGTTTGAATCAGTGCATTGGTCACTTTTTCGCTCGTTTGGTCTAAGTCTTTACTCAGGCTAACGGCTTTGAGGCGTTCACTGGAAGACTTTTTTTCGAGCATGTTTAGCATCATCAGTTCCTTCATGGCGATGATCTCCTGCTGCATGCTGTCCAATTGCTCTTCCGAGGAGGTCGCCGGCTTGAGCAGCCAGCCGATGAGCAATCCGATGAAGAGCAGCCCCACACCTATGAGCCAAAAATAGGTTGGTACGGCGGCCATTGGCCTTGTGGAGCCATCAGCAGGTGCCTGGGACACTTGGCCGGCTTTCCATACTTCGGGGGACATTTCCGGAGCCACATCGGGCGCCTCCGCCAGAAAATCAAGCTGGTCGTGGATTTCTTGCAAAGGAGTCAATGCCTCCAATGGTATATCTCCTGACTCGATGAGGTCCTCCAGTTGCTTCTCTTCTTCCGGACTGATGTTGGCTTGCAAAAAGCGATCGATCAGTTTCTGCTTTTCAATGGGATCCATATCTATCGATTTTCCATTTTTAAATAAATTTCCCTCAGCGATTTGAGGGCTCTATACACCTTTACCTTCACAGCACCTTCCGAGCACTGAAGGATTTCGCCGATGTCGGCATAGCGCATGCCTTGTAATTTGCTCAATACCAAAATTTCTCTCTGCGAACGACTGAGCTGCGCCAGGGCGGTATACAATTGTTCGTGTGATTCTTGCCGCATCATCTCATGGTCGGCTCTTTGGCTTTCTGCCGGTAGCTGTGCGAGGACTGCAAGGCTTTCTTTGGGTCGATTGGACTTCTTCAGAAAGTGATCCTTACTGACATTTTTCGCGATGTGAAATAGCCAATTTCGAAAATTGCTGTTCACTTGAAATTGCCGATTGTACTTCATAACCCGTATGAAAACCATCTGCAAAAGGTCCTGCGCAAGGTCTCGATCCCGATGGATGCCATACAGATAAGCGTACACGATTTGCTTGTAACGTTGATACAATTCTGCAATTTGGTTCAGATCGCCCGCTTGGACATTGCAGATAATTTCATTATCTGTTAGTTGTTGCAATATTTTAGTTTTAGTAGGCATTCTATAGGGACAACTGGGCCACTGTAAAAAGGTTACAAATAAAGTTAGCAA
>JBCCSZ010000220.1:0-13685 GCA_039199225.1 Bacteroidota bacterium
CGAGTGGTGGCAATACATTGTTCATGCTGATATGCAGGCCAAGTCTGTACCCTTAACATCCATTTGAAAGGCTTCGCTGTTGGTAGATAAAATATCGCCGATGGATGCTTCTATATCTACAAAACTCACTTCCGTCATTTCCAAGTCCTTGGTAAATTCTGCTCGGGTAAAAACAACCTTCATATTGGAATCTCCCAAAATCTTGCGGATGCGTTCGGGTGGAAAATTTGGATCGATTGGTACATAGGCGGCTCCCGCCTTTAAAATTCCATAGATGGAAGGAATCAGATAAGTATCCCTTTGGAGCATGACCCCTACGAGGTCTCCTTTGCCAACTCCCTTTTCATTTTGTAAATACCAAGCAATCTTTTCCGAATACTCGCTCAGGTCGCCATACGTCAGCCGAGTTTCACCACAAACAACCGCCACTCGGTCGCGGCTTTGTTGCACTTGCTTTTCAAACAGAGAAACAATCGTCTCTTCTTTTTGATAATCACAATGGGTATTGTTGAATTCAGAAGTCAGTTGCTCCTTTTCTTCAGGACGTAGAAACGGCAATTGCTCGATCGGACTTTCCTTATCCGTCAGGACTTGTTCCAAAAAGAAAAAATAGCGATCGGCCAAAGAGGCGATGTAAGTAGAATCGTATTGACTGCCTCGGTAATAGATGTCTACAGAAAACTCATTCTTCACTCGAAAACAAAACAGCAGATCCGCAGAAATTCCATCGAATGCCTCCTTTTGTTGCACACCTTCCAACAGCATACAAATGGCAGGAAATTGTTCTGTGCCAGCCTGTACATTTTCCATGATTTTATCGAGCGGATAATCCGAATGCCGAATAGCTTCGATCAGCGCATCCTTTACTTCCAGCAAAAAAGTCCGAAAACTCTTTCCCTGAAAGTCATCCATCCGAAGAGGAAATACCCCTTTGCCCTCTTGCTTTGTTGTAGAAGAAGCATAGGAGGCTGTAAATAGACAAACATCTGAGCAGGAAGCATATTTCTGCGTAAAGACACCCAAGGCTGCCAACAGAACGATGTGCTGTGCTTTGGCCGAAGGTGCAAAGTTACCAAGGGCATCCGCTAGCGCAGGCGAAGCCGTAGCCGTATGGATTTGAAGGGTATCGGCAGCCGTAGCAGTAGACTCCAAACTTTGATCGAAATAAGTTTCGAACTCAAATCCATCTAAGCGCTGCTTCCAGTAGTTGCGCGCTCTGAGGTTGCGGTTGGCTTCCAGTGCATTGAGGTCTAGTGAAGAATGAGTGGACATATCCTATGAGTTGAGGCTAAAATTTGAAAGAAATATCGTCTTCGATCGTTTCGACAGCTACTTGAGTGCCACCAATCAGGTCGATGATGCCAGCAGTGGGATCTTCCGTAATCTTTTCTACCAGCTTTGTGAATTGCGCGCTGAACAAGGTCATGTCCTCTTCAGAAAAATAATCCGACAGATATTCCATTCTGAAGTTGAAAGCATCCTCTGCTTCGTTGACATACATTGTGATTGGATATTTCGTTGCTGTCTTACCGTAGTTGAAACTGGCAAAATCCTCTGTTTCTGGCAGCGCTTCTTTTTCAAAGTTTTGATAGACAAACATCACCTTGAAAAGGTCTTCTACCCGATCCGCTTTGATGTTGTTTAGGCCACTGATCAAGTCGATTAAATCAAATGATTGGTTGCTGTTGGCTTGTACCAATTCTTTATGGACCTGCTCTGCAAAATTCTTGAAGGAATCATTCATATTCATGGCGTAGCGAATCGGAAGTGTCTTGGCAAACATACCGACGACCTTTTCCAGTTCTTGCTGTATTCTACCCGTAGAATTGATCCCGATGACCATATCGTCTTGCCCACTGAATTGTGCTAGGTAGAGATAAAAGACAGAGAACAGTGAAGAAAAGTTTGTGACGTTCTTTTCAGCAAGCGACTTCAACAAGGGATCAATGGTATTTTTGGCAATACTAAAATCCAAAAACTGCCCATCTGCTTTCTCTTGATCGACCTTTTTATTGGATAGAGGGAAGTTGAAGTCCGGTACTTGGCTTTTAAACTTACCCATCCAAAAACCTTTGTAGGAATTGTAGTTTTCCGATTGGCGCAAATCGTATTCCCACTCTGCAAAGTCTTTGTATTGAATGCTTAGTGGCACCAGGGTTTCGTCATTGTACAGCTTGGCAAAATCTGCAAATAAAATCATTTGGGACATGCCATCACAAACAATGTGGTGTACATCTACGGCAAAGAATCTTCTGTTGTCTTTTGCCTGTATGATGGCAGCACGGAGGAGTGGTGCGCGTTCCAAATCAAATGGACGAACGAAGGCAGAAATGGCTTCATCGGCATCCTTGTCTGAACAGTCGATTTGTGCCAATTCAATGTCAACGGCATCTTGTACGACCTGCGTTACCTTGCCACCTTCGGATTTGAAGGAAGTCCGGAAGCTTTCGTGCCGTTGTACCAACTTTTGCAAAACAGCCTTGAGCTTTTCCAAATCGGGATGACCTTTGATCTCCCAGGCCATCGGGATGTTGTAGGCCGTATTGGAGGCGTCGAGTTTGTAGTTGAAAAAGATTCTCTCCTGTGCAGCCGACAAGCGGTAGGCAGATTTTTCTGCAGCCTTTGAGATCACTAAGGCATTGTCCGTCGTCTTACTGCGAATAAAGCTCGCTTGCTTGCGAATGGTGAGATTATTGAACAGCTCCACCAAGGTAATACGCACTTCGAACTCTGTATATATCCTGGCAATCAAGCGCATAATACTCAGCGAATTTCCACCTACCTTATTGAAGTTTTCCTCTACCGAAATGGGTTTGTCTCCCAAAATCTGATGCCAGATATTGAGCAGCCTGATCTCCGTTTCATTGACGGGTTCGACCAAGTTCTTTTCCGTTTCTTCGAGGCTGGCTTGCAGTTGGCGCAAGTCGATTTTACCATTGGAGAGCAGCGGAAATTGATCGACCATTACGATATTTGAAGGAATCATGTATTCCGGCAAGTTCTTTTTCAGGTAGACATCCAATTCTTCGGTCAGATAAACGCTGCGCGGCATATCGTCTGTCGCAATGACAAAAGCCACCAAAAATTGGTTTTGAACACCCGTGCTTCCTTCCTCCGTTTGTAGCACCACTACGGCATTCTTCACAAAAGCATATTGAAAGATGACCCTTTCAATTTCGTCTAGCTCAATGCGGATACCTCTGAGTTTGATTTGACGATCTTCGCGTCCCAGCAATTCTACGGCCCCATTGACCAACTTTCTGGCGCGATCCCCTGTGCGATAAGCGATGAGGGTTTGATCCCCTTCCTGAATTTCCACAAAGCGTTCTTCGGTCAACGCTGGTAGCTTCCAGTATCCTTTGGAGGTGTGAGCGGAGACAATGTACAAGTCACCCGGAACGAGTTTATTGCAAAGCTTTCCATCTTTATTGAGGATGCGCAATTCATTATTGGCAATGGGCTTACCGATGGGAATGCGTGCCTTGAGCGAATCAGTCGGCTTGATGCGGTAAAAAGAACTGATCATGGTCGCCTCCGTCGTTCCATACATATTGACCAACTGGATGCGCTCGCCAAAGGTGCTGTACCAATCCTTCAATTCACCCGGAATGATTTTCTCCCCGGAAAGCAAAATGTACTTCAAGTCTTGGAAATACTTACTGCTCAGAGATGGATCATTGAAAATGCGGAAGACGCTTGGTACGCAGTGGATGAGGTTGATTTTTTGGGTATCTATCCAGGAGATCATTACTTCCGGATCGAAGAAATTCTTTTCAGCCGTTGGCATGCAAATCGTGGCACCAGCGAAGAGTGGTACGAAAATATCTCGGAGAAAAGCATCAAAATAAGGGCTGATGAATTGGCTGCAACGGAAGGATTCATCGATCTGAAATTCTGCCACTTCCCATTCCACAAAGTTGAGCAAACTTTTATTCTTTCCGATGATTCCCTTGGGCTTGCCCGTAGAACCGGAGGTAAAATATACATACAAGCTGTCTTCACCATCAAACTCGGGATACATTATTTCTTCGGCCTCCTTCTCTTGTACCGCTTCGGTCAATTGATCGAAATAGAAAAACTGCAGCTTTTCAGCTTCTGGTATTTTATTTAATCGATTGGCATTGCTTGCAGTGATTACATATTTCAAATCCAGATCGGCCAGGAGGGTTTTCAATCTTTCGTCGGGCAGTGCGCCATCGAGAAATACAAAAGTACAACGCGCGTTCATCACACCGATCATTGCACAGATCAAATCAGGATTATTGGTCAGCTGGATACCAACAACTGTCTCCTTTTCCAGATTTTGAGTCAACAGGCTGCGGGTGATGGCATTGGACTTAGCCAAGAGAGAGGCGTAGGACATTTGCATTTGGCCGTATTCTATGGCCGTGCGATTGGAAAAAGCCTGCAAGCATCCGATCAGTTTATTTTGAAAATTCATCTTTTGAATGGTATTTTTTTGTGGTGGCAAATCAATTGAAAAATTTATCCAGTAAAATCCCGAAGGTTAGGACAGTGATCAGCAAATCATTTTCGTAGGGCCAGTTGACTTTAAAGCCATCTTTTCTGTAAACATTTTTAAGCGCCTCTACCTTATCGGGATTGAAAAAACCCTGTCTTTTTATCAGATCGTACGACAGAATATCATTGACGTATTCGATGTTGTTTTGCAGTAGGTATGGACTGCCGGGCGCAACGAAGTGGAATTTCTCTCTTTCGATGACTTGCTTCGGTACAAAGCGTCCAGCCATTTTCCGAAGGATGTACTTTTCTGTCAAATCCTTCAGCTTTAAGTCGGAAGGTAGTTTGGTTGAAAACTCCACGAGATTTTTATCCAAGAATGGATAGCGGGCTTCCACGGAATTGGCCAGGGCCATTCGATCGCCATGATCGGAAACGAGGTGATCGACCAAGCGAATTTTGTAGTCGATGTAAGCGCGCTTGTTCAGCACATCGCGATTGCGAATCCGTTCTTTGTTGATCAGGTGGTAATTGAGACAATTGACATCCCCATAGGAAGCATTAAGTTGCTCAGAGTACAAGCCTTTCTTGATGGCATCGTATTCGACAAAGTTTCTTTCGTAGTAAAAATCCGGATCACCCCACAACTTTTCGCGAATGGCTTTTTCTTCCTCACTCACTGGATTGTCGACCAACTTCATGGCGCGCATTTTATCAAAGCGATAGCCGACGTAGCCTGCAAAAAATTCATCGGCGCCTTCTCCCGAAAGGATGACTTTGATGCCCTTGGAACGTACCGCCTCAGAAAGAGCCAAAGAAGCCGTGTTATAAGTTTCCTTTATGGGACACTCGCTGTGGTAAACAGAATTTTGGAGCCGCTCACTGATGTCTGTAAAATGAAACAGCTTTTGATTGAGGCGAGCGTTCCCTTCTTTTGCCACCAACTTTTGATAGAATGATTCGGAATGCTCCGAGTCGGAAAAGTCAATAGAAAAAGCATCTTTTCGCACCTCCGGGTGCATCTGGTTGACCTTCATGGCAATCATGGAAGAATCCAGGCCGCCGCTCAGGTACAGAGCCAATGGGACATCCGAACGCAAGCGCAGGCGAATGGAATCTTCGAACAAGGCTTCCAGTTCATCTATGTAAGCATCTTCGGGTTTGCCATTCATCGGCCGTTCGCCTTCGGGATACACCAGGTCCCAGTATTCCTTCTTATGTATTTCCCCTTCCGGACTCACCCGTAGGAAGTGACCGTTTTCGAGGCTGTGGATGTTTTTGAACATGGTCCGCGGGCTCACTAGACCAGCAAAGGTCATCACCTGATCCAATCCGACAGTATCCACTTCGGGTCGTACCAAGGGGTGTTGAAGGATGGCTTTGATTTCCGAACCGAAGATGAAAGTCTCATTGACCATCGTATAGTACAAAGGCACGATTCCCATTTGATCGCGGGCGCAGAAGAGCATTTTTTTGCGTTTGTCGTACAGCGCAAAAGCAAATTGACCGTTGAGCTTATTGAGAAAGTCGATACCATAGGTTTCGTACAAATGCACGATGACTTCGACATCCGATTCTGTTCGGAATTTGTGACCCGCTTTGCGCAGTTCTTCGCGAAGTTCGATGTAGTTGAACACTTCACCATTGCAAATCAGCGCGATGGATTCATCTTCATTGAAAATGGGTTGCATTCCATTGCCGAGGCCAATGATGCTCAAGCGGCTAAAACCATAGGCGACATTGTCAAACAGTAAGGTTTTTTGGTCGTCTGGTCCACGATGGATCAGCGTTTTGACCATATCCCCTACTATTTTTTCATCGCCCGGATTTACATCTCCGTTGAATTTGACAAATCCGCAAATTCCACACATAACATTAATTTTAAAGAAGTGAAAAGGATACTATTGTTAAAAGCTATCTGCCGTTACTTCCAATTCCATATCGCTCAGCAAAACGGAATCATTTTCCAGTGCAGCCATTAAGACATTGAAGTAGTAAGACATGAAGACTTCCATGATCTCATCTTCGTACAAAATCGAGCTGTAGATAAAGTATATGTCAAACTGCTCGTTTTCTTCGTGTACCTCCAATTTGAATTCGTACTCTGTCGTCTCGTTTTTCTCAATGACGTAGTTTTGAAGATTCATTTCTCCCAACTCGCCCATGCCTTCGAAGGCATTGGAAAAAGAAAAGTGTACATTACAAATGGGATTGCCAGATTTAGCATCGGGTTGTACAATCTCCGAGATCATCTGATCGAATTGGTATTCCTGGTTGTCGAAAGCCGAAAGGACATTCTGCCGAACCGAGACCAGGAACTCAGAGAAAGTTTGTGCCTCCTCCAATTGCTGCCGCAGCGGTAGCGCATTGATAAAGGTTCCGACAACTTCCTTCAAATCCGAGTGTGTTCGGCCGATGGCATCTGTCGCAACGATGATGTCTGTATTACCTGTCAGCTTTGACAAAAAGATGTAATAGATCGATAGCAAAAACATGAAGTCAGAAGCATTCGCAGCGGAAGCCCTTTCCCGAATTTTGCGATATTGTTCCGAATTGATTCGGAGCATCATGCGGCGCGCCGGATGGGTATCAATCCCCTCGCGATTGTTCATCACGGGTAGATCAAGTCGCGGTATGGGCGCAGCAAGCTGTTCTTCCCAAAAGCGTTTCTGTGCTTTCAGATCGAGTTGTTCCTGCCAATAAACGTAATCGATGTAGCGGAATTCCACTGGCGAAAGTGGCGTACCATTGTACAGTTGCTTAAAGTCTCGAATAAGGATGCTTAGTGAAATACCATCGCAAATGATGTGGTGTAAATCGAGGAACAATAAGTTACCCTCCGTTTGGTGTTGCATCACTGCACAACGCAGCAAAGAACTAGTCGAAAGATCAAAAGGCTTGATGAAGTCGTTGAAGACCTCTTTGACCGAACGCTCATCCGATGCATCCAATACCTCAAAATCGGGTTCACTTACTTCATTGATTCGCTGTACGATGCTTCCATCTTGCAAATGAAAACTGGTACGTAAAGCCTCATGCCTTTCGATCAAGGCAGTCACTGCTTTTTTCAATCGTTGGACATCCAAGGCACCGATGATGTGGAAAGAACCAGCAATGTTGAAAGTCGTACTTTCTCTATCCAGGTATTGTAGATAATACAATCTTTTTTGAGCATGGGAGGTCTTAAAGTAGGTTTGCGATAGATTGACTTTTTGCAATGCCACCTGTGAACCTGCTCCTTTTTGCTGAATCAATTGGATTTGCTCCCTCAGTGTGGTATGCTCAAAGATTGCCCTCAGCTCTATCTTGACAGAAAAGACTTCCTGTACCTTATTGATGAGGTGAACCGCTTTGATGGAATGGCCACCCAATTCAAAAAAGTTGCGCTCCATTCCAATCAGCGATGGCTCAACTTTTAATACTTCCGACCAGATGGCAGCCAGTTGACGTTCGCTTGCTGTCTCCGGTGCTTGGTGGTTTTCTTCCCTTTGAATCTCGGGTTCGGGTAAAGCCTTTCGATCGCGCTTGCCATTGTTGTTCAAAGGCATTTCGGAAAGATGCACAAAATGGGAAGGCACCATATACTCGGGCAATTCATCCGAAATATGTTGCGCCAATTCCTTCCGCTCGATTTGGTCTGCTGCAACGTAGTAAGCTACAATAAACTTATCGCCTTGCTGCTCTTTGACCAGGATGAGCGATTCCAGTATACTGTTGTGTTCTGAAAGTCGCCGTTCGATCTCATCTAATTCGATGCGGAAGCCGCGAATCTTCACCTGGTTGTCTTTGCGTCCTAGGAAAGCTATGGTACCATCCGGATTCCATTGAGCCAAATCCCCGGAGCGATACATGCGCTGGCCGGAACGGAAGGGGTCCTTGGGAAATTTCGCTTCTGTCAAAGCATCTTGGTTCAGATATCCCCTACTGACGCCATCTCCTCCCAGACACAATTCTCCTGGCACACCAATGGGCTGACAGTTGTCAAAGCGGTCAAGGATGTAAGCGGTCGAGTTGCGAATCGGTCGCCCGATGGGAATGTGATCATCGTAATCTTGATTGATGGCAAAGGTGGCAGAGAAGGTCGTATTTTCCGTCGGTCCGTAACCATTGATGATTTGGATGGATGGATTTGCTGCCCGAGCCGCATTCACAAAGCCTGCATTCAGCTTGTCGCCACCAATCAACAAATAATGTAATGGGGCAAAAACCTTGGCATTTTGTTGTACGTGTTGATCAAAAAGGGCGGAGGTCATCCACATGGTGTTGATCTGGTGTTGCTCCAGGTAATCACCTAATTTTTCATTGTCGATGACTTGGTCTTTAGATACCAAGTGTAAGGCGCCGCCATTCAGTAGGCAGGCCCAAATTTCAAAGGTCGTTGCATCAAATCCCAAAGCGCCCGTCAGCAAGATGCAGGTCGAGGCATTCATGGGAACAAAGTCATTGTTGACGATCAATCGAACAATATTTCGGTGCTTGACCATCACCCCTTTGGGATTTCCGGTAGAGCCGGAGGTATACATGATGTACGCCAGGCGATCGGCGCCGATGTCCAATGAAAGGTTTTCAACAGGAGCCGATTTGGCAGCCGTTTCCAATTGGATGATCTGTAAATGGTGGTCAATTTTTTCCAGATGCTTTTGCTCGCTCAAAACCAATCGAATACCACTGTCGGCAATCATGTGGTCCAATCTTTCCTGCGGATAATCCGGGTCGAGTGGCAAGTAAGTTCCCCCTGCCTTCAGTACAGCCATAATGGCCTGAATGGCTTCCATCGATTGATCGGCCACAATGCCAACGCGCTCCTCCGCTTGCAGCTCTTCCTGCAGCAACGCCCGAGCCAACTGGTTGCTTCGTTCGTTCAATTCTTTGTAAGTCATCGAACGTTCTCCATCCACTAGTGCAATGCGATGTGGCTCTCGTCTGACCTGTTCTTCGAACAATTCAACAACACTGGCATCCGATGGATAAGCTACATGGGTATCATTGAACACTTCTAGTATTTGTCGCTTCTCTTCCGCTGAAATGATTTCAATCTCCGAGAGCTTCATATCTGGATTATTGGCAATGGCTGCTGCAATTCGCTGCATGAAAGCAGCAAAGCGTTCTATGGTCGAGCGACTAAACAGTTCTGTAGAATATTCAAAATCGATATCCAGTCGATCTTCGGACTCACCGATCATAAAGAGCAAATCGAACTTTGAAACATCGTGTGCCTCTTGATAGGCTTCGACTGCCAGGCCAGGGATTTCAAAAGTCGTACTCTCCACATTGTAGTAAGTCAGTACGACATCAAACAGCGGGTTTCGACTGCTGTCTCTTTCGAGATTCAAAGCGTCCACCAATTCTTCGTATGGATAAGCCTGGTTTTCAAAAGCAGCCAATGACCTAGATTTAAGGTCTGCCAGAAATTCTTTGAAACGCAGTCCTCCCTTTGGATGGTTGCGCATCGGTAAGGTCCCGACAAACATTCCAATCACATCCTCCAAATCCGCATGTTGGCGACCAGCAATACCAGAACCGATGACGATGTCTTCCTGGCTACTCAACTTACTCAAGAAGATATTGCAAAGGCTCAGTACCAGCATGTACATGGAAACACCTTCCTCGCTGCTGATGGTCCGTAGCTTTTCGTACACCTGTCCTCTAATCTCAAAATGCTTGAGGTCGCCCGCATGTCCTTTGACTTTGGGCCGCGGAAAATCGTAAGGCAATTCCAGCACCGCGGGTTCCTCCGCAAACTCTTCCAGCCAGAAGGTCTTCTGTGCTTCGATCTGCTTTTGTTGTGCTTCGCTTTGCTGCCAGTCGGCAAAATCTTTATACTGCAATTTGATCTCTGGAAGGCTTTGGCCAGTATACAGGGCCATAAACTCTCGGGTGAGAATTGCCAGCGAGGTCAAGTCGGTAATGATGTGGTGGGCATTGATCAACAGCAGGTGTTCTTCCGCAGATTGCTCCACCAATCCGATCCTCAACAAAGGACCTTTGCTCAGGTCGAAAGGTCGCGTAAATTTGCGAATGGCAGCCGTCACCCCTTCCGGTGGACAAGCCATTTGCTCTATCTCAAATTCAAAAGAATCCAAAATCGACTGACGAGCTGCTCCTGCCTCAAAATGAAAAACAGTTCGTAGGCTTTCGTGTCTTTGTATGAGTTGCCGGAAGGCATCTTCCAGTTTTACTTTGTCAATTGCTCCCTTGATCCAGTAGGCTTTGGCTTCGTTGTAGACCGTACTACTTTCGTCCATTTGCTGCAAGAAGTACATCCGTTTCTGCGACGAAGACAAGGGATAACTTTCTTTTTCAGACGCCTTGGGAATACTGCTTTGCGCACTTTGCTCCAGCGACTCTTCGGATAAGGCGGCCACCAATTTAGCTACCGTCGAATGTTGGTATAAGTCGGTGATTGTCAATTTGGAACCCAGGGCCTTGTTGATGCGCTCTGTCAGGGTCATCCCCTTGAGGGAATCACCACCGAGTTCAAAGAAGTCGTCTGTCGCTCGAATGTTGGACTTACCAAAAAACTGAGTAAATATCTCGATGATTCTCGCTTCCAATCCAGCTTTGCCCGCCTTGTCTGTGGCGAGAACGACTTTAGGAGCATTGGCATTTTCTTTGACCTCCCGAACCTTGGCCCGAAGTCTGTTTCGCTCTGCCTGAATACTGCCTTTGAAGATGGTACAAGAAGGCAGTTTATTTTGCAAGCAGCGGTAAAAAATCGCCAGCCCCTCCTCTGGATAAATGCCATGCTCAATTTGTGCATTGATGGTGGCAGCCTCTTCCGCTTTCGTATCTCTTTGAATGACATTGAAGGCCATACCCGTATTGAGCCAATCACACCAATTAATGGTAAAAGCATGGGTGGCATATTTCGCAATGGCATAGGCCGAATATTTCTCCAAAAATTCATTGGCAGCATTGTAAGCCACCTGCCCAAATTTGTTCTGATAAAAGACATTGCCCATGGAGGAGAAAAGGGAAATGAAATCCAGAGAAGCAAAGTCGATGATTTTTTCAAACTGTCGGAGCGCCTGTATTTTTGAAGCTGTATAACGGAGCAATTCCTCCCGATCTCTTTTCTGAATGATTCCGCCATAATCGACAACCCCTGCTGCCCAGATGATTCCTTTGAGGTCTTGATGTTTTACCTTGACCTCCGTTAGTACCTCCGTAACTTTCTCTTCCTGTTGCAAGTCGACCTGATAGAAATGCAATCGTCCACCCGATGTTTCGGCATCGCGAATGCGCAATATTTTTCGACTGGTACGTTCCTCCTCCCCATGTCCCTCCAACCAGTCGTCCCAGACTTCTCTAGGTGGAAAAGGAGAGCGATGTAGGACGATGACTTCAGCAGCGTACTGGCGAATCAAGTCACTAGCGATGGTCAATCCCATGCCACCAAAACCTCCCGTCAATAGGTAAGTTTCACCGGGCTGAATGGCGACCTCCGAGTGGGTACGCTCATCTTCTTCCAGTGCATAGAAAGACTCGATCCAACGCTCTTTGTATCGGTAAGCGACAAGGGATTCATCGCTGCTGTAGTATATTTCGTTGAGCAGTTGTTCGACCGCTTCTTGGTCTGGCGTCGGACTTTGAACATCGACCAGTTTGGCTTTCAGTTGGTTGACTTCCAGGGGTAGAATTCTGGTAGGCGCCAATAAGGTAGCCTTCAGTGGCTCCGTACGATCTGCCCTTGTCACTTTCGCCAGGTGGTTGGTAAAAACCGTCAGTTGCATCTGTTGCTTTTGACCTGCCAAGGCTTGACCCAAGAAAGACAAGCCAAGATAACCTTCGGTAAGTGTATCTGCATGATCTTGTTCATTGACCACAGACACCTCTTGATCGACAGTCGCACAGTGCAAGACCTGATCGATCATCCACCCCTTGTCGGAAAGCTGTTCGACCAATTCGTGGTAGTCCTTTCGCGCACCCAGGTTTATTTCAAATAGCTGTTCACTTTTGGCTTGGAAGGATGGTCCCGCTTGAACGATGAAGACGTCCTGGCCTTTCGCCTGCAAGGCAGCCACCAAAGTATTACTGAAATTTCCTTTATCTGCAAAGACTAAAAACCGCTGCTGGTTTTTGTCCAATTCCACCGCTTGGTTGGGTTGAATGGAGGTGCGCCAATAAGGCACCTTAATGAAAGCGTCCGCCTTCGAGCTAGATGGCTCGGTGGTATTGGACAGCAATTGGTTGATATTGATGTCGGCGGTGTAGACTGTCTTTTCGAAAGCATAAGTTGGCAGCGACAAGCGCTTGCGTTCCTCCTCTTGATGGTAAGCTTCCCAGTCCAGGGCTACGCCTTGCAACCAGAGCTTTCCGAGCTTGGAGGTCAAGTACTTTTGATCATCGACCAATTGCTTAGGTTGCCGGATGAGGTTGACAAAATGGTGGTCTTCCCCACATGCTTCAGATTCTTCCGTGAAATTACACAAGCCCCGCCCCGGTCCGATTTCTATAAAAACAGCCGATCCCTTGTTCAGCAGAAAATCAGCACCATCGGCAAAGCGAACCGTTGAGCGGATGTGCTTCGACCAATACGAAGGATGCCGAATTTCATCAAAAATGGCCACCCGGCCAGTGATATTCGAAATAAACGGAATGGCCGGGTGGTTCATCTTAACATAGGCAAATTCTTTTTCGAAAGCCTCCAGTATGCGCTCCATCATAAAGGAGTGAAAAGCATGAGAGGTCCGAATCCGTTTTGCCTTGTAACCTGAATCAATCAATTGTTCTTGAAATTCCTCTATATCTACCGTTTGTCCAGCAACGACCAGCGAAGAAACGCTGTTGATGACTGCCAGGTCGATGCCGTCGGTAGCTTCCAAAAAGGGCTTTAATTCTTCCTCACTGATTTTGATACTGAGCATGCTGCCTCTTTCAGCACTGCCCATGAGTTGTCCTCTTTTAACAACCAATCTCAGCGCATCTTCCAGTGTAAAAACGCCGCTGATACAGGCTGCCACATATTCGCCTAGGCTGTGTCCAATCAAATAGTTGGGTTGAACACCCCACGCCATCAGTAATTTTGCCAATGCATATTCTATGGTGAATAAGAGCGGTTGGGCATATTCCGTATGGTTGATCTTTTGATCTTTATCGTCGGTCGTTGATTCCTTTGGAAACAAAATGCCAAGCAAGTCTTCCCGAGTGTATTTTCCAGCAATTTGCAAACACTCATTGACAGTTTCGCGGAATGATTTTTCGCTGTTGTACAAATCGCGACC
>JBCCSZ010000221.1:0-13618 GCA_039199225.1 Bacteroidota bacterium
CAACGATGACGGTTTTTCGAATAGTATCTGAAGACAAAATTTTAACCAAATATATTTGCAAACATCCAATATCAACAATGTATATATTACAAAAATCTTGGATTAAATATGACCTTTGGTGGAATCCCAGCTCCTATGGCTTTGTTGAGATTATAGTTGATCATAATCTCGTGCGAACCATTACTAACAGCTTCTAAGCCGGAGAGGGTACGATCGTAAGAGTAGGCCAATGTTATGTTTTCACTAAGTTTGAAACCACCTATGAAGGTAAATGCATCTATCGCATCAGAATTATAACCTCTAAACGAAAGCCCTCCAAATATATTGCCATTATACCTTAAAATGGCTGAAAATTCGACTTGTGTTTGGCGGCTGTCTGACTTTGCGAAAACTGATGGATGCAAAACTAAATTCTGTCCAATGTCAAACGCGCCTGCGAATATAAAGAAATAATTTTGAACCAGGCCAATATTAACAGTTTCATTGGCCTCTATCTCAAAACTGCTTCCAAGTAGATTGTTGGCCGAAAAGCCAATGTCAATGCGCGGGCTGCGAAAATAAATACCGGCATTAACTGTTGGTGCCTGCGCCGTTTCCTTCGTAAGCGGTATCCGCTGGTCATTGTGGTTAAATTCTCCTACCGAGTAGGTGCCATCCGGCGCCCTCAGTACAGTCCCATCGATCGATTTTTGTACAACGCCTGCTGCCAGCCCCATCGACAAGATACTTGTCTTATTGATCGGCAACCAATAGTTATAAGATACCGTCGCCGTCGTATTTTTTTCCGGCCCCAGGCTTTCATTCTCCACACCGACGCCAAAAGCTCCGCTGAGATAGTAAAGCGGAAGATGCACATTCAGTGTCTGCGATGTCGGACCTCCTTCCAAGCCAGCCCACTGCCTGCGAAACACGCCCGTTATGCTCAACGAATTGTCTAACCCAGCATATGCCGGATTAAAATTGTACTTATTCAGCATGTACATACTGTACTGAGGAGCCAGTTGCGCCTGTTGCGCTACCCCCAGGTATGTTATCTGCAAAAAGATTAAAAGCGTAAATAGTCTTTTCATACAGTTGCCGGCTTTTTGCTCTTTGAAGTGGTTAACTCGATTATTTGCGTCACTTTATCTATTGTTTGAACGGGATATAGACAAGTGTAGTCTCTGATGACATATATATACGTATCTTTTGTTAATTGTTTATCCTTTACCAGCAGAAATCCAGCATTTGGCTTTTTACAGACTATTAAAACGCTGGTAGGCAGGGATTTCTGATGCCAATCGGCCATATGATGGACAGAGTGAAGACAAACTGATTTTTTACTCATGGCTCAGAAGATACGGACCTACCGGCCCCTGTGCTTAGATGTTAGTTGTCTATGGGATCTTTAAAACCACAATTCTTGACCATCGTACGCCAAATGAACATTGTCTGGTAGCTGTTTTTCAACTTCTGCACGCTTTCCCATTCTGTGACTGATGTGTGTGAGGAAAGCACGTTCCGGTTTTATGTTATATATAATGTCCAAAGCCTGCTCTAGGTTCAAATGCGAATGATGTTCTTTGTGGTGTAAAGCATTCAAAACTAAATATTTGCTTCCTCTGACTTTCTCCAATTCTGATTCGTCAATCGTTTTGGCATCCGTAATATATGTTAGATCGCCGAGTCGAAAGCCTAAAATAGGTAGTTTTCCATGATTGACTAAGATGGGTTGAAAATGCATACCGCCAATATCAAACGGTTGGTCCTTATCTATGGGCCGAAGATTTAGCCGCGGAATACCTGGATAAGCTTTGGCGTCAAAGATGTAACTGAATCGCTTTTTAACTTCGCCTAGCACCCTGGGCAGTGCCAGCACCGGCATATCCCTGCCCGAACGAAAATTGAATGGTCGGACATCATCCAGACCGATGACATGGTCGTTGTGCTCATGGGTCAACAATACAGCTTCCAAACTGGAAATTCCCACTCTGAGCATTTGCTGCCTGAAATCTGGCCCAGTATCCACCACCACATGCTGGTCGCCTTTACTGAATAGACAGGAAGTTCTAAGCCGCTTATCCACTGCATCCTCCGATTGACAGACCTCACAGTCACAGCCGATTACCGGGACCCCTTGGGAAGTTCCCGTACCGAGAAATGTTGCTTTTAGCTGGTCGATAGCTTTTGGATTTTCTGGTAAAAATCCGCTGTTTTCTCAGAAAAGTCCGCTGGATCGACTTCCAACCTATTGAGAATCTCTAGCAAACAGTTGATTCTTGCCTCTGTATCGAAATAGCGGTTGATAACCGCAATACGTCTGTTTTCGACGATACAATAACCCGACTGGAAGGTTCCTCGTTCATACCGAATGGTGTATTCCATTTGGCTAAACAGCTCTTCCAGTTTCTTCAACGTTGTTTTAGTATACTTGAGCATATCTTAAAATTGTAGCGAAGCCTACAACTGGCCGCTTTACTGGTGGTTATTGCACGCTTTGATAAAACCGTCTTTCGATTTAAACGGTTTAAAAACTGTACAAGATTCAATAGATCAAAGTCGGTTGCAAAAATAAGTGCATCCTTCGAAATCATTGACACAATCGGAGTTTTTCTGACGCTCAAATCGGCTTTATGCATCAAAACCTCTACCTCATACTGTTCGCGTGGCTGATTTTAGGTTTTCACAAACCAATGAAAGCTCAACAGCGTTTCTTCATCGGCTTTATGATGGGTGCCAACCTTTCACAACTCGATGGTGACAACCACCAAGGCTACAAAAAGCTTGGTCTGCAGGCTGGTGCTAAGATCATTGGCCGGGTGACGGAGAATATTCACCTCAGCACTGAGATTCTCTACACGCAGTTGGGCAGCCAGTTCCGGGAAGGCAGAGGCTTTCAGCGCCCTTTGGAGGTCATCCAACTCGACTACATGACCATACCATTGATCATCACCAAGCACTTTCACCGCACCCGAATCACCAAAGACCACGTTTATCATCGCTTCAATGTATCGGCCGGCTTTGCCTACAGCCGCCTAATTCATGCGGACATCAATGAAAACGAACTGGATCCAATCGATTACAGCGCCGCTTCCTTTTTTTTCAACAACAACGACTTCAGCGTTCAATTCGGAGGCGGCTTTTTCATCAACAAGCACCTGGGCATGGAAGGTCGGGCGTCTGTTTCTTTCAACCGAATTTTTGATAATGCACAACATCCTGAAATAAATACGGGCATAGTACTGTTAAGAAATTACTACCTTATGGCCCGAATCATATATATACTGTAAGATCAATTGCCATTCCCGCCTGATTAAACGGGTAAGCAATTCGCTGGAAAGCATTTAAATCGAATATTCAAGAAGACAGAAGTGCCTGACCTATGTACAAAAAGTTTTTACTCCTTACACTCATCGTCCTTTTTTTTACAACTCTTTCTTCGGCCCAAAGGCGATTCAAGGCCGGACCCATCGTGGGCGTAACCGCTGCTCAAATTGACGGCGACCGATATGCGGGCTACAACAAGCTTGGCCTGAGCAGTGGCATCCGAGTGGAAGCCGTCCTGACCGAAAGAGCCGCCCTCAGCGTAGAGATATTGTACTCACAAAGAGGCAGCCAGTCGGAGCTGGTTCGTGGAACCGACCTTTTTCCCTTTCAGATCAAAACCAATTACATTGCCGTCCCCATCCAATACAATTACAAGGACTGGCTCGTCGAGGAAGATGGCGAAGACCCCTACCATAAAGTGAGCATTGCCGGTGGCATTACCTACAGCAGACTCATCAATGCGACCATCGAAGATGGAACGCCCTCCTCCCCTTTCACGAATTTGGCAGACTTTTTTGCACAGGACGACATCAGTCTGAACATCGGTGCTGCCTTTTTTGCCGGACCACATGTGGGCTTTAGCTTCCGTTGGACCCGCTCAATCGTACTGCTCTACGAAAGGGGGGATAGCAACCTAAATGCCAATTCCATGCGGAGCAAATTTCTCACATTCAATGTGATGTATCTGCTATAAACTGGAATACCTTGCGCATTGCACAACCAAGTTGTATTGAAATGATTTGCAACATAAATTAAATAGTATATTTGGGCTTCTTTTTAGCCATAATGAATGCTTGTCTTATGAAAAATGGTCTGTTATTCCTTTGTTTGGGATTTTTGTTGATTGCTTGTCAGGAAAATGCGCCTAAGCAAGACAGCAAGGAGCCAACGCAACAAAAAGCGGCTGTGGAAACGCTTCCGGCTTTGACCCAGGAAATCGGCCAACAACTTGTCAACAATTGTGACCATGTCGATTACATCTACTACGAATTGCCACTCAGCATGAGTATGGATGACAAGCCGGCAATCCACAATGTGCTCAGTCAAATTTCAGCCACACCAGCACCTGCCAAGCCGACCTGTAAGTCCATTGGCAGAATCTCCTTTAATGGTCAAGGAGAGCGAATCGTCGAGGCAGAATTGTATTACGATGGTCAGAATTGCAACTATTTCGTTTTTCTGCAAAATGGCAAACCCACTTTCGGCAATTACTTGACACCTGCCGGAGTACAGTTTTACAAAAATGCCTTTGCACAGGCTCAACAGCAATTTGGCAAATAAAAGATTATACCTGTCGTTGATATTTACAAATTCCAGCATTTTAAGAACAAACCTTCTTTCACTGCTATTTATACCTATACTTAACTTAGGTTGCGATGATGAAAGGGGCCAAAGAAAGCTTTAGTTTCGCAGAATACTGTTGGGCTAAAGGCTTTTCTCAACATACTTGATCGGCTTATGGAATAAAGATCGCAGCTCGGATCATTCAAAAAGTATTACAAGAAGTTGTGCATTTTGTGCAAGAATATTTTCGCCATCATGAATAAATATGCTGTCATAGACCTTGGGACCAACACCTTTCACTTGCTCGTAGTCGAAACGCAAGATGATGGTCGTTTTCGGGAAGTCCTACGGCTACAACGATACGTCAAATTAGCAGAAGAGGGCATCGAGCACATTGGCCCCAAGCCTTTTCAAAGAGGTTTAACGGCCCTTCAAAGCTTCAGAGAGCAGCTTGATCAAATGGAGATTGAGGACATCAAGGCTTTTGGGACAGCCGGCTTGCGCACAGCTAAAAACAGCCAAGCGTTCATTCAAGCGGCCAAAGCGCAAACGGGCATCGAAATCGAAGTTATCAGCGGTCAAAGAGAAGCAGGGCTGATTCACAAGGGCGTCGTACAAGCAATTCCGCCACTCAAAGGAATGGGGCTGATTATGGATATTGGCGGCGGGTCGGTAGAGTTTATCATCGCAGACCGGGAAAGGGTCCATTGGGCAGAGAGTTTTCCCATTGGCGTAGCTGTTCTATACAATGTTTTCCACAAAAGTGATCCCATTTCTGAAGACGAAACCGAAAAGCTGAGACAGTTTTTGCGCCAAACCCTTCAGCCATTGATATTGGCCCTGAAAGCACATCGCATCGAACGACTCATCGGTGCTTCCGGCACATTCGATGTCATTGCCGATCAGCTGAGCGATTTTCGCAAGGGCGACCTCTGCGCGCAGGTATCGTCCGATAATTTCTATCCCTTTTACCACCGATTGCATCGTTCAAGCCTACAAGAAAGACTCGATGCACCCGACATCCCCAACAAAAGAGCCGATATGATCGTAGTGGCTGTGGTTTTGATCGACTTCATCCTTCAGCTCAGCCAGGCCAGCCAGATCGTCGTCTCTGCCTATGCCATGAAAGAAGGGATGCTTCGAGAGATGATCAATAAAGTTTTGAAATGAAACACCTAATCTAATGATACGTACAATACTCCTATTTCTAGCATTGGGACTCCCTTTGCTGCCGCAAATAAATGAAGAACACCCTGGTCACCACGATACCGGAAACATTCCATTTGAGTTTATCAAAAATAAAGTCATCATCTCGGTGGAAATCGAGGGTACCAGCTACAAATTCCTATTGGATACTGGCGGCGTCTTCGAAATCTCTCAAGAATTACAAAACAAAATGCAGTTTGAGGAGGATGGCGAAGCAAACATTTCAGACATCAATAAACAGAAGGTCAACCTTGAAATGGTCCTGGTGCCACAAATCAAAATCGGCAAATGGAAGTTTATCAACCGAACAGCCATCGTAACCGATATGACGGATAAGTTTCCATACAGTTGCTTTGGATTGGATGGGATGATCGGACGCGACTTTTTTGGACGGGCCTTACTCCATTTGGATGCATCCAAGAAAATATGCCGCTTGACGCAAAACCCTGCCGCTTTGAAGCTATCCACTGCGCATCGGACCAATTTACGCATCAGCAATAGAGGGCTGCCCGACGTTTTGCTGACCATCAATGGTAGAAAAGAATATGTCGAATTTGACTCTGGCTCAGGAGATTTTTTCAGCTACAAAACCAAAACGGCCAAGAAAAAGACTTTCGAAAACAGCGAGGACAAACTGGCTTTCACAGGTATTTTCTCCTTTGGCGCTACCATGAAAAGTATTCCAACCAACACCCGATACAGAATTAAACTAGATGAATTGAAGATGGCCAAGACCACCTTTTCTGATTTCTACAGTGATTTTTCCAAGTTGACCGCTTCCAGAATCGGGGCTGGCATTCTCCACTACGGAGCTGTCACTGTCGATTACCGCCATTTGAGTTTCTACTTTGTTCCTTTTTCCGATGCGCAACCTGCTCATCACTACGATAGCTTTGGTTTTGATATTGCTAAAATTACAGGCCCTTACATCATTAAATGGGTCCTTGAAGGCTCCGAAGCTGATAAGGCAGGAATTCGCTCGGGTGATATCGTACATAAAATCAACGATATAGCAGTGGAGGAAGTCGCCAAAGGTTGTGAAGGCTACCTAAACGGCTACGCTTTTAAGGAGTGGGACCAAGTCAAATTGGATATTACAGATGCTAGCGGTAAGGCCCGAAGCATTCAATTAGAAAAGCAAAGGTGGGGAAAAAAGTAAATAATTAGACAACCAAGAAAAAATATTTAGACTCACCTAAAAAATAGTTTCGACGTAAGGAATAATTTTCTATATTTGGCCCATGGAAAGTTTGTTAGAAATATTTCAATACCCCTGGGCCATCAGAGCTTTGATCGCATCTTCCATGGTCGGGGTGATGTGCGGTGTTCTGGGATGCTTTATCGTGCTGCGCAACATGGCTATGATTGGAGATGCTTTGGCTCACGCCATCTTGCCGGGAATCGTCTTTGCATTCATTATTTTTGGATACAGCGTACTGGGGTTCTTTATGGGAGCTGTGGTAGCGGGCTTTGTCACAGCCGTAGGCATCACCTGGATACAGCAAAATGTAGGAACAAAATCGGATGCTGCCATCGGCATTGTCTTCACAGCCATGTTCTCCATCGGAGTAATGGCCATATCCGGCATCAACCGAGAAGGAGTTCACCTAGATATGGAGGACTTTCTGTTCGGAAACATCCTTGGAATATCCGATCAAGACTTGTATCTCACTGGTTTCATCACTTTCTATGTCTTGGCGAGCATTATTATTTTTTACCGCTACCTTTTCATTACGACCTTCCAACCAGTCATTGCAGAGACCATGGGTGTTTCTGTCAAAACGCTCCACTATTTCCTCATGTTGCTGCTGTCTTTCGCAGTGGTGGCGGCGCTGCGTACGGTGGGGGTCATACTCGTTGTTGCCATGTTGATCACACCTGCATCTACGGCGCTTTTGCTTTCCAACCGACTGAATAAAGTGGTGTTCATCTCCGCTTTGATGGGCTTGTTGGCAGCTGTCACAGGATTGGTCATCGCGATTCAATTCGATACAACGCCCGGGCCGGCCATGGCTGTTACATCGACGGCTTTTTACCTCATTGCTGTCATCGCCTCTCCAGAAAAAGGGCTGGTTGTTCGCTACTTTAGAAAGCGCAAGTTGCGGTTGCGCATACAAATGGAGGACACGCTCAAGCAAGCCTTTAGGCTACAGGAGAAGGGCCAAATCACCCTAGACGATCTTGCCTCAAGATTAGGTTTTGGCAAAAGTCAACTTCGTCGCCACCTCGCAACGCTTAAAGGAAAAGGCTGGATGGACGTACAGGTCGATATGATCTCCTTGTCGGAAAGCGGCCAAAACCAAGCTAAGCGGCTCGTGCGCGCCCACCGCCTGTGGGAAACCTACCTGGTCGATAAGATTGGATTGTCCGAAGAACAGATTCACGAAGAAGCAGAAAAGTACGAACACCTTTTGACAGACGACCTCCTAGACGAAGTAGACCAAACCTTGGGTTACCCAAAGATTGACCCTCACGGTTCGCCCATTCCAGATAAGCAATAGGTTTGTTCTTAAAGACTATTTTTTGTCTTTGTCGCTTCTACCCATTTGATTTTCCTTTTCCAGGCGATTGAACAGCTCGTTCAAGCGATACATTTCATCAAGGGTATCATCGAGATAGAATTGGATGTCGGGAATCCGGCGGACATGCCTTCGGATGCGCTGAGACAACGATTGTCGGAGGCGAAAGATGGCATCTTCCATTTCGAGAATCACCGCCTGCTTATTTTCCGTATTGTAAACACTTAGGTATATTTTGGCAATGCTCATGTCAGGCGACATCTTAACACTTGTAACGGTAACCAGAGCTTCTGTTCCGTAAATATAACCTCCCTCCTGCTGCAAAAGTGTACCGAAATTGCGCTTGATCAATTCAGCCACTTGCTTTTGACGCTTACTTTCCATGACACAAAGATATTCTAATTAGAAAACATTTCGATTAGTTGAACCCTTATTTAAACAAATAAGTTCAGCCGAAGGCACTGAGTAAATCCTCAAATTTGTCCAGATAAAAGATAGGCGAACCTAATAAGTACCTTAGTACTTCCCGACAAATGCGGATGGCAAACTTGTTCATTTTTCTACTTCTAGCGGCAAGCCATCCAAAGAAACAAAGCTGTCTGCTGCTGTGCATTCAACAATTTTGTATCTTAACGCTCAGCTGAAATCCAGCATTATCAAAGACTTTTAACGGCTGACCATCAAGAAAAAATTCTCCCATCATTAAAGATACTTTAATTGGTTTGATCAATCAACAAAACATACTAGATCGATCCATCGAATACCTCAAAGGGGTCGGGCCTCAACGCGCTGACCTACTCAAAAAAGAGTTGGGCATATTCACTTTTCAGGACCTTTTGAATGCCTATCCCTATCGATATGTGGACAAAACCCAGTTTCATCGGATCAGTCAAATCGGCCCAAAAAGCGATTCGGTTCAGCTGAAAGGTATTTTACGACAACTGAACGTTGTGGGTGAGGGTCGCAAAAGAAGGCTGGTCGGACGCCTTCGGGACGATAGTGGCGCCATCGAATTGATCTGGTTTAAAGGTGCGCAGTGGATGCAAAACCAACTACAGGTGGGCATGGAATACATCGTCTTTGGCAGAGTCAATTCGTTTCGAAACAAAATAAGCATTGCCCATCCGGAGATAGAGCCTGCCAATGTGGCCAACAAGCAACAGGCAGCTACTTTTGCTCCGGTATACCACAGCACGGAAAAGCTCAATGCCAAAGGCTTGGAGTCCAAAGCCCGCCGCCGATTGATGAAGAGCCTTTTCGAAAAATTGCAAGCCTCCGACCTTCCGGAGAATCTACCCGAATACGTCGCCAAAAAACTACACTTCCCTTCTCGCTACGACGCCATTTCCCACATCCATTTTCCAAGTAACCAACAGGACCTGGATGCAGCTCGCAATCGGCTGAAGTTCGAAGAACTCTTCTTTTTACAGATGCGCCTACTGCAGATCAAGCGCCGTCGTAAAGGAAACGTCAAAGGATATGTCTTCGAAAAAATCGGGGAACATTTCAATAATTTTTTCCACGAAAAACTGCCTTTCGAACTCACGGGAGCGCAAAAAAGGGTACTGAAAGAAATCCGGCGCGACCTGGGCTCTGGCATACAGATGAATCGACTGCTGCAAGGCGATGTTGGTAGTGGTAAAACCGTCGTAGGGCTGATGTCAATGTTAATGGCCATCGACAACGGCTTCCAAGCTTGCTTGATGGCTCCTACGGAAATTCTGGCTCAGCAGCATTACGCATCGATCCGCCAATACGTCAGCGGCTTGGGATTGCAGGTAGCCTTCTTATCGGGAACCGTCAAAGGCAAAAAGCGAAAAGAACTCTTCAAGCTGCTAGAAGCCGGAGAAATCCACATACTCATTGGGACCCATGCCTTGATTGAAGACCCTGTAGTATTCAAAAACCTAGGGCTGGCCATTACCGATGAGCAACATCGTTTTGGGGTTAAGCAGCGCGCTAAGTTGTGGAAAAAAAACAAGCCTTATCCACCGCACATACTTGTCATGACGGCAACGCCCATCCCAAGAACGCTGGCCATGACCCTCTATGGTGACCTCGACGTATCGGTGATCGACGAATTGCCACCTGGCCGAAAGGACATTGTCACCATGCACAAGACCGAAAACAACCGCCTGCGAGTCATCGGTTTTATGCGAGAACAAATTGCAAAGGGGCGCCAGGTGTATGTTGTCTTTCCACTCATTGAGGAATCGGCCAAGCTTGATCTAAAGAACCTGGAAGATGGCTACGAAGCCCTAGAAAGAGAGTTTCCAAAGCCAGAATATCAGATCAGTGTCGTACATGGGCGCATGAAAGCAGCCGACAAAGACTTTGAAATGCAGCGTTTTGTCAAGGGCCAGACACAGATAATGGTAGCAACCACCGTTATAGAGGTAGGTGTAAATGTTCCTAATGCGACGGTCATGGTCATCGAAAACACGGAGCGTTTCGGACTTTCTCAGCTGCATCAATTGCGCGGGCGGGTCGGCAGAGGAGGGGAACAATCCTATTGCATCTTGATGTCGAGCTTTAAGCTGAGCAAGGAAGGAAAAGAGCGCATCCAGACAATGGTGAGAACCAACAATGGCTTTGAAATATCTGAGGCCGATCTTCGGCTCAGGGGGCCTGGCAACATTGAAGGCACACAGCAGAGTGGCATCCTCAACTTTCGAATTGCCGATATTGCACGGGACGGCAGAATTCTGCAAGCTGCTCGCGAAATAGCTGCCAGAATACTCGACAAGGACGGTGATTTACTTCGGCCCGAACATCAATCCGTCAAACAATATTTGGAAAAACACCTGATGCATTTAAAAGCCTGGAGCAGGATTTCCTAAAGGCTTTTTGCTAACTTTACCAAATATTTAACATACCCGCGCATGATTGTTGCGTTTTAAGGACGACGATATGTTACAACTGATGAGATTAAGCTATTATATCATTCTTTTAACTGCCTTTGTTGCATGCTCCGCCGGTTCTTCTGTATCAGCCGGAGACCACTCCATGGTGAATGTCTCAAAACTAAGACGCAGCATCAGTTTCCGTGTCGATGGTCCCTATGTTTTTCGCAAAAAAGATAAGCTCATTGCCAAATCCATCAAGCTGGAAGGTACCAACTTCCAAGTCATCGAAAAAACTTTTTCCTTCAACGATGGTACACAGCCGGTAATCGTCTGCGAATCTGAAAGCATGAAGGGCCTCTCCTTCGAAGTCCCCATTCGCAAGCCACAAAGTTCTCCGCCCAGCACCTACGATGAACCCGAAAAGATTTTTGCCATTTCCGACATTGAAGGCAACTTCAAGGCGCTCGTACTGAGCTTGCAAGGCAATAATGTAATCGATAAAGACCTCAAATGGTCCTATGGCAAGGGTCACCTCGTGCTAGTGGGTGATTTCTTTGATCGTGGAGACGATGTGACGGCGGTGCTGTGGTTGTTGTACAAATTGGAAGCGGAGGCGCAAGCGCAAGGCGGCATGGTACACTTCATCATCGGCAACCACGAGGAGATGAACATTCGCGGGGATTTGCGCTACGTTCGCGACAAGTACAAAATCGTTGCAAGAAAGCTCAATATGCCCTACAAATCCCTCTATGGAAAAAATACGGTGCTGGGGAATTGGTTGAGGTCAAAAAATATGATTGAAAAGGTAGGTCAAAATTTATTTGTTCATGGTGGATTGAGTCCCCGAGTGGCCAATTACAACATACGCCTCAAAAATATGAATGAATTGGGGCGGACTTACTACGGTACGGAAAAATGGCGGATGAAGGAAAAAGGAGGTATGGCTGAACTGATGTTTGCAAACCAAGGGCCTATGTGGTACAGAGGCTACTTCAGCAATACCCTTCAACAAAAGGATGTAGACCAAATTTGCCAAAAGTACAGCGTCCAGCGCATCATCGTTGGACACACCATTGTCAATGAAATCAGCACCTTGTACAAAGGAAGAATCGTAGCCATCGATGTCAAGCATTCCGTCATGCTGAACAATCGTCAACACAATGCCATCATCATTCGAGATGGTCAATGCGTCAAGACGGATATGGATGGTAAAAAGGGTGAAATAGATGCCTTATCCTTGGAAAGTTCCAATTCTGTTTTCCAGGCCATCCAGCGAAAAAATCAACAGGTTCTCAAAAGCTTTGTCCAGCGCGGCAACGATCTAAATCGCTACTACACCAACCAAA
Source organism: Bacteroidota bacterium (assembly GCA_039199225.1). Classification (GTDB taxonomy): domain Bacteria; phylum Bacteroidota; class Bacteroidia; order Chitinophagales; family Saprospiraceae; genus JBCCSZ01. The sequence continues at coordinate 12,508 of JBCCSZ010000221.1, forward strand.
AATATACCCTACTTCACTACGCTATCAAGCACGACAACCTCGAGGCGGCTAAGTACTTGGTCGAGCAAGGAGCCGATCCCAATCGCTTTTTCGAAGATAAGACAGCCTTAATGTATGCCATCAAATTGGCGAGAATAGGAATTACACAGTATTTATTGGACAAAGGCGTCAATGTCAACAAAGAGAATTATCGCAAAAAAACGGCGCTTTACTACGCCGCAAAGTACGGGAATAAAGAGGTGGCAAAAATGTTGATCGACAAGGGGGCCGTCATTGAGCATCGCGACTACAAAGATCGCAGTCCCATTGATTATGCTTTGTCGAATCAGAACCTTCCAGTGGCAGAATACCTCAAACTGCAGTTGGAAAGCAAAGCGCAAGAAAACTAAGCTTAGGATACTTTCGAACCTACCAATAGGCAGATGTCCATCAGGCCAGCCTTTACCGAACCAAAAAATTGGCCCTCTAGTTTAAAGACCTAGTTCCAATCGCGCACCTATTTGTCTTTCTTCCGCCGATAAGTTCCATCGAATATCGTTGCCCAATTTTCTTGATCTATGGATTGGTTCCAGACTTGCCGGATCGTCCCCGCTTGTGGGTTGTGGTAAAAAGTCAGTCGAAAATAGGTCTTCCCACTGGGCGTTTGGGTCGAACCATAAAAGTCCATAACATCATCCTGAAAATGGCCTGTAAACTGATAAGTAACCCCAGACACATCGACCCAGACTTGATTCCAGGTAGAATCCATTCGATTGAAGGTGTTAAAGCTCTTGCCCATAAAGCCGCTGGCCCCCGTCCAATTTTCCTCTATCACACAGCCATTTAAAATACGTTTGATGCGACTGTAACCCACAACAGTATCTGCTTGGGTATGGTAGACTTCCCACTCCCCCAGCCAAAAATCAAACTGCCGGTGGAAGGGCGTACCACAGGGGTTGACATTTCCCTGAGCAGAAATATTTAGGCATGAAAGCAGCAGACAGCCTGTGAAAAGCATTCTAAATAACATGGCAATGGGTTTTGCAACCATCAAATAATCAACCGATCAACAATCCCTGTTCCACTTGCTTTCGCAACAAGCGGGGGACTTTAAAGCGAGGGCCGTGCAAGC
>JBCCSZ010000222.1:0-13533 GCA_039199225.1 Bacteroidota bacterium
AAAGATTAATATTGTGACTCTAAATTATGTGATATTATTGGAATTACCAAGAATTAATTAATAATTTTTATAATTACGTATATTGATGACGCACTGGTATTCTTTTAACGAAAATCATCGCATGGTATTTCTACCATATTTGCTTCAAAAAACGGAGAGGATAAATGGATAGCTCCATTTATCCTCTTGAAATTTAAGAGCACCAACCTTTATAGTGCTTATTATATTTTTTTAGTTGCTAGACTGAATGATGGATTCGATACAGATCATCCTTATAGATACACAGACAATCTTCTACTTCGTAGGGTTCTAGTTCGTGGAAGGCGGGGGGAAGTTCAGATAGAGGGATCATCCGTTGGCCGCTGCCGAGCTCTAAGGCATCCGCCCCCGTTCTGGCACCTCTGTGTAGGTAGACATGGGCGGGTTTTAATTGCAAATGAGCCCCAATGCGCAAGACTGTATCGTAAACCATCAGCTCGCCTATCCCGGAAATGGGGAATATGTGTTGATTGATAAGGTCAAAAAGTTCCAGGAAACTTTTGCATTGACTGATTTCGTATTCAATAATTGTCAGTCTCCTTTTTGTTTCATCCATGGCAAGCCCACCTATCCGGCGTTGATGGTCGTGGCGTTTACCATTTTCGATCTTGGCGTAGGAGGCATTGTCTATAGCTGTGTGGAGGTCGGGGAGGTTTTGGTAAAAGCGAAGAATACCCGCCGAATGCTGGCGCACCCTGTTTTTGTAGTCCGCTACAATTGCTTGGAATGTATTCAGCCTTTTGTTGGTACCGGCTTGGCAGTTGTTGTTGTTCGACTTGTAGGTCATACTTAATCGTTTTTTAATGGTGTTGATTTTTTATTTTAATAGCCTTGTATTATTTATCGATTATTTGGTTTTTTTTGTTTCAAATCTTTTTCTTTTTTTGTTGTATCCGTTCAGTTACTTATCTAATAAATTGCCAATGCTTTTAACGCCCCGCTTTTCCAGCCGGACGACTATTTTCATAAAGAGTTGTGCGGTAATGAATGCATCGCCGATGGCTGTATGTCGGTCGTGCAGGGCGATACCGTATTGGGCCGCCAGTGCATCCAGCGACAGATCAAGCGGATGTTCTACGGCGTAAGCTCCGGGCTGTCTGAGGCGTTTTTCCAGCAGGGCAGTATCCAGGTATTTATTTTTGAGTTTGAATGCTTTACCAAAATGTCTTTTAAGGGATTGGTTGATCATTCCTATATCGAAAAGGGCGTGGTGGGCTACAATGACAGAGTTACCCAGATACTCCACAAATTTGATCAATGCTTGCCTTTCGTCCATGCCGGTTTGAATGGTTTCATCCCGCAATCCGTGGACCTCTTTTACTTTGCTGATGCCTCCGCTCTGTTGATGAACGAGGGTGTCGAAGAAATCTTGGAGCCTTACAGTATTGTCTTGTATGCCGAGCGCACCGATCTGGCAAATCCGGTCTTTCTTTATGTTCAAGCCCGTTGTCTCGGTATCAAAAACGACAAAGCGAAGACTTCGGAAGGAATCTTTTTTTTGAAGAGATTTTTCAAAAAGTGCAAGGTAGTCTTCCCAAAAGGCGGGAAGGTTTTCAGGCTTTTTTCTGAATCGTCTTTTAAAAAAATCAAACATGCATAGATGATCTTTGCCCTGACCCAGGTCGATGTTAAGCTAAAAAAGATGTTTGAAACCGAACTTCTATCAAGTCTTGAATTTCATCGATCGGCTTGAAGCTGTTTCGCAGGTTCATGCGCTCCAATTTATTCAATTCAGCGGGATCGAAATACCTGCCTGAATTGAGGTCTCTCAAGCCCTGCAGGACTCTGTAGCGCATGAATATTTCATAAGCGTCTGCTGCCTGGTGGTAAATGTGGGCATTTTGCGGTTCAATTTCTGCCAGTTTTTGAAAACGCCGCACCGTATTGTGAATGCCCGACAACTGATGCTGTAAGATAAGGACCCGCGCAGCATCTACCAGGGGCATCATCGCACGGGATTTAATATCGAATTTATCTTTGTGTACTCCACCACGCTCTACAACAAAGTTTCTAAAAAAGCTGAGTGGTGGCGGATTTTCCAGCGCATTTTTTGCAAGGCGTGTAAAGAAAATGGTTTTATCCTTCAGTTCTTCAAAAATAAATACTGTTAGTGATTCTGCCAGCGTCTGTGTGCCGTAAAGGGGGCGGTAGTCAAAAAAAATGGTGGAGTGCATGAGTGCTTCACCAGTGCCGGCATTGATCCAATGACTGAAGTTGGCTTTCCACTTATCCAAAGGTAGGCACCACTGCGGATTGCTGGCCATCATATTGGCCGGGCAATAAACAAAGCCTGCCTGATTCAAAATGCGGGTAACTATTTTAGCGTAATCGAGGAAATACATTTTCACCGCTGCTTCTTTCTCGGTAGGCACATTTTCAAAAATCAGGGCATTGTCCTGGTCTGTTCGAAGTAGTTGCTCGCGCCGACCTTCGCTGCCGAGTCCGAGCCAGCAGAATTTTACGGCCGGCTGTTGGATGCCTTGGAGTTGGAGTTCCATTTCTGCCAATTGATTGGCACGGGCAATTAAGGCGTCGTTTATTTCTGACATAATCGTTGAGATGAACATGATGTTTACCTCCTGATAAATGTATTTCTTGAGTAGAATTTCAGCCTGGTCTCGAATGCGGGCCAGGCGCAGACCATCCTTCGCCCGCTGGATTTCCCGAATCAGTGTGGCAGGATTATTTGCCTGGATCACCAACAGGTCGTGGTTGGAAACCACACCGACCACAGGGGTTTGTATCGTACCGTCAGCCGTCACACAGAGGTGGTGAATCTTGTGTTTGACCATCAAAATTTGGACATCGGCCACGGTCATCTCCGGAGCTATGGTAATGACGGGCGATGCCATGATGGAAGTGACGGGCCGGCTTGGTTGAAAGTCGCCCTGTGCAATCTGGTTGCGTAGGTCCTTATCTGTAAATATGCCCAGCGGACGGCCTTCTTGGTCGGTCACAATCATCGACCCAACCTTGCGCTCACTCATCAGCGAGCTGGCAAACTGAATCGAGTCTTCGGGACGGCAACTGACCGGCTCCTTGCCCGGCCGAATGCTCTGCACCTCGATCAGAGGGAAGTCATCGGGCATTTTTTGACCGTGGTGCAGAAAAATCTTTGCTTTTTGGTTGGTATCGTAGCGACTTCTGGCCAAGGCCGCAAATGTTCGCAGTAGGTAGTTCGATACAGGTGGGTTTTGCTGCATGATTTTCTCAAACTCTCCGATGTCAAAGGTGTAAATAATGGACTCTTCCTCAGCTTTGGCCGAAGCCGCATAGTGATCTCCCGAGATCAAAGGACGCAAACCCACCACATCGCCTTCGTCATGCGTTTCCAGCAGGATCAATTGCTCCCCTTCTGTACCAAAGAGGTGTAAGGCTCCCTCTCTCAGGAGATAGACCCTCGAATGTGGACTTTCTCCTTGCTTAAACAAAAATTGATCGACCCCCAGGTGCTTGACCTCGGCCGATTGGCATAGCTCCGTCAGATTTTCCGGATTCATCAAGTTGAAAGGTGGAAAATTTCTGGTGTAATCGTAAATTCTTCGGGCAATTGGGTTTTTCATCTTTCAGTGAATGCTTGTCAGCCAGAAGGCTATCTTGAGATTCAAGGCTTCTATATATTTAAATATCTATATTTTTGGAAACATTTTCAGTCAATTATTGTTACACCCAGTAAATCTAACGCTACATATGAAACTCAGAAAAGACTTAGGCTTTCTGGAATCCAGCACTGAAACGCTCAGAGCGATGGCTCACCCTATACGATTGGCAATGGTGGATTTGTTGCACACCAAGAAAGAGCTGTCCGTCACGGAAGTATTCACAGAGTTGAATATACAGCAGGCCGTTGCTTCCCACCATTTGCGAATTATGAAGAACAAAAATATTGTCAGAGTAAGCCGACAAGGTCAGAACTCCATCTACTCGCTTTCCGACCCCGCGGTCTACGATATTTTGCCCATTCTGAAAAAAATTCTGTACTAGTGTTATAAAAACGCTACGCCTACCTTTTCTTTGGCCATCAAGGCTTTCAACTCGTCCAATACTGTAATGTCCTCAATGGTAGAAGGTGGACTGAATGGCTTTCCATCTGCAATCGCACGCATAATTTTCCGAAGTATTTTCCCCGAGCGGGTCTTGGGCAGCCGAGCAACGGACACGGCTCTCTTGAAGGACGCTACTGGGCCAATGGTCTTGCGCACCATTTGGATGAGTTCTTCTTCTATCGTTTTTGTCGATGCATCCACTCCGGCTTGCAGTACATAAAATCCAACCGGAATCTGTCCTTTCAATTGATCGTGAATGCCAATGACCGCACACTCGGCAACCGCAGGGTGGGAGGCGACCACCTCTTCCATCTCGGCTGTAGACAGTCGGTGTCCCGCCACATTGATGATGTCGTCCGTCCGTCCGGTGATGAATACATAGCCTTCTTCATCTCGATAGCCACCATCTCCTGAGAGGTAGTAGCCGGGGAATGCCGTGAGGTAGCTTTTTTGAAAACGCTCATCATCCCGCCACAGGCTGGGCAAAGCGCCGGGTGGCAAAGGCAATTTGACAACCACTGCCCCTTCTGTATTTACGGCTGCCGGATGGCCGTTTTCGTCCAGAATCTGTATGTCATAGCCACAAACTGGTTTAGCAGCCGAACCGGGTTTGATGGGCAGTAATTCCATTCCTACCGGATTGGCCAACATGGGCGAACCAGACTCTGTCTGCCACCAGTGATCAATGACCGGAACGTTCAGTAGTTCACCGCACCATTCAAGCGTGGAAACATCGCATCGCTCGCCTGCCAGAAATAGGTATTGAAGGCAGGAAGTATCATATGCCTTTTTGAATTGACCTTCGGGGTCTTCTTTTCGGATGGCCCGGAATGCAGTTGGCGCAGTGAACAAGACCTTGACTTGATGCTCTGAGATCAGCCTGAAAAATGTTCCTGGATCGGGAGTCTTGATGGGCTTGCCTTCAAAGAGGATGCTGGTGCAGCCGTGTATGAGGGGGCCATAAACGATGTATGAATGACCGACGACCCAGCCTACATCGGAAGCCGCCCAGTAGACATCGCCCGGCTCCACGCCATAGATGTAGCGCATGGAAAATTTCATAGCCACCGCATGGCCGCCATTGTCTCTGACAATTCCCTTGGGGACTCCGGTGGTGCCTGAAGTATACAATATGTACAAAGGGTCGATCGCATCCACAGGCACGCAGTCCACTTTTTTATCTGCAACAGTGAAATCCTGCCAGTCCAAATCCCTTTGGGGCTGCAAGTCGGCCTTGGCCTGCGGACGAAGAAATACGACTACCTTTTCGGGCTGGTGCTGCGCCTCTATGAGTGCGGCATCCACAATGGGTTTGTAAGAGATGATCTTGGAAATTTCAATGCCACAGCTGGCTGTCAATACCACCTTGGGTTTGGCATCGTCAATTCGGATGGCCAGCTCGTGGGCCGAAAAACCGCCAAATACGACCGAGTGAATGGCACCCAAACGCGCGCAGGCCAACATGGCAAAGGCGACTTCTGGAATCATGGGCATGTAGATAATCACCCGATCGCCCTTACTCACGCCCAGTTGGAGAAGCCCAGCCGCTACTTTTTCCACCTCGGTTTTTAGTTGTTGATAAGTAAATTTCTTCTGCTGACCACTCACAGGTGAATCGTAAATCAAAGCCGTTTGCGCTCCTCTGCCTTCAGCTATATGGTGGTCCAGCGCCAAATAGCAGGTGTTCAGCTTGCCACCTTTGAACCAGCGGTATAAACCCGCCTCATCTTTGCTCAAAATGTTCTCGGGAAACTCAAACCATGAAATTTCCTTAGCCTGTTCCTGCCAGAAGGTCTCTTTGTTGTCGATGCTCTTGTCGAAGAAGTCCTGGTATTTCATGTTTTTATTTTTTCTAGGGGTCGTATTAAGAAATTTAGTTAGGGCCATTTTACTAAATAAAGAATCTTTTCTGGAATTCTTTTGTACAAAAATGCAAATTTTCTTTGAAATATATAAACATCTATATACTTTTATGTATCGATATTTATTAGTCAAGCAAAACGAAGAACAGATTTATGAATACTTTACTTAAATACGCATTCGGGCTTTTTTTATTTGTGATCGCCCCCTTGACTACTGTACAAGCACAGGAGGGTACACCAGAAAAGCCCAAAGTTGACCACAGCTACAAGCCGATGGTCATCAAGTTGGATGAAAGTGGTAAAAAGTATATTCGCTTCATCACCTGGCACCAGATGTGGGTGACTTCCAACAATTTGGCGGCCGATGGTGCCAAGACACAGTTTACGACTTCCATCCGCCGATCTCGCTTCTTGGCCTTTGCGCAGGTATCGCCAAAATTTTTGATTCTCACACACTGGGGATTGAATGGGCTGAACCAAGCCAGTATGAATGCCCTTGGAAACCAGGGTAACGGCCCGCAACTTTTTCTCCATGGCGCATGGACTGAATTTAAAACCCGGGATGAATTATACATCGGTGCCGGACTGCACTATTGGAAGGGGTTGACCCGCCTGGCCAATCAGTCTACGCTGAACTTTATGACTCTGGACAATACCCGTCCCTTTGCCCACTGGCACTCCTTGGGGATCACCGACCAGTTTGCGCGCCACCTAGGGGTTTATGCAAAGGGGAGTATCGACAAATTGCAGTATCGCCTGGCGGTCAATACGCCCATGAATCCGGCCAACTCGCTCGGAGCAGGAAGGGACTTTGGTTTGAAGGACAGCGGCCTCACTTACACCGGTTCCACCACGCCCAATGCCGATGGCGATCCGGTGGGGAATACTATTTTTGAGGGTTATTTTAACTACTGCATCTGGGATAAAGAATCGAACAAGCTGCCTTATTTTGTCGGTACTTACCTGGGCAAAAAGAAGGTGCTGAATATTGGTGCGGGTTTCTTTCTGCATCCGGATGGCATGTACAATGCAGGGGCGGGCGAACATTCCAACGTCTCTCACTTTGCCGCAGATGTATTTCTGGATATGCCCGTTGGCAGTGGCGCCCTCAGTGCTTACGCCTCCTTTATGAACTACAACTATGGAGACAATTATGTCAGTCGCTGGGCCGGTACAGGCAATGTATTTTACGTGCAGGCAGGCTACCTGATTCCGGGTACTAAGATCATGCCTTATGTGTCTTTCCAGAATGCCAGCTACGATGGTTTCGATGAGCCGGTCAGCGAGTTTAACTTTGGCGCCAATTATTTTGTGCTTGGACATCATGCAAAATTGACCTTGGAATATCATCAAATCACCAATGACATTCGCGAGGGAGCCATCTCGGACTTTGGAGACAATAACAGGTTGGGACAGATCAGGCTGCAAGCGCATATTTTCTTATAGAAAACAGAGATAATTTCCTATTTTTTCCATCTCGATTGCCAATCTAAAATTCATAGAAAATGTCAAACAAAGACTTAAAACAATACTGGAAGACCAACCTGCGCTATTTGACGATACTGTTGATCATTTGGTTTGTCGTATCCTACGGCTGCGGCATCTTCTTCGCCGATGCCTTGAACAACTTCCGCATTGGAGGCTTCAAATTGGGCTTCTGGTTTGCCCAGCAAGGTTCCATTTATGTATTTGTTCTCCTCATCTTCGTCTACGTCCGCTTAATGAACAAGTTGGATCAGAAATACGATGTGGATGAGAAGTAGGCTTTGCCCTTGATAAGCCGGTAAGCAAAACAACCAATTTTAAATAATCTTTTCAATACAAAATATCAAACCATGGGTGTACAAACATGGACTTTTATCATAGTCGGGTTGACCTTCGCGCTCTACATTGGCATTGCCATATGGGCAAGAGCAGGATCAACAAAAGAATTTTATGTAGCAGGTGGTGGGGTACCTCCCCTCGCAAATGGAATGGCAACGGCGGCGGATTGGATGAGTGCGGCTTCTTTTATTTCTATGGCCGGATTGATCTCCTTTATGGGATATGATGGCTCGGTGTATTTAATGGGATGGACAGGTGGATATGTGCTATTGGCCCTACTTCTGGCGCCTTACTTAAGGAAGTTTGGAAAATTTACCGTCCCTGATTTTATCGGGGATCGCTACTATTCCAACGTGGCCCGAACGGTGGCCGTAGCCTGCGCCATCATCGTTTCTTTTACTTACGTAGCCGGGCAAATGCGCGGCGTGGGTGTGGTATTTTCCCGCTTTCTGGAAGTGGACATCAACATAGGAGTGGGCATCGGAATGGCGATCGTCTTTTTCTATGCAGTACTCGGCGGAATGAAAGGAATCACTTACACACAAGTTGCACAATACTGTGTATTGATCTTTGCCTATATGGTACCTGCCTTTTTCATCTCCCTGGCAATGGCTGGTGATGCCATTCCCCAATTTGGTTTTGGCGGAACGACTGCCGACGGCACCTACCTGTTGGACAAACTCGATCAGTTGCACACAGACCTGGGCTTTGCTGAATATACCTCTGGAACCAAGTCCATGATCGACGTATTTGCCATCACCTTCGCGCTCATGGTCGGTACGGCGGGCCTCCCGCACGTCATCGTTCGGTTTTTTACTGTACCAAAAGTACGCGATGCGCGCAAATCGGCAGGATGGGCATTGATCTTCATCGCCATTCTCTACACAACTGCTCCGGCCATTGCCGTTTTTGCAAGAACCAACATGATCAATACAGTTGCCAATAAAGACTATGCGGAAATGCCGACCTGGGTTACGAATTGGGAAAAAACGGGCTTGCTGGCATGGGAAGACAAGAACAGTGACGGGAAAGTGCAATACTACAATGATAAGAACAGTGCTTTTGTGACGAATGTCGCCTCGAAGAATGGCTGGAAAGGCAACGAGTTGACAATTGATAGGGACATCATGGTGCTGGCCAATCCCGAAATTGCGAACCTGCCGGCATGGGTCATCGCCTTGGTGGCCGCCGGTGGCTTGGCCGCCGCCCTTTCTACGGCCGCTGGTTTGCTGCTGGTCATCTCTACGGCCATCAGTCGCGACCTGATCAAAATGCAAATCAAGCCTGACATTAGTGAAAGAGGCGAATTGATGTGGGCGCGTATCGGTGCGGTGTTCGCTGTCTTGGTCGCCGGCTATTTTGGGATCAATCCCCCCGACTTTGTGGCTGCAACCGTCGCCCTGGCCTTCGGACTGGCCGCCGCTTCCTTCTTCCCGGCCATCATCCTCGGGGTGTTCGATAAGCGCATGAATAGGGAAGGAGCCATAGCGGGAATGGTCGTCGGTATTTTGCTGATGCTGTTTTACATGATGAAATACAAATTGGATATGTTTGGCGGAGGGACGTCTGCCGACTGGTGGTTTGGCATTTCGCCGGAAGGTTTCGGAACAGTAGCGATGTGTGTCAACCTGGCCATTTCTCTGGTCGTTTCAAGAATGACTGCGCCGCCACCTGAAAGCGTTCAGAAAATAGTTGAAGACATCCGAATTCCGAGGGGCGCCGGAGAAGCACACGATCACTAAGCCGAGTTCGTTATGAAACTTCAACTAGGACATATTGCCTCCGATATATTTGTGACCATCTACGTCATGCTCACTTTGATCGGTCGCATTTACATCGAGCCTCAGCTGGCAGGTAATTTCTTTATCTCCATAGCTATTGGTGCTTTTCTACTGCTGTTTTTGTGGGCTTTGGTAAAAAGTAAATTCCTTCGTCCGACTTGGTTTGGGCTGTTGGGAGAGACAGAAAAACAGCAATGATACAAATAGAACGACATTGACATACGTCCGTAGATAGTCGGACAAGCTTGGGCATTGAACCTTGTGGTTTGATGCCCATTTTTAACCATCCTCATTTCGCTCCTATGTCGAACGACAGAACAAGTATGTTGATTGGGCTTTTCTTCGTAGCCATACTCTTGTTCAACTTTCCGTTGATTGCCATCTTTGGAAAGGGAACCAATGTTTTCGGCTTTCCTCTTTTGTATATATATTTCTTCGTGGTGTGGGTGTTTTTAATTGCTTTGGTTTATTTTTGGTTGGAAAAGAAAGATAAAAACCAAAGGTAAGCGACGGATCCATTATGGGGATAACTTTTCTGACCATAGCATTTCTTGGGTATTTTTTACTGCTGTTCATCATTGCCTTTTATGCTGAAAAACGTGGGCGAAGTAAGAAAAGCATTGTCAATAATCCCTACATCTACGCCTTGTCCCTGGCCGTTTATTGTACTGCATGGACCGACTTTGGGAGCATCGGCCGGGCAGCAACGGATGGCTATGGCTTTTTGCCCATCTATCTGGGTCCCACCATTTTAGCCCCTCTGTGGATATTTTTTTTGGTGAAGATCATCCGAATCAGCAAAGCCCAACGGATTAATTCCATTGCAGATTTCATATCTGCCCGATATGGAAAATCGACCCTGCTTGGCGTCATTGCTGCCTTCATTGCCATATTCAGCATCATTCCCTACATATCCATCCAACTGAAAGGCATTGTATTTTGCTTGGATATTTTGTCCGATCAAACCGGGAAGGAATACCAGGACATTCCCTTTTTTGAAGATTCTGCCCTGTATATTTCCATTGCACTGGCGGTCTTTGCTATTCTGTTTGGTACCAGGAATGTCGATCCCAACGAGCGGCATGAAGGTCTGGTGGCTGCTATTGCTTTTGAATCGGTCTTTAAATTGATCGCCTTTTTGGCGGCAGGTATTTTCATTGTTTTTGGCATATACGGTGGTTTTGATCAGCTCTTTAGCCAGGCTTATGCAGAGCCGAAAATTGCTGCAATTCTCGACTTTTCCCAATCGGGTATTGAGGGCGGAAGTTGGTTTTTTCTATTGTTGCTCTCCGGACTGGCAATTATTTTTCTACCTCGCCAATTTCATGTGGCTGTGGTTGAAAATACCGATGCAGGTTTTGTGAAAAAAGCTGCCTGGTTGTTCCCCCTTTACTTGTTGCTCATCAATTTTTTCGTCTTGCCGATTGCAACGGCAGGGCTATTGCACTACAATGGGGGGATGGTAGACCCGGATACTTTCATCCTACAGCTGCCACTGGATTATGGGCATAGCTACTTGGCACTTTTTATCGCGCTCGGAGGGGTGTCGGCCGGGGCGAGTATGGTCATCATAGCCGTCACAGCCCTGACGATCATGTTCAGCAATAACCTGTTAATGCCACTGTTGATACGTTCTCGGCAGATGAGAAGTCCTTATCTAAAAGAGTTTCACAAAAGCCTCCTGGGCATCCGAAGGGTAGGGGTCTTTATGATCCTTTTGATGGCCTATGGCTATTACAAATCCATTGGTCAGCAGTATACCATTGTGTCCATCGGCTTGATCTCCTTTGTTGCGGTGGCCCAGTTTGCTCCGGCCATCATTGGAGGGATTTATTGGAAGCGTGCCACAGAGGTCGGGGCAGCGGCAGGTATGATCGGTGGATTCACTGTTTGGGCCATCACACTGCCTGTACTCAACCTCATCGAGGTCGGCATTTTGCCTCAAAGTATTATGACCGAAGGAATTTGGGGGCTTTCCTTTCTAAAACCTCAAAGTCTATTTGGCCTGGAAATGCCCGACCAGATTTCCCACTCTGCTTTTTGGAGTTTGTTGATCAATACCGGCCTTTATTTCTTTGCTTCGCTTGCTGGCCGACCTTCGACAGAGGAGATCACCCAGGCGGATTATTTTGTCAATTTCTTTAAGTATCAAAAAGAAGGACTGGAGTATGAAATCATCCAGCGCGAGGCGAATTTGGAAAGTCTTCAATCCCTACTGGTCAGGTATTTGGGAGCCGAAAAGGTCAAAAAGGAGATGAGAGACTTTGAAAGAAGGTATAAGCTGAAAACCAGCAATATGACCCTGGCGCCAACCGAATTGGTCAATTTTTTGGAAACGAGCCTGGCAGGTGCGTTGGGTGCAGCCTCGGCAAAGATTGTCATCAATTCGATTGTAAAGGAAAAACCAATTTCTTTTGAAGAAATGTTGAAAGTACTGGATCAAACGCAGGAAGTCATTCAGTACTCCCGGCAGCTTGAAATCAGCCGAGCAGAGCTAGAGGCAGCCACCCTGAAGCTGCGCACCGCCAACGAACAACTCAAGGAATTGGACGAAATGAAGGCAGAATTTATCTCCACAGTCACCCACGAACTGCGCACGCCCATCACCTCCATCAAATCATTGGCGACCATCATCAGCAGCAATCCCGATTTGGAAACAGCAGAAAAAAATCGTTTTCTGGACATCATTGTCCGTGAAAGCGAACGATTGGCCCGCATGGTGAACCATGTGCTGGATATCGAAAAGCTGCAGGACCAAAAAGATCGCAATTTCGAAAAAACAGCGGTCAACCTTTGGGAGCGCGTCGAAGAGGTATTGTCTTCCATTGAAAAGTCGGCAGAAGCGAAAGGCATCCATCTGGTGTTCTCCCCCCAAAAAGAAAGCTACCCCATTTTTGGCAATCGCGATTACCTGATCCAAATCATCATCAACCTATTGTCCAATGCCATGAAGTTTTGCGCCAAAAAGGAAGGTAAAATTACAGTTGATTTGAGCGATACCGAAACGCACGTTCAACTGTCCGTTGCGGACAACGGCATGGGGATTGAGGCGGGAAAACAGGCATTGATCTTCGAAAAATTTACCCAGATTCAAAATGATCAAACTGGAAAACCCGATGGCAGCGGATTAGGGCTTTTCATTACCAAAAAGTTGGTAGAAATGCATGAAGGAGCTATTTGGGTCGAGAGTCAACCGGGCAAGGGAGCGGTATTTTTTATCAAATTTCCCAAAGGGCAGCCGTCCATGCCTATTTCCAAATAGCTTGATCCCATTCATTGTTCTTCCATCCTCGACTGCAACAGCAGTGGTACATCAAATAGTGACAAGACAAGTATTTTTTAAGAGGTAGATTTATTTCGCTTTTTATTCCAATTTCAAAATTTATTTTAGATTTTTACTGTAGCCAAAGTTATCATTCTGTTTTGCTCACAATCAAAATTTGTATTTGACATGGGTAAAGAGCTCAAAACTGTCCTACTCGTCGACGATGAACCCAACATCCTCGTCCCATTGGAATTTCTCATCAAGGGGGAAGGATACCGGACACTGACGGCATCCAATGGGAAACAGGCATTGCGGATCATGGAAACCGTACAGCCCGACCTGGTATTGCTCGACGTTATGATGCCGGAAATGAACGGTTTTGAAACTGCTCGGGAAATTCGCCAAAACCCGGAATGGGCAGAAATCCACATCATTTTCCTGACTGCCAAAGGAACCCATGAAGACAAGATCAATGGATATACCTCCGGAGGAGAGATTTACCTGACCAAACCCTTTAACAATGATGAGCTGCTCAGTACCGTCAACGAAATTTTGGAATTTGGCTGAGCCTGATTTACAAATAAAATGCAAGTTTGCGCATAGTATTTGGAAAATGATTTCGTTTTTTTTACCTTTATAAATATATTTATCTAAATATCTATATTTTTAACTGGAATAAACTTCAGCCATGACACTACAGATAAAAACACTCACCC
>JBCCSZ010000223.1:0-13488 GCA_039199225.1 Bacteroidota bacterium
CTGGAAAAGTCTGGTATGGCGACACCAACTTTTTTGAGTTGGGAAAAAAGGAAAAGCGCGAGTTGCGCATGGATGTCGGGATGCTTTTTCAGGGCTCGGCTTTATTCGATTCGCTCACCGTGGAGGAAAACATCCGCTTCCCACTGGACATGTTTACCTCAAAGACCAAAGGGGAAAAGCTGGATCGGGTCAACTTCTGTCTCGAAAGGGTCAATCTGGAAGGGGTCAACGACAAGTTTCCTTCGGAGATCAGTGGTGGTATGCAAAAGCGGGTGGGCATCGCCCGCGCCATCGTTTTGGAACCTCGCTACCTGTTTTGCGACGAACCCAACTCTGGCCTCGACCCCAAAACCGCCCTGCTCATCGATGAGCTCATCCAATCCATTACCTACGAGCAGAAAATTACCACCGTCATCAATACCCACGACATGAACTCGGTCATGGAAATTGGCGACCACATCAACTTACTCCAAAACGGTAAAGTCGCCTGGCAAGGTAATCACTCGGAGGTCCTCAACAGCGACAATAAGTACTTGCAAGAGTTTATTTTTGCTTCTCCCTTCCTTCAGCGCCTTCGCAATTCTTTTTTGAATCAGTCTTGATGTTTTCAGTATGCATTTGGGCAGTATGCGGGTTTGGATCGGTGCTTCTTTGAGCCTATCGCCTCTTTATTTTCCACACTTGCTGTTGCAACGCCAAAAAGCCCATCCGATACTTCGGATAGGCTGTGCGACTTTGGTCTCAAAAAAGATAATAGTTACACTTGAGTCAATTTTTGGTCTTCAGACGGCCTCGCTTATACACCACTAGGCGCGCAGCCGCAGCACGGGGGCGTACGACACGCTCTAGGAATGCAAGCATGGATTTGTGGCTAGAAAAATCAACCTTCAAACCGTAGATGTACTGGCCATCGGGTAGTAGGTCGTAGTAAATGGCTCCGAATTGACGGAACAGCTCGTGGTCCCTTGGAAGGGGGCGTTCTGTTTGAATCAACTGGATAAACTGGCCAGAATAGGTAGCCGAAAGCCGACGGTGGTGTCTGTAAACCTCGACGGAAGGGTGGTCCGCCTTTTTGTTGGGTGTTCTCTTTGGCCGCTCCAATTTATAGGTAGGGGCCGGTGTAATGTAGGCTGCCGTAGCAGGCTCTTTATAAGCGTATTGCGCTTTAGCAGGTTGCCACCAAACGATCATCAGTCCGATGAAGCCAAGCAGCAAAAAGTGTTTGTGTATGTCCATGAGTAATAGTTTGCTACGTATCGGTCATTTGATAATACGAGACGGTTTGCCTTTGGTTGCAAAAGCGTGCTAGTACCTGGCGTAATCGCTGATTGCATGTGGAATGACGAATGCTTCTTCCTCCGAAACATAGGCCGGTTGAAAGTAGGGGGTAGACCGCTCCGTTGTGGGAACGCTCTGCGTCGAGTAACTGGTAGACAAGGGAATGCTGATTTGGCTTTCGCTCATAGCAACATCCGATTCGTCCGAATCCTGGTGAGGAGGCAGCGGTATGCTCGCAGGTTTGGTCAAAACCATGCCGAGAAAAGAAACGAGAGATAGCCCGATAGAGTATAGAAGGAGGTATTCCATATTGCATCTACAGTTTGGTTAACGAAGTTCTTTTTGCCTGCGGTGTATGTAGTTGTTATGGTGTACTGGCCAGCAGTACCCGCGTAATCTGGGGCGAATGATGTGGCAAAGGTGAACGACCGCCACTCAATCAACAAATGTTTGAATGAAAGCTACTCATCCAAATGGATGGATGACAGCTTTGGTTACAAAAGTGATTGTATTGACAAGGTTATGGATGCTTTGGAGAAATGCTACTTGCTTTTACTTGATCTCTAAACTTGCGAAATGGGCTGATGATGTTTCGCATATGAATAATGATAAATCAAATATATATGTAATGTGAACAAAAAGCAAATGCAGGATTGAATGCTGTGACACGGGTTTTTTTGCGATCCATTCAATATATAGGATACTTGGATTTATCCGGATGTGGAAAAGGGTAGGTACGAACTAAAGAGAGGTGTCGTTTTGACAGAATGCGGTCAGTCTCAAATCGAGAACGGATTGTAAAGTATTGAATTGTCCTATTTTGAATAGGATCAAAATGTGACAATAAAAAAGCCTGAAAAAGTCGAAGATTATTCTCCCTGATTCCGCTTTTACCGTGCTTTATATGTTTTTATGCCGCTTTTATCCGCATATCTTTTTGTAATTCTGGGATGAGAATATTTTATGGACCGACTTGCTAAAAAAATCCCGATTTTGATATACCTTTGCCGAACTATTTTGGCAGCCTTCGTGGTTGTATGCACAAATAGTAACCAAGCCCAGGTGGTGGAATTGGTAGACACGCTAGCTTGAGGGGCTAGTGCTCGCAAGGGTGTGCAGGTTCGAATCCTGTTCTGGGCACCAAAGTAAGGCGGACATTGTCCGCCTTTTGTATTTAATCAAAGCGCTTATTTATGAAAGCCATAAGATGCCATTCCTTCGGTCCACCTTCCGCACTCCAATTGGACGAATTACCGGATTTGACGCCCGGCCCCAAGCAAGTTGTCATCGATGTCAAGGCTTGTGGTGTCAACTTTCCAGATACGCTCATCATCCAAGGCAAATACCAGTTCAAACCGCCCCTGCCTTTTTCTCCTGGTAGCGATGTGGCAGGTGTTGTCCGTGCTGTAGGAGAAGACGTCAAACATTTGAAAGTCGGAGATGCGGTATTTGGCATGTTGGTCTTTGGTGGCTTTGCAGAGCAGGTCGTTGCGCCGGCCAATAGTTGCTTTCCCATGCCACCAGGTATGGACTTCAATGTGGCGGCTTCCTTTATGCTGGCCTATGGAACGTCCTACCATGCACTCAAAGATCGGGCTCGGCTGCAAGCAGGAGAAACCCTCGTGGTACTGGGTGCGTCAGGAGGCGTTGGGCTGGCGGCCGTAGAGCTGGGCAAAGCCATGGGGGCCAGGGGCATCGCTGCGGCCTCTACAGACGAAAAGCTGGAGCTGTGCAAGCAATACGGCGCCGAAGCAGGGATCAATTACCAAACAGAAGACCTCAAAAAGCGCATCAAAGAATTGACAGACGGCAAGGGAGCCGATGTGGTTTACGATCCCGTCGGTGGCGATTACTCGGAGGCAGCGCTGCGCGCAACTGCCTGGAAAGGCCGTTTTCTGGTTGTCGGATTTGCCGCCGGCTCCATCCCGCGCATCCCCCTGAACCTGGCTTTGCTCAAAGGCTGCCAAATCGTTGGGGTATTCTATGGCGACTTTGCCATTCGCCACGAACCAAAATTAAACGTCCAAAACACAGTCGAGCTTTTCCAATTGTATGCGCAAGGCAAGCTAAAGCCGCACATTCACAAGACCTATCCACTGGCAGAAGCACCACGGGCGTTGGAAGATATGATAGCCCGCAAAGTGATGGGCAAGGCGGTTATCACCATGAAATAAAATTGGTAAATGGTCGGGCCTAAATCGATGGCCGAAAGTACTTTTTATCAATGTCTGAAAACTACTACCTTAGATTAGGCGTTTAACCACTACTATTCACTTAATATCATTTCAATGAATCTCGAAGCCCTTACAAGCGAATTTTCAAAAAGAGCAAATCAGTCCAACCCGGTTGGTGCCACCTTCAAATTTGTATTGGACGATATGGTCATCCACGTGGATGGAACCGGCGATAGCAATGTCATCACCAACGAAGACAAAGAAGCCGATTGTACCATTAGCGCTTCCATGGATACGTTTATGAAAATTCAGCAAGGCAAGCTCAATCCTATGATGGCAGCCATGACCGGCAAGGTCAAGATCAAAGGGGATATGGGCCTGGCCATGAAGCTACAGTCTTTGTTGGGATAATGACTTACTTAGACGAAACTTATTTCTTCGATTATTCTCATCCGCGCATTCAGCAGTATGTAGATGACCACACTTCCAAGGAGGATTCTTTGCAGGAAAAGTCCGTTAAGCTGTACAATGCCATTCGCGATGGTTGGCGCTACAACCCCTACCAGATTCGCTTCAAAAGGGAAGAGTGGCAGAGCAGTTGTATCATGGAGCGCCCGGAGGGCCACTGCCTGGATAAGTCCATCCTTTACGTGAGCTGTCTGCGCGCCGTCGGTATACCGGCTCGCTTGCACCTGGCCAAGGTTCGCAACCACATTGCTGCCGAAAAATTGATGGCCCTCTTGGGGACGGATGAATTGACGCCCCACGGCATGGTCGATTTGATGCTGGATGGAAAATGGTTGAAAGCATCTCCTGCCTTTAATAAGTCTCTTTGCGATAAACTCAACGTAGACACCCTGGAATTTGACGGTCGTACGGACTCAGTCTTTCAGGAATTTGACAAGGAGGGTGGTCTATTCATGGAATACCTGGAGGATTATGGTGGCTTCGAGGATTTTCCCTTCGATTTTGTGATCGACAATATGAAGGCCCACTATTCTGGCTTAACGGACGACAACATCCCGGAAGACGGCTTGTTGGAGATTAAGTGATGGCCTTGAACCAAGCAATAAGACATGAAGGATGCTGTTGAACTAAGCGAATTGCTCCGCTTGGAGCGCATTGAGGAAAATATCTTTAGAGGCAACAGCTATAAAACGAGCTGGCGGAGGGTCTTTGGCGGACAAGTGCTGGCTCAAGCCTTACACGCGGCCAACCAGACCGTTCCAGACGATCGTTTTGCCCACTCCATGCACGCTTATTTTATCCTACCAGGAGATGTGAATCATCCCATTGTCTACGATGTGGATCGCATTCGGGATGGAGGTAGTTTTACCACCCGCCGGGTCGTTGCCATTCAAAAGGGACGGCCAATCTTTAATATGTCTGCCTCCTTCCAACTGAGCCAAGATGGCCTGGACCACCAAATCAGTATTCCGGATGTACCAGCTCCCGAAGACTTACCGACGGACAAAGAGCTGGCAGAGGTCTACAAGGATATTTATCCGGAATTCTACAAACAGATACAACGACCTCGACCGATTGATTTTCGTCCAGTAGAACCCATAAACATCGCCTCCACTCAGTCTCATGCGCCTTTTCGGCATGTTTGGATCAAGGCCCGCGGCCCCATGCCGGACGATATTCGCCTGCACCAGGAAGTTTTGCTCTATGCCTCCGATTACAATCTGCTGACTACCGCCATGTTGCCACACATGGCAAAAATCTCTTTCCATGAGATACAGATTGCCAGCATTGACCATGGCATCTGGTTTCACCGCGATTTTCGGGCCGACGAATGGCTGCTGTATGCCCTAGATAGCCCCAGTGCCTCCAATGCCAGAGGATTTACCCGTGGCAGCATTTTCAACAGAGAAGGAATATTGGTAGCTTCTGTGGTGCAAGAGGGCCTCCTGCGCCGCCGTCGCTCTTGATCCTAGCAACCTACCTTGACTTCCACCTCATTGTGAGGAAGCGCATAGCTTTTGTCTTCCGTTAGAAATAGGAGTTTATCACCCGGCTGGCACTCCATCAGCAGGTCTTCCAGCAAAATTTCCTGGACGCTTTTTTGCGTGTACATCCATAGGGTATTGGTCGCCTTGTTTTTGATGGCTACCCGAAATGGAATCTGCTGGATGGGCGTTGCACTAGAGTCGGTAAGCTCAACGGCAGCTAGAGTGAATTTGCCTTTTACCTCCTTGGTAATCTTGCATTTGCCAGAAGGTGCGTATTTGTCTACCAGCATCTTTCCTTCGAAAAAGATAGCGGCACAGCTTTGATAATCCTTGGTCAAATCGCTCAGAGGATTGGGGATGCTGAGCTGAGCCATCATAGCAGTGCAACTGAAGAATACGAGTAAAAGGGTATGGACGATTTTGAAAGAATACATAAGCTGTTTTTTCTAAGATGAACAATGGTCCCAAGTTCTGGCAAAAAAGAAAAGTAGGGGTAAATGGCTTGTAAAAGATTGTAAATGAAATGTAAAACACTATTACACAAGCTTTAAGGTTTTTAAATTTGTATCATGGATAGATGGAAGTTTGCTGGTCTTTTGTGCTTTTTGGTGGGAGTGTTCTTCCTGCTTTTGCATTTCAACACAGGCCATAGCGGGCAGCATACGGGCTTGAACGACCGAAAGATCAACTTGGCTTTGCGGCAGGCAGCACACGATTTGTACAAGGCCCAGGGCGATGCGACTTCTACGATTCCCCCAGTGGAGCAAGCCCCATCAAGCGCGACCTATGTCTTGCAGCTCGATCGCTTCATCAACTACGACACCCTACCCATTTTGCTGGACCGAGCCTTCTCCAACTTCCAAATTTCCAATGCCTACGAAGTGGCCATCAAAAGCTGCCAGGGCGATACCATCCTATTGGGCTACAATCTGCTGGCCTTCGAAAATAGAAATATTCCCTGTCTGGGACGCGACCAAGCCATGGCTTGCAACCTACTGGAAGTAAGCTTTGAGGAGGTGTCGCAACAATCCACGCATGTTTTTTTGTTGCTGGCGATGCTGTGCCTCTTGGGAGGGCTGCTGTGTTGGCTAAAGCAAGCCGCCCTGCCGCCTACGCCCCAATCGGCCGTGCCTGTTGCTCCGCCTACTTCCAACACCCTTCGAATTGGCCGTGCTGTCTTTGATCCCAAGAACTTGACCATTCAATTTCAGGACGAACAAAGGCAATTGACCTTTCGCGAGGCGAAGCTCTTGGAGTACTTGGCCAAGCATCCCAATGAAATCCTGAAGAGGGAGCAAATACAGGACCATGTCTGGAAGGAGGAAGGCGCCATTGTTGGGCGTAGCCTGGATGTATTCATCTCTAGATTGAGAAAGATATTGAAGGCGGAGCCTAATATTTCCATCAAAAACATTCACGGCGTCGGCTATCGCTTGGAGGTTGATTGAGGTTTTCTTGAATTGTGCAAAATTTATATATCTGCGTATTGCTTTTTGCAAATTTTGACCTTGGCAATTTCGCTACCTTGCGGGCGATTCCAATCAGAGAGCGTAAACATTGAATCAATTGTCTTTCGGCAAATATCCATTGTCGAATCTAAACGATATTTCCCCTAAATCAAGAGTAAGAGGCCATTGCAAATTATTGCGATGGCCTCTCTTTGATTTTACGCTTGCTTGGTAGGCTAGGGAGGTATTACTTTGGATCGTCGTCCTCCTCAATAATAGCATCGTCGATCAGTGGATCGCCGTCGCCATCGTGGTCTTCAAAGCCAGCTATGGTGCCTTGGAAGGGCTTCTTGTCTTCGGATGTAACGTCTTCGGAAGGGACGATCTGGGGTTGATCAGCATTTGGGTTGAAGGCGTGGTAGTCTCCATCGGCATAGCGACTGGCCTTTTCGAAGAAGTCGTCTTTGCTCTCCAAGGCGCTCTTTTTCAAATTGTCGTAGCCGATTTGAGGCTCTTTAGGTACTTCGTCGCCGCCCGCCGTTTCCTTGAGCTTCTCGCTGAGGCGGTCGACCATATCGTTGGCCTTTTCCAAGATGTTGTCCATTGTATTCGAAGGATCGTCCACAACTGTCTTGGCTTTTTCGGCCAGGCCATCATCGACATCAGCAAATCGCTTGTCTTCGTCCAATAGGTCGTCGTAGCCCGGCGAGCTGAAAGGTTCTTCTTCCATTGGTCCAGCGGTATCCTGCTTGTCGGTTTGTAGGATATTGCTTCCGATGTTTTCTGCGGCATCCTTGGCCTTTTCCATGAGGCCACCAGCAGCTCCCAGTAGGGTACCTCCGATGTTTTCGGCCAGCCCCTTGGCCTTATCGAGGGCATCGCTCTCCAGAATCTTAGAACCGACGTCTTCTGCCAGGTCTTTGGCCTTGTCCCCTAGTTTAGTGGTGGCATCAATCACCTTACCACCGACATCCTCCGCGACGGTTTTGGCTTTGTCGAGTGCCTCACTTTCCAGGATTTTAGAGCCGACATCTTCTGCCAACCCCATGGCCTTATCGCCCAGCTTAGAGGTGGCGTCAATCACTTTGGCGCCGACATCCTCTGCCACAGTCTTTGCTTTGTCGCCCACCTGGCTGCCGGCATCCATGACCTTGCCGCCAATGTCTTGAGCAACGGTCTTGGCTTGCTCCATCGGGTCCGCATTTACGGAGGGGCTGCTTTTTTCTTCTGGTGTATCCAAAGGAGATTCGACCAATTCATCATCGATATTCATAGCGTCTTCAGATTTTTCGTTGAAACTATTGTAAAGGTCGCTGCCTTTATCTTTTGCCTTGTCAATGAAATCTCCGGCAGTATCCCAGAGCTTTGTGCCAGCCTCGCTGACGGTGTCCATCGTTTTGTCAAATACATCTTCGGTCTTGTCCTTCAAGTCTTCACCAACCTCTTTGCCTTTTTCAACGGCCTTATCTGCGGCTGATTTCGCCACCGCCTTTTTGACGAACAACAACTTCTTGATTTCATTAAAAAATCCCATATCGAATTGTTTATTTGTATTTGATGGAGAAATGGGTGTGTTCGATGTTTTCGAAACACATGTGAAAATTTAGGGATAATCGATGAAAAGGGAAAATTATTCCGATCAAATTTGCAAAAAGCCCGACCCTGACGTATTTCGGGATATTTTTTTTAACATTGCAGACAGATCACAAATCCATATATCATGCAAGCCAATTTCTCAAATATACAATTGGGGCCAATGGCCATTCACCGGGTTGGAAATCGTTTTCGTGCCGAGCGCAACTTCATCTCTAGCGAATTGTACCGACCGGATGAAGCTATGCAGGAAGCCCTGATGAAGTACTTTCTCAAGTCGTTGAAACGCAGCCAGGATTGGTATCGATTTCAGCATGAAAATGGGCCGGAGTACAACGAGCTGTTTGGCTTTGCCACGACCATCTTCGAGGAGCCAGAACGCCTTTTGTCGGAATCTGTCAACATTCTCGAACACCTCTACCGCCAGTCGAGCCATCCCAACATCAAATCCGGGGAGGTCTATGTGGCTTATTTTTCGGACATCCTCTTTGGCGACGAACTAGTCAGTGCCTTGGGGATATTCAAATCTGAACAGAAAAATACCTTTCTGCAGATCACCAAGTCCGGAGAAATGCTGATTCCCAAGAAGGAGGAAGGCTTTCGCATCGACAAGCTGGACAAGGGCTGCCTGATTTTAAATACCGAGAAGTTTGACGGTTATCGATTGGTAAGTGTGGACAACAATCAGTACGATGCCAACTACTGGCTGTACCAGTTTTTGAATGTGGGCTTTGTGCAAGATGAGAATTACTACACCCGATCTTATCTGGAATTGTGTAACAACTTTTCCAAGGAAGTGGTCATGCCCGCCCATGATAAAAAGGAGCAAATGCAGTTTCTGTCGGATTCGGTAGAATACTTCAACAACAACGATTCCTTCAATTTCGATGATTTTGCCAATACGGTTGTTCCCGATAATGAGCCCATGGCCGCAGAGCTGCGCAACTACCAGCAAAACTACGCTCTGGGGGCAGCCAACAATTTTGAGATTTCCAAGCCTGCCATCAAATCGGCCCGAAGTAAATTTAAGAGTACGATCAAGCTAGATAACGACATCCAGATTCGCCTGGACCTCAACAATCCGGACGTGAGCAGTGAGTACATCGAAAAAGGCTTTGATGAGGAACGTCAGATGTCCTTTTACAAGATTTACTTCAACGAGGAAATGGAGTAAGTTGGACATTCGGCAGGAAATACTCGACCATCACAACAAGGAGCAAATGCTCCTGATTCGTGACTACATCGGGGAGGATCCACTCCGTTTCAAAATCCTGTTTGATCTTCTTATGCAGGATGAGGAGGATAAAGTTATGCAGCGAGCGGCCTGGGCCGTGAGCCATTGTACAGATAAATACCCCCAACTGATGGCGCCTCACCTAGGGAGCTTGGTGAAAAACCTAAAGCAAAAAGGGCTGCATGATGCCATCAAGCGCAACAGTATTCGAATACTGACCAGCCAGAGGGTTCCCAAAAAATTGCAAGGGCGAGTTGCCACCCTTTGTTTTGACTATTTGCTGGACCCGCAAGAAAAGGCAGCCACCAGGGTACACGCCATGCAGGTCTTGTACGAACTATGCCGGGAAGAACCCGACCTGGCAGGGGAGTTGCGCCTCGTCTTGGAAGAACAAATGCCACTGGCGACGACCGGATTTCGCAGTCGCGCCAAGAGAATCCTTAAAGGTTTGAGCAAACTGGAAAAGTAGAATTGCATGCAAGAAAATACAGGAAATTGGAAACGAATCGCCTCTGAAAAAGGCCCTTCCTTGAAGTTGTTTGACGTTCGGCTGGATACGATGCAAAACTTAAAAACGGGGAAAAGCGGCACCATGACGGTCTTGGAATCGGCCGATTCTGTCAACGTACTGGCCATCACCACCAATGCGCAAATGCTCTTGGTTCGACAATACCGCTTCGGCATCGCTTACGAAACCCTGGAACTACCTGGCGGCATCGTAGACCCCGGAGAAGATTCCCTCCAAGCCGCCCAACGAGAACTCCGAGAAGAAACCGGCTATTCTGGCGAGAAATGGACTTACCTGGGCAGCGTTCCTTCCAATCCCGTCTTTATGGACAGCCGCATTCACCACTGGGTCGCCAGCCAAGTAAGCAAAACCCACGACCTCTCCCTAGACGACGAAGAGGACATCGAAGTCGTCCAATTCCCCCTAGCTGACCTCCCAAAACTGCTCCAGCAAGACACCTTCGAACACCCCCACACCCTGTCCGCCCTCTACAAATACCTCCAAAAACCATAAAAAAAACCACCCAATCACCAATCACAAAAATCACCAAACCACCCAATCACAAAATTACCGACCACCCAATCACCAAACCACAAAACCCACCCCCTCCCATGCAAGTACAAAAACTCGAAGGCTACATCCAAGACTACACAAAGTTCCTCCAACGCACACGCCATTACGACGGCATTTACATCTGGGAATCCCTACACCACTTTCAGCAAAACTGGGACGTCGAAGCACCCGACTTTGGGAAGATGTACGAAAAGTCATTGCAGAATTCAACGACCAAGCGGCTCTGGAAGCGCGAAAACTACAATCCAAAGCAGATGATGCTGCAATTTGCCAGTCAACAGTCGGATTTTGTACGGCAGATGTTTCGGAATCTGCTCAACGAGGAGAAAGACATCGAAAATCGCATTGCTCGCTTCAAATTTTGCTGTGATGAACTGCTCAGAGAATACAAAGAACGACATCCAATATCTGTAGAAAACAACCATTACCACGAGGACAATCACATGATTTTCCTGTACTTGGCCTTCCGTTGGCCAGAGGTCTACACCTTTTACAGCTTCCCCCACTTCAGGCAGACCCTCCATCTGATGGGGACCCGCAACCTACCCGGGCCGCACGATTTGCTGCGCTTCATCAAGGTGAGCAAAACGATTTACCGATTTTTAGCCAAAGAAGAAGCATTGTTTGAGCAATTGCATAAACATTTGCCCCCAAATCTCCGTTACCTTTCCCAATCCATGTTGGTCGTACAAGACTTTTACCGCTTTGTGGCAGGTAACGTAGGCTAGTCAGCAAGCCTTTGAAGTGGTACGACTGCTTTTACGGCAAAATAAGTGTTTTACAAAAATAAGGTTAGTTTTGGTTTAAGTGATTGAATATCAGTTCCTAATGTCAAATTAGTAGAGAGACTGAGCGGATATTCGGCATGATTTTTTAATGTGTATTCCCATGTAAACCCGTCGTTAATATCTGCCGGAAAGTTTAATGTAGGTTGGAAATCCGCCCGTATGTCACTACAAAAGCAGAAAGAAATTAAACAAATAGCGGACGTAAATCCGTTTTTAGTGTTAGATAAATAGTGTGTTTTATACACGAATACATATAAATTCGTAAACTTGTAAGCCAATACTTAAAACCAATATTCAATGAGCACTACTTTCAAGAACTTTAAGCATCCCTATCCGATCAATAAGGACTACTCGCAGAAAGCCGCCTATTTCTGCATGGAGTTCGGCATCGATCAGGCATTGAAGATATATTCTGGAGGACTGGGATATTTGGCGGGTTCCCACATGCGTTCTGCCTATGAGCTGCGCCAGGCGATGGTCGGCATCGGTATTCTCTGGAAATATGGATACTACGACCAGACGCGCCGGGGCGACCAAACAATGGAGTCACAATTCATTGAAAAGAACTACAGCTTCCTAGTAGATACAGGAATTAAATTTAAAATCAATATCGACAGGCACCCTGTCACCATCAAGGCATATTACTTGCCGCCAGAGGTCTTTGGAACAGCGCCTTTGTTCCTGCTGTCGACAGACCTGCCGGAAAATGATTGGCTGGCACAGACGATCTGCCACCGCTTGTACGACAGCAATGTAGCGACCAAAGTAGCGCAGTGTATCCTCTTGGGCGTCGGCGGTGCCAAATTGCTGGACATCCTCGGCTATGCGCCTGACGTTTACCACCTCAATGAAGCACATGCCTTGCCAGCTGCCTTTTATTTGTACAAGCAGTTGGGCGATATGGAGTCCGTTCGCAACAAACTCATTTTTACAACCCATACGCCAGTAGAGGCGGGTAATGAAAAGCACGACATCCGTTTGTTGGATAAATTGGGCTTTTTTGCGGATTTACCTTTGGGAACGGTGCGCCACCTGACCGGTACAGATGGAGAAGTGTTCAACCATTCGTTGGTAGCATTGCGCATGTCATTCTTATCCAATGGCGTATCCAAGATTCATGGGGAGGTGGCTCGGCAGATGTGGGGCAAGTTCAATGGAATCTGCCCGATTACCCACATCACCAATGCGCAAAACAAGAAATACTGGTCGGATAAGATCATGGATGAGGCCCTGGAAAATGGAGATGATAAAACGCTCTTGAGCCGCAAACATTGGCTGAAGCAAAAGCTTTTCAACCTGGTAGCAGATCAGACAGGGAAGATTTTTGATCCCAATGCTTTGACCATCGTGTGGGCCAGACGTTTTGCCGGATACAAGCGGGCCGATCTCATCACCCGCGACCTGGAACGCTTCGAGCGCATCATTCGCAGTGCCGAGCGTCCCGTTCAGATCATTTGGGCCGGCAAGCCTTATCCCACCGATTACGATGCCCTGAGCGTCTTCAATGGGTTGGTACACCTCAGCAAGAAATACCGAAACTGTGCGGTGGTTGTCGGTTACGAGTTGGCTTTGTCCAAAAAACTCAAGCAAGGCTCAGATGTATGGCTGAACACGCCGCGTATCCCACGGGAAGCCTCCGGTACCAGTGGTATGACGGCTGCCATGAACGCAAGTGTCAACTTTTCGACCTTCGACGGATGGGTGCCTGAGTTCTCCAATCACGGCCACAATGCCTATGTCGTCCCCAAGGCCGATAGCAGTAGGCCGCATCACGAAGTAGACCAGCTCGATTTGACGAATTTGCTGGATGTACTCGAAAATGAGATCATTCCGACTTATTACGATAAGCCGAAGAAGTGGTTGGAAATTGTCAAGAACAGCATGCGGGAGGTCGTACCGTTTTTCGATTCTGACCGGATGGCTGGCGAATACTATAC
>JBCCSZ010000224.1:0-13442 GCA_039199225.1 Bacteroidota bacterium
GGGTTAATTTCTTTTTTGGCGGCTTGAACTTTCAAGTCGAGCATCATCTTTTTCCGTATATTTGCCACATTCACTATCCCGAAATTGCGCCGATTGTTCGGCAGACTTGTCAGGAGTACGGTCTTCCGTATTTTGAAAATCCTGGCTTTTTCCAAAACCTTCGTTCGCATGCTCGCCACCTTCGAAACCTCGGCCGGCCTGCTTCAAAAAATCAGTTATCACCAAAAATATAATTTCTTATGCTAAAGCGATTCCTAAAAAAGGTCCTCCGTTTTGTGTTGGGGCTACAGTTCAAATTGATGGGCCATAAGGCTTTTTTAGGCACGGAATGGTTGTTTAAAAAATTCTCTCGTGTCGGTGACCGACCAATTTTTGACAACCAACTCTTCCCCTGGATCAAGCACATCGAAAACAATACCCACATCATTCAAGAAGAATTGGCGGCGGTATTGGAAAACCGAGAGCACATTCCCAACTTTCAGGATATTTCTCCCGACCAGGAAGTGTTGACGACAGATGATCGTTGGAAGACTTTCTTTTTCTATGCCTATGGTTACCAAGTGGAGGAGGGGAGGATTCAATGTCCGAAGACAGATGCTTTGCTGCGTCAAATTCCGGGTATGCAAACGGCCTTTTTCTCCATCTTGTCACCCCATAAACACATCCCTCGACATCGAGGGCCGTTCAATGGCGTACTGCGTTTTCACATGGGCCTCCAGATACCGAGTCCGAAAGAACAATGTCGCATCAGTATCGGCGATAAGATGGCGATTTGGGAGGAAGGTAAGAGCCTGGTTTTTGACGATACTTACTACCACGAAGTGTGGAATGATACCAATGGCGAACGCGTTATTTTATTTGTTGACTTTTTGCGACCTTTACCCAATTGGCTAGCAGGTTTGAATAAATTCATTATTAAGTTGATCTTCTTGTCGCCCTTTGTACAGGATGGCATCGATCGTTTGAAATTGACAAAATATGAAGCCCCCAGTCTCCAAGACTAAGCTCATCTTCGTCAATGTAGCTGCTAATAACAACGAAGGAAAAAAACGTTGGGAGCGCATCGAAAAGCAGGTGGTGGCGTCTCTATTGCCTGCTATTGAAATTGTCAAGTACAAACCTCCATTTGATTTCGCACCGGACATTCGTCGTTTTTTAGCAGCCAATGAAGAAGGCTACATCATTTCTTCTGGTGGAGATGGTTCTTTGAATGTTTTGTTGAATACCCTTTTGCCATTGATGGGCGAAAGCAGGCAGCGTATTGGTATTGGGGCCATTGGTATCGGATCGAGCAATGATTTTCACAAGCCATTCAATCGAAAGTTGGAGGGTATTCCTTTGCGGATCGATAGCCATACTTCAGCCGTGGATATTGGGCAGGTGGATTATACGGTCGATGCTAAAAAGTGGCATCGGAAGTATTTTCTAATCAATGCCAGTATTGGCTTGATTGCCAATGCCAATGAGCTTTTTAATAAAGGCGACTTTATCATCGATCGCTTAAAAAATCGATTTTTGAATACCACCATTCTTTACACTGCCCTGAAAACCATTGCAACGCATCGAAACATGATGGGAGCTTTGATCCAAGAAAATGGACACAAGGAACGCGTGCCATTGACCAACCTAAGCATCATCAAAAATCGACATGTTTCCGGAGAGTTTATGTACGATCAGAAAATGGAAGCCGACAATGGTTTGCTGGGGCTCAATTACTGTTATGACCTAAATAGGATCGGCATCTTACAAGCCTTGAGTGATCTGAAAAGAGGTCGCTTTTCTGGTAAGCCAAAGCGGGTGTCTACCTACATAAAATCTGTTGAAATAGAATTAGATAAAATTGGCAGCCTTGAAACCGATGGAGAAATCACGGCCATCAAGAAAGCAAAAATATCTGTTTTGCCCAAAGCGATCCAGTTGATGAACTGATGTAAGAAATCCTTTGTAAGGGGAGAGTTGATTTGGAACCTGTCCAAAAAATTTTGCGGCTGTTGAAAGCATATTTTGCAGCAACCGTAAAAGATTTTTAGACAGGTTCTTTTATTTTGGAAGCTAAGCGTTCTTTCCAGCTTGCTGATTGATGGCGTTCAGAAACTCATCTCGATAGCTTTTGTCTGCGAAGCATCCGCCATATTCGATGGTCGTCGTATAGCTATCCTTATCTTTTATGCCTCTTGAGGAAACACAAAGGTGTTTTGCAGAGATCATAACAATGACATCTTCTGTGTCCAAGGTCTCCTGCAAATCCTTCAAAATCTGTACAGACAATCTTTCCTGTACTTGAGGTCTGTGCGCGTAATAGTCGACTAAGCGATTTATTTTCGACAGGCCAATAACTTTTTCTTTGGGGATGTATGCCACATGTGCGTGGCCCATGATCGGTAGAAAGTGGTGTTCGCAAGAAGAATCGATGGTGATGTTTTGCTCGATCAACATCTTTTTGTAGCCATACTTGTTCTCAAATGTTGAGATTTTCGGTCTATTCTTGGGATCCAAACCATAAAATAGCTCCTTGACAAACATTTTTGCCACGCGGTAAGGAGTTCCAGATAAGCTATCGTCAGATAAGTCAAGCCCCAGCTCATTCATTATCAAACTAAAGTAATGTTGAATGTTTTCAATCTTTTGATCGTCTGATTTTTCAAATGCGTTCGCGAGAATTGGAGTTTCGATGCTTGTACCCACGTGGTTATCACCAATGGTTTCAATTCTTTCCTTGTTCATTTTTACTTGAATCATCTGATTGTATTTTGTAAGTGCTATCGCTGTTGAGCGATATAAGTTTTTGAATAATTTTAATTTTGTGCCTGAAAAAGTTGGCAAAACGTTATTTAGCAAAATAGCTATTTACGACGCTGCTTGCACGGCAGTGGATGTCATTAGTCTCATTTGTGGGGCGAAATCTGTTGCAACATTGTTACAGTACTTACAGCGCAATACTAATACAATATTACATGCTAATTGTTTACTAGACATCCAAATAAGTGCTTGGACAAAATTGCCTTCATCATGGCTTCATTCCCTTAAAAATAGCCAAATAAGTGAATACTTGGAAGCTACACAGGCTCCTTTGGCGGAATCTCCAAAAGGTTGTGATGTCAATTTCAGGGGCTTACTGCTTAAATGAGAAGTGTGGAGAAAGTTACTGATCTGCTATTTTTGATCAAAATGGGCATTTTCCAAAACAATTAGACCAATTGCTGAGCCTATTCCAATTGGGTTCGATTAAAAGTTTTTGTAAATGGATTCGTAAAGCAAAGCAGCTAAAGTTTCAATACCACTCTGGTTCGATTAAAACAATCATACAACAGGCAGATATGAAATGGCTTACGTAGTTCCAATACCATTCTGGTCCGATTAAAACGTGTAGAAGGGCAGTTTCAGTAGGTTCTTCAGTTACGTTCCAATACCACTCTGGTCCGATTAAAACCCTTGAGGTCATCAAAATAGGAGAGCGCAAGAACCTGTTGCAATACCACTCTGGTCCAATTAAAACAAAATTGATTAAGGCTGATGCCGGTACCGCATACATGTTCCAATACCACTCTGGTTCGATTAAAACGCTCTATGATGTATCAGAGTATAGTGCAGAGAGAGAAGTTGCAATACCACTCTGGTTCGATTAAAACGATTAGCTGCAATAGTAATCTCATTTGTAGATACGTGTTGCAATACCACTCTGGTTCGATTAAAACTTCTTTGCACAAAAAAACTGCCAGCCCTTCCAAGCAAGTTGCAATACCACTCTGGTCCGACTAAAACAGCTTGTAAAATCGCTTTCCTTAGCGGCTGTTTCCGCGTTCCAATACCACTCTGGTCCGATTAAAACCAGGATTAACCCAAAAAGGCTTCTTGCCGCTATCCCGTTCCAATACCACTCTGGTCCGATTAAAACAAGAGTCGGCGGTAAAGGCGGGACAAAAAGCTCTCATGTTCCAATACCACTCTGGTCCGATTAAAACGATTACCACTAGGGTAAGAAAGAGAGTGATAGAAAGTTCCAATACCACTCTGGTCCGATTAAAACGATAGTATCCTCAAAATCGCCCTTTGACTTGTCGCGTTCCAATACCACTCTGGTCCGATTAAAACCGAAAGGTTCGAATCCTTTTCCAGCCGCAGTTTCTTGTTCCAATACCACTCTGGTTCGATTAAAACAGCCATTCCCCTGCTATCGCGGCTGTCCATTTTGCGTTCCAATACCACTCTGGTTCGATTAAAACGCGCAAACGCCCCAGCCAAAAGGCATGCTGTCAAGCAGTTCCAATACCACTCTGGTTCGATTAAAACAATGCTCTTATGCCCGAACAGCCTTTGAACAGTAAAGTTGCAATACCACTCTGGTCCGATTAAAACATTAACACTAGGTAACATTCTATTCCACATATCGATGTTCCAATACCATTCTGGTTCGATTAAAACATCGAAAGCATCCAGTCCTTCATTCCAGGATGAGTGTTCCAATACCACTCTGGTTCGATTAGAACACTGATAGCAGTATACACTATATTTCTAATCACATGTTCCAATACCACGCTGGTCCGATTAAAACTGGAAAAGTGCTTTTCGACAAATAGTTCAATGTATGTTCCAATACCACTCTGGTTCGATTAGAAAGAGAAGTACCGTCTTCTGTGTCATAGTCAGCCGCCATGTTCCAATACCACTCTGGTTCGATTAAAACACGACTTTGACTAAAGAAAAGCATCCAGGCTATTGGGCTCCACACCAATGATTTGCTTATCCAGCCAACGGCTGTTGCGGCTACTGAAAATAATTAGGCTGTCGTGCTGTTCGTCCATGATGGCTCGGGCCTTGAGGATGAGTTCTTTCAATTTAAGCTGGCTGAGTTCACCTTCGAAGACAGAATTTTGAATCCAATTGAGGTATTGGCGGCAAAGTTTGAGCATTTTGGCCACTCGCTTTTCTCCCATATCGTAAACCAATATAATATACATCACCACCAGATTTGAAAGGGTTGATACTGTGGGTCCATTTTGAGAATGTATTTTGCGATTTTATAACATTCCAATTTCACCAGGTGTTGGTAGCTTACCTTTTTGCGTAGACTGCGGTGCTTGATGGTTTCTTTGAGTTTTTCTTCAAATACGCGGATGAAGACCTTTCGGCCTGTGTCTTTCAAAAAGCATCCATTGAGTTTGCGCTCGAAATGTTCGGCTTTGATTTCCCTTTTGTTAGTTAATCGAAAAATGGTTCGATCAACTAAGATGGGTTTGAATATTTCGGCGATGTCCAATGCCAGTGAATAGCGGCGGGCGCCAGGTTCGTGCAAAAAGCTGATGGTTGGGTTGAGTTGCGTGTGGTAAATCTGGTCGAGTGCTACCGTGTAGCACATCATATTACCAAAGGAAATCAAGGCATTGAGTTCATTCGAGGGCGGCTGTTTGGTTCTATGCGTCATAGAAAAACCATCGACAATGTGCTCAAAAGCTTGGTAGTACGTCTGTCGACAATTTCCTTCGAGACCCATTAATTCGGATACCTTTTCGGTTGAATCAATGTTGCTTCGAAGTTTCTCCATTTGCGCAATCAAAGTTTCCAAGTCCGTTTTTCGTTTGTGGTAATACCGCAGGTTTTTGAGCATGTTGTAGGTGGCGCCTTTGATGAGGTTTCTGGCTAGGTGCAATCGCCTTTTGGATTGTAGATAAGCTTTGGTTTGTTCCACTTGCATTTTTCCTGCCAACAGATAATCTTTGGGTTGAAAGCTACCAGTGTAGTGTTCGTAATAATCGAAAAAGTGAACAGGAATCTGTTTTTTCCCAAGGAAATTAAACAAGGCACTATTCGCATCAATACTCCCAAAAATGTACAGTCCTGCCACACCTTCTATGGGAAGATATTTGGGGGCCGACCTTTTGCCTTTTTGGTCTTCTGCGACAAATTTAAGCGTATTGTCCCGGCGGGTCATGCGGCCTGGATTGAATAGGTAGTAGGTTCTTTTCATGTGTTATTCAATAAAGCAAAAATCGTAGTAACTGCACTTTCGGCAAATGGCTTTTTTAACGCGTGTTGGGCAGTCTTCCAAACGGATGATGGCTGCTACTTTTTTTTCGTTGAGCGGAATTTGTTGTCGATCTTGCGATGTCAGCACCACTTCTTCCGTAGTTTTTAGTTTCGGATATTCGAGTATTCCTTTTTGTACGGCAATGCCGTTGCGCTCCAGCACGAAAAGATAATATTTCAATTGTGCGATGTGTGCTGCTTCTTTTTTATTGGATTTTTTCACTTCGCGAATGATGCCAGCCTGTGCGTCGTAGTGGTCAATCTTGATTCCTTCCAGTTCCAGTTGCTGCCAACGCGCTGCTCGGTGTTGGTAGCTGGATTCCTCGATCTGCTTACCCTCTGCCACCAAATCGGATGTATGCTCCATGCTCAGGCCATTGGCAAAAAGCCAAAGCTTTCGGTGGCAGAGGTGAAGGTAGGCCATGTGTGTGCCGGTGGTTGTCATTTTTTATGTTGAGAAATTTTTCAAGGGTGCTATGGTAAAATCTGATTTTCATAATCGTATTCCGACAGCAATTTTATAAGCTTTTGTTCGGCTGCTTCAATGGCAGTGGCCGACCCTTCTAAGTCTAAGATATGGGCTTCCGCTGGTGGCGTAATAAAAACGTTGGTGTCGGAGATACTTAGATCGATAACGGGTTTTGCCTTCCGTTCGTCCACTAGTTTGGCTCGGATGCTGGCGGCAATGCGATTGGCATTGGAACTGATGGCGATGGCCAACGTTTCCATCAGACTGAACGTTCTCGATTGGTTTGAGGTGATGCGCCAATTAATCAGCGATTTAGCCAGTGCCGGAATTATTTTGTCTCGTCTCTCTTTGGGACAAACCAAACATTCACCGAAAGTATTCTGTGTTTCTTTCCAGCCGCTTTCTTTAAGCTTATCCATGACCTCATGGGTCAATTCTGGCTCTGTTTGATTGATGGCAACACAAAATAGTGTTCTCAAATCAATCGCGATGTCATACACAAAAAGGCCACCAGTTCGTTTTTGGTCTTGTAAGAATTTTCTGGCAGGCAGCGTTCTTTGGTTGCTTCTCAGAAATGTCTGAAGGGTCTCCTGGTCGATTTCATTGCCCTTTGTATCCTTCACAACTACCTTGTGGATGCTGTGGTGACTGCTTCTGTCAAAAGTCATATTTTCTTGATGCAGTTTGGATAAAAGGGGATGCAGAGGACGCATAGCAGAAATAGAAAGTGGGCTTCGCCTTTTGACGGGGCTAGAACCCTTGGGCGCGCTCATCCATCCGCCCAACAACTGATCTGGAAAGCTCGGGTCAGCCATAGACAGCGCCTCTTTTTCACCAATCTTTTGTTTGTCTTTCCCCTCTTTTTTCATTTCATAATTAAAGATAACTGGAGCGATTTGCTCGCCCATTTCATTCAAGGCCGCATCGATAATGGAGCGCTTCACTTGCTGGCCACTCGAAAAGGCTACCTTGGTATTTGTGATGGGATCGTAATAATTTTTTTGGCCTTCGGAAACAGAAAATACGCTGTAGTCAACATGGCGCAAGGCCCTTAGATAAATGTAAGGTTCCATAATTTTTTATTTAGAAGTTGTAGGATGTTTTTATTTTTTAGCAATGGCATACTCCAATTTGAGTAGTATCAAAAAACGTCTGAAGTTATCGATTCTCAGTTTATTAACTTGCTCAATCAATGCCAGTAGTTGCGCGCCCTCTTCAGCGGTTGCTTCTTCGGCAACGCCTAGGAGTTCCTGTAAAAAGCCATCGGGGGATCTACTCTTTAGGAGGTTTTCGATGGCTCTTGATTTGGTCATTTTTCCGCGCTCGGAAGTGCTTTCATACGTCAGAAAAAGTTGGACAATTTTCTTTGAAAGCTGATGTAATTGTTCGTTGTTCAACATGGCTAAAATCCAGCTTATATAGGTTCTAAATGAGACGACCGTTGTCCGATCGTCCGAGTCGTACTTGATTTTCTTATTGGAATTTTTTCTCAAATCGCGCAAGGCTTTGGGCTCCAATGCGCGCACGCCAATTACCCCGCGCTCGCAAGCCTGGTAGAGGCTGTTTTTATTTCCGTAGATTTGTTCTATCGTATCGGCATCTTCCCAGTAAGTATTCTCTCCAAATAATTTTTTGTAAAGCCGAATCGGTTTGGTGAAACGCTGCATTTTTATGGGAATAAATCCAACAGTTTGGTTCATTTGCCCAAGGTTAAAGACATAGGCCAAAAGGGTGTTGTTTGGGAATACCTGGGACAGGCCAAAGACCACTCTTGTCCAAACTTGCGTGTCCAATCGAACTTCGCCGTTTTTGGGTGGTGCAAACGGATCAAAATTGGCCAGCGGACTGCTTGGGTTAAAATATTTGTGGTGGTAGCGATGAGCCAGCCATTGACCATTCCAGGTGTCGATTTGGTTGGGTGCCAAATTCGGTATTTCTTCTAGGTAGTTTCGGTAGTATTGCCAACCTTCGTATAGGCTGAGTAGGATTTCGGCTTCGTTAAATAAAAAGGACAGTCCCCCTTTTACCCCAATGCTAAAGCCTGCACCAATCCAAGAGTAATAAGCTTCTTCTGATGAGACAGTTCGACCTAAATTTGATACTTGACCAGAGGTTGTCGCATTTATATTATCAGAAGGATATCCAATCGGACTAGAGCCTGCAGGATCGGTATCTATCTTCTTAATGGTATTTGCAATTCTTTGTTTTCGATCTTCCGCATCTGGTCGTCGGCCTCCTTTGAATTTTGGATTCTGTAATGGTGCATTGCCACCGGTTCGCATATACTTTGGGTAGTCGAAAAATAGGGGTACCAATTCCTCGATAAAAAATGTTTTGGCAGAATAATCTGTTTGGAATTTCTGGTTGTAAGTCTTTAGAAAAGTCTTTCCTATGGTGGTTGCGATCATAGTTGTATTGGTTTAAAGGAAGTTGAGGGTCGGATCGTAAAACTCTGACTTTAGAAATTCTTTCAAAAGTCCTTCGGTTTCGGAATAAGCTTTGTCGGGAATGACGAAGGGGTGATTGCCCCATTCCAATTGCTCCAAATCTTTTGATGCGACCGACCAGTACCGCATCGGAATTTCGTATTGAATGCGATGGTCTTTCTTGGCGTACATATAGCTTTCTTTATCACTTTCGGTAATGCAGCTCACACTGTCGATTCCCAAGCTTTCCAGTAAGACAGATTTGCTGACATGCGTCAATTCTTTGAGGTGAAATTGGCCATTCTTGAACTTGGCGTTTTGTTCGATGCTTGGACTTTCAAAAGTGGTGAACACTTGATCTATTTTGGACTGTGCATCTCGCTCGTGTAGTACCTCGCCATCGGGAAGTTGTTCATAGCTTCGTTGGACAACGGCCAGTTCATAGGGTAGGGCGTCTGCTTCCTCTTCCGGTGGGGGCAAAACGTAAATGGGCTTGCGCAATTTTGATCGAAGGGTTTCTGCCGTCCGTTTTCGATTGATGCGACCAAAGCGTTGAATGAGTGCATCAAGCGGTGCGGCATCGGTAATCATCAAATCAAAGCTGATGTCCAGACTTACTTCCACAACCTGAGTGGAAACCACTATACAAGCATTGGGGCTTAGGTTGTAATAATCTTTGAGTTGGGTTTCCAGATTTTTTCGATCACCCCTTTTGAAGCGGCTGTGGATGAGCATCTTTTCTACTTGGGGAAATGCTTCCTGTAGTTGACGAAACAACAATTGAGAAGCATCGATGCGATTGCAAACAATTAGAATTTTCTGTTTGTCTTGAACAGCTGCATTTAGTACTGGATTAAGGCTTTCAAAATTGACAGGCTTGTGAATGATGTGTCTGTCGAACTTATCCAATGCTTCTGTGGGCAATTTGAATTCAAAGACATTTTCTCGACCCAATATTTCCAAGATTGCATCGTACAATTTGCTAGGCATGGTAGCCGTTCCGATGTGCAGCCGACAACCAAAGTGCGCCAGTACCTCGACAATCTTCAAAACGATTGCTTTACTGACCCCAGAGTAGGTATGTATTTCATCCAAAATGACATCACATTTTTGCATATCTGCCAGGATGGTTTCAAACCCCTTGGATGCAAAAACAACTGAAGCCACCTGATAGGGCGTCAGAACTTTGACAGAGGCACCCACCAGATTTTGTAAGTCCTTCTCTTCGTTATCGTCCTTTACAACAATCCTAGACGCGGCATGCAACAGTCGTAAATCCAAATCCGGATTGTCTTTTTGCAAATCTTTTTCAATGCGTTCGAACATCGCATTGATGGATGCCTGAAAGGGCAAGGTGTAGAAAAAACGCCCGCGACATCGTCTGATTAAAAAATCAGTTTTTCCAGCGCCTGTTGGTGCTGTGACCAAGGTATGTTTTCGAGGATCATCGGTCGAAATCAACGATAAGGGATACAGCGGATGTTGTCGATCATAAAATTGGATATTCGGAATTTTGAATGCCTTTTGAACCAGTTTTTCCGTACTGTAAATCATGGCAGATGCATAGTGATCGGCACCCACCAGCAGGCCCTTCCAAATAGACCAACCATTGCCTTTCTGATTACAATAATTCACTACCCGCCGGTAGGTAGACTTCGCCTCCTCTAAGCTGATGGTCCGAACCTTCCAACCGAAGTAAGCCAGAATACCCAAGGCATCATCGTGCCATTCTTCCCAATGTTTGGCATGTAGTTCGAAAGTATCTTCTCTCTTCTCATTCAAATCCAGTAAGCCCCGTTTCTTCTTATCACCCAGCATGGATTTGTGATGCGAAACCACCATGTCAATAACTTGTTCTTGAATGGCTTCGTCTACCAAGTTCAAAAAAAGCAGGGAGCCCAATTCGTGTCGATAAGGTTTTGGTCTTTCTAAAGACTTTTGCTGTTTAGGCTTTAGGAGTTCTTGAAAAATGGGACTTGCTTTGCCAATGTCGTGAAGAATAGCGCCCACTCTTGCTGTATTTTTATCCAGTCCGAGGTAGTCGGCAAATGCCTCCGCCATGCAAGCAACATGTTCTAAGTGGTCGATCAAGGTCGTCCCAGGATTTCCTTTTTTATCTTCGCTTTTTGCAAAGATGTGGCTAAATGGCTTCATTGTTTTTCAGGGGATTATCGGATACCTCTAACCAACCGTACATCGCTTGGTTTTGCTCAAATCGATTGTATCCAACCAGGAAAGATTGTTCGCTTTGGCCAAAGCGCAGTTCAAAGCCATCGAGTTGATCAAATGCTTCCTCTGTCATTTCGACCACTGTGGCGTTGGGCAGAACAACATCTTCATTTCTACACAAACACAAATGTTGAGTCGATGCTTTTTGGGCGTCTTCCAAGCTTTCAAAAGCGAGAAATAAAGTAGGTTCCAGCAAAACGATTCTGTCCAAAACGGCAGTTGGTCGAGAGATGATTTTTTCTTTTTTCTTAATTTTTATCCCTTTGGTATGGGTTACTTCTTTTTGCCTACTCATGGCCTCATAAGTCAACTTGTGGCGAAGGATTTTTTCGACTTCCAATTTCTGTCGCATGCCTTCGATGGTCGAGGGCGTTAAGAATTGCTGAGAGAAAGTCTCCTTGTCTCTCACTGCTGTCCACGGCTTAATGAAAGCAAATGGACCTTCGTATTTGACGATGTACAACATAGCGTATTAAATTAAAGCGCCGAATCCAATACCCGTACCGTTACCCACTCCGACATTCCAAGCAAAGCGGATGGCTTCCGGCGTTCCTTCGACAATAACCGGACAAGTACTAGCTTTTCTGTTAATGCCCTTGTAAGTAATTCTTTTGGTTTTGGAGGCAGTATAGGAAGTATCAAAAGCCACCCTCGACAGCCCATTGATATTGGCTTTTTTCATTTTATTTCTAAGTGTGCTGGTCAGGAGTTCCTCAGATTGCTGGTCTGTGTAGTAGTAGAATTTCTCTTCCTGCCCGATCGTCCTTTTGATAAAAACCGGAGAGGCGACCCAAAATCTTTCAGACTGGGAAAAGGTTGGTGTTTCCTGAAACTGAACTTCTTCCACCTCCATGCCAAAGGCGACCTGCGGATCGTTTTGTATGCCTTGGACAACCTTCTTAATCAAGCTTTCATCCCAGCTGCTGATAAACCATTGGGAGCCATTGCGAAATTCCAATCCCTTACCAGCCTTTTTGCCATAGTTCAACCAGGACAAAGAGTACAAGGACAGTTCGTCGTGTATTTTATTGTGTCCGATCCAAGTGTGAAATCTTTTGACCAGACTTTCTTGGTAGTCAAACGGGCAGTGTCGTTTGTTCGGGCTGAGTTTTAAAATGATTCTCATGTGCTTTGTTGGTATATCTAGTGAATGTGTATTACGATGGTGGTTTATTCTTCCGCTTTTAGGGTGTCGATTATTTTTTGGGCTTTTTTTAAAATATGCTCCTTTAAGTTGTCTGGACTTATGATATGGATATGTCCCCAATTACCCAGAATAAAGTTGGTCAAGCCAAGAAAATTTGCATTCACCCTAGATTGAAAATTGTAAGTATTCTTTTCAATACCAGGCATTATTTCTGAGCGTGCCTTTGGATAATTTTCAACAAGTGCATTGTAAGCATAGATGTCTAATTTCATATGGACCATTTCTTTATTATTATCCGCTATTCGAAAGACATCTGTATATTTATAATTGTGTTTATGTTTGAATCCCCAAGGAATTTCTGTTAGTTCAATACGCTCAATTCTACTGATCTTGAAATGCTTACTTTCTTGGTCGTCTGTGTCATAAGCCTGGAGCATGCCATACTCTGGGTCGATATCGAAAGGTTCCACATATCGATTTTTTATTTCATTGCTATTGCTACGATAATTTTCTAGGATCACACGTTTTTCGTTTTCTCTCCCTGCCTTTAATAGATCGAGTTTTTCTAATTCTGGTCTTCGCAATGCCCGGATACCCAATCGCTGAAAATCATACAAACTGGATACTTTTCTTTTTAACTTATCAGCTTCAACTGAGCTACCCGTATTTTTATCGATAGCCACCTTAATCCTGTCTTGCTCTGCGGCTGTGAGTGGCATGAGGTGTTCCAACTCTTTAAATGATTTATCTGGTAAAATGGCCAATCTGTAGTGTGGATAATCATGTTCGATGATTATACCTGCCTGTTCTATTTGTTTGAGGTCTTCGTCGATGGTATTTTTAGATACTCGATACTTTTTAGCGAGTTTTAGTCGAGTATATTGATAAGGTCGACCAAGAATTAGTACTACCAATTTGAGGACTCGTTCTCTTGAGCGCATAACATCAAAGGGATAAATGCTTAGTAACTTGCTTGTGAATGCTAATATCTGCCCATTTTATATTTGAAAAAACTACTTTATTTTTGAATCTCACCGCTACTTTTGGCTGTTTTTCCTATCTTTAACCTCCATAAGAACGTGTATTTTATTGATTATTAACTTATTAAGACTTAGAGGTTGTCTTTATATTTTCACCGATTAAATAC
>JBCCSZ010000225.1:0-13320 GCA_039199225.1 Bacteroidota bacterium
ATAGGAGTCTTCGACTCTGGCATTGGCGGCCTGACGGTCGCCAATGCTATTATTAGACATCTGCCCAAAGAACAAATCGTCTACTTTGGTGACACAGCCCACCTGCCTTATGGTGACAAGTCCGCCGATGCCATTCGCTACTACTGCATCAAAATTTCCAAATTTCTGCTGGACCAGGGCTGTAAGATGATTGTCATTGCTTGCAATTCAGCTTCTTCGGCTGCCTACAATATTCTGTTGGATTTCTTTGAGGGGCAGACGCTTTTTGTCAACGTGGTCGATCCACTGGTGCAAACGGTTGTGAACAAGCGCTTCCAAAAAGTGGGTGTTATTGCCACTAAGGCGACGGTCCGCTCGGACATCTACCGACTCAAGCTGTTGGAACGCCAACCCAATCTGAAAGTGGCTTCCCTTGCTACCCCCCTGCTTGCACCCATGATAGAGGAGGGATACGCCCAAAACAAAATTGGTCAGGCCATTCTCGAAAACTATTTATCAGACACATCCCTCAAAGACATCGAAGCCCTTTTGTTGTCTTGTACGCATTACCCCTTGATTCGCCCGGCAATCGAAGCCTATTTTGACCATCGGGTAGAGATTTTTGACTCTACGGACGTCGTGGCCAAGGAGGTGAGTCGAAAGCTGAAAGACCACCAATTGCTCAACGATGGCAGCCAATCTCCGCAGCATCGCTTTTACGTGTCTGATTTTACTTCCTCCTTTGAAGAAACCACTCGAATTTTTTACCACGAAAAGATCGGACTGGAACATTGTAGCATCTGGTAAATTGGAAAAATGCCAACATTTTCCGAATTTGCATGTTTCTAACTAGATGGTTCCTGTTAGTAAGAAGCAGTTTTATGTTTACCCATATTCATCAGCTCAAGAGGTTGGCACCAGAACAACTGGATCGCTACCTGGACAAAGGATGGTTCCGGATGGGGCAGATGATCTTTACCTGCCACTTTCTCTGCTTTAGCGATCGTTTGTTTACGGCCGTGTGGATCCGCCTAGCCCTGGAAGAATACGAATTCAGCAAAAGCCTACGCAAGCTTCTTCGAAAAAACAACCAACGATTTCGCACCATCGTACGCAAAGCTGTTTTTGACCGCGAAAAGGAAGAACTTTATCAATTGCATGCCCATCGTTTTCAAGGATATGTTGCCGATTCTTTGGTAGATTCTCTATTTGGTGATTCTGATTACGACATCTACGATACCTATGAAGTTTGTGTCTACGACGAAGACAAGCTGGTAGCAGCTAGTTTCTTTGACAAAGGACGCAACAGCTTGGCCAGCATCATGGGGCTTTACCATCCTTCCTATGCCAAGCACAGCCTAGGGTTTTATTCCATGTTGGTAGAAATTGTCTTTGGCAAGAGTCATGGCATGGCTTATTACTACCCTGGCTATGTTGTGCCGGGTTATTCCAGTTTTGACTACAAGCTGCGCATTGGGAATGTCGACTTTTACGACTACGACATACAGGATTGGCGACCTTACGATCAAATGCTCATCGAAAATCTACCTTCGGAAAAGTTGATTTATGCCCTAAAGGCGGCGGCTGAGGTCTTAGATGCCAAAAAGATTTCTACCCGTTTGCTGCTCTACCCCCTTTACGACAAGCAGCTCTTTGGGCTAGAGCCAGAGGAGTCGGTGCGTTATCCGCTCTTTCTTTCCTGCCACCACGAGCAGAATTCGACCAGCATGCTCATCATTGAATACGACCTTTTTGCCCGCCAGTACAAACTAAGTGAGGTATCCCTGGTGGAGGATGCGAGCCTGTTTGCCTATCAGATTTTTTCGGAGTTTGATCCGCGCAAGAGCTGCCTCAATTTTTTGGTGCGGGACCAGCTGATATTGGAGAGCAAAAACATTTATCTACTTTCAGAGGCACTGATTCGCTATCGTAAGATGACCACAGAGCGATAGATCATTTCCTACCAAACTTTTTGGATTTCTTTTCGCTTGACCCACTTGCTCCAAGTGCGGCTGTAAGTGTGTAGCGTCTGGGTAGACTCCCCGCTTTTGTCGACCAAAGGGTAGCCTTGATTGGCCCATTCAAAGATGCTTCCATAGAGGTTGTAAACATCTGTAAAGCCTGCTTTTTGAAGTTTTTGGCCGATTTTTTCACTGCGATAACCCACTGAACAATAAAGTACAACAGTAGCATCCTTCGGAATGTCTTTTAGCTTCTTGAGCTTAAATTTCTTGTAGCCGATGCAGCGTGCACCCTCGATGTGGCTGCGTTCATATTCCTCTGGTTCCCGGGCATCCAGCAGAACAACTTTTGATTGGCGTTCCTTCAGCTCCGCTACGCCCATGAGCGGCACATTAAAATCAAGCATGCTACCCAATTCTTTATCCAAGGCCGGATCGGATAAAGGAGGTCGTACAGCTGGCTGCTGTGAACAAGCCGTTGTAAAGATTAAAAAACCAAAAAGGAAGGTATAGAGCAACTGAAAAAAACGGCGCCTGCTCGTTTTGGTCTGTATCGATTGAGTGAACGTACTTTTTGTCTTCTGCATACAATACAAACAGTGTAAACCATACAATGGTTGGCTGAATGAGTTGCCAAGGCGTTTGAAAATTGATAGACTTTATCCTTCGATGGCCGTTAAACCCAACTTGCTGGGGCCTGGTCCGACCATATCCGATATGTATTCTCCATTGTAGCAATGGCGGAGCAACTCTGCTTTGATAAACTCCTGAACATCTGCCCGAACATTGTCGGGATACAATAAATGCAGATTTGGACCTGCGTCGAGGCTGAAGTACAATGGATTTTTGGTCTCAGCCCGATAAGCGCGTACCATTTCGATTAATTTCAGCGAATTGGGGTGCATCAGGATGTAGGAGGGATGAGAGGTCATCATCAATGCATGCAGTGTCAG
The DNA here is from genome assembly GCA_039199225.1 of Bacteroidota bacterium. GTDB lineage: Bacteria > Bacteroidota > Bacteroidia > Chitinophagales > Saprospiraceae > JBCCSZ01. The sequence goes on from JBCCSZ010000225.1 coordinate 2,894, forward strand.
CGCCTCGTTTTCTGCAATTTGTCCGAAGACCTCAAGATCACCACTGCGAAGGACCGATAGCAAGCTGCGAAAACGTTGGCGTGCCTGTGCATAGCGATTGTCTGCATAAATGTTGCCGTCCATAAGTGCATGACCAGCTCTACTGGAAACGCTTTTTTCTCCTTTGTGGACAATTAGAATGTCATCGTGGAAGTCTTTGAAAAGAGCATGTGTATCTTCAAAAGGCACGGCATAAAGGTCAGAGGAAGCTTCGAAGACGGTATTTTCACCCCAAATAGCCATTCCTGGGTAGATGGAGCGACAAGCACTGCCAGAACCCAAGCGGGCGATGTAGGATGCCTTCTGAAAAAAATCTTCATCGGAAAGCGTGTCTTCAAACAAGGCTTGTTCCAAAGAACAAAGGCACAAAGCAAGGGCGCTCATACCGGATGCAGAGGAGGCGATTCCTGCAGAATGTGGAAAGGAGTTGCTCGTATTGATTTTGAGTCGCAGCTGTTTTAGAAAGGGGAAAATATCGATAATGCTTTCCAAAAAGAGTTGCACTTTCTGCTGAAAGGCTTCGTTGGGTATGTTGTTAAAATAGAGGGAGACATCGACATTCCCCATGCCACTTTCCTTGGCTTCATAAGAAAGTATCGTATCTGTATGGGCAGCATCCAAAGTGAAACTGATGGAAGGGTTTTTGGGCAGTTGTCGACCGTGTTTTCCCCAATATTTGATGATGGCAAGATTGGAGGGACTACGCCATTGCACTCGTCCGGGTACGACCTGACTGCGTTCGACGATCAATTTTGGGTTGGTATAATCGAGCATAAAGGACCTTTTAGACGCTAAAGGTAGCGAAAGAAGGGCATTTTTCGATCTCTAAATCTGTTCAAGTTGCAAGGAAATTATTTGGAGGTAGGTATCCGTCAGCTGATCATCGCAAAGCTACTACGAGAATGATCACTTGGATCAATTATCGAGTTTGTAGGAGATGTCCATATCGTTGAGTACAGCATCCAGGATGGGGTCTTTGCCAGGAGTGTATCCTTCCTTGAGGTTGTAGCCGTAAAACTTACCCAATTGATGCCAGTACGAAGCAGTAAATCCTCCTCTGAGATTTTTGACTAAGGTATGGAAAGGCTTGTCCAATTCCTTTTCGATCATTTTGACCAAGATTTTTCCCTGGGTTTTGGTAAGCTTTTTCAGTGGCTCTTTGAATTCCTTCTTCAACTCCTTTTGAAGCCGCTTGATGTGTTTCTTTCGCTTTCGATTGCGCATGTTTTTGGTAACGTACTCTGTCTCCCTGAAAATCCGAATGGCTTTGGTGGCATAGGGATAAACAATAGCGGCGTAGCGGCGGTATTTGAGATAGCGGCGGTATTCGTCTCGATCCTTGAAAGATCGTGGTGAAGAGATGGAAACATCTTCCAATTCAGCAATCAGGATGGTATCTGTTTCGGTAATTAAGGCGGTAACAATTTCTCCATCAATGCGGATGCGTTCCTTTCGCTCTGCCATCTGGGCCTGTAGTTGGCAGGCAATTATCCCCCAAAAAAGTATTACCAAAAGTCTCTTCATAACATTATGGATAATTCAGCAATTTACTTCAAAAAACGATAAATAGCTGTTATTTATTTGTTAAGGTGCCAATCTGCGTTTTGCCTCCATTCGTCGCTTGCTGTATGCTGTGAGACAAGTGCATGAAAAATAATATTCGAAAAACTTGAATTTATAATTATGATATTATATTTTTGTTGAATACGTTTTAAAAAAGACCTTACCATAGCCAGGGATCAGGAGTTGGATTTTTAAAGAAGGCTAACCGTCACTAAGTGCTCCTATCCGTAGAGATCTCTAATTGCAATATCCCATGTGCAAATAGTTTATGTGTGATAACATGGTCTATATTGACCCTGTAACCACGAAATTTCTGGCTTTATGTATAAGACAGCCCCTGAGACATACACGATGACTAAAATCGTGCGAGAAGTACGCTTGTTGATTGAAATGAAGATCAAGAATATCGAGAATCATACCAACCGGCAAATCAATGCTTTGGCCGACGAAAGTAAAATCGACCTCCAATCTGTTACTGTAGAGGCAGGAAATTTTCCTGCACTTTCCGAATTGTTTGCCTATGATGAACGCTTGCTGCACATCATAGAGCAGTACAGTACTGGCATTAACCGATTGTTGAGTATCCGCACTGCTTTGAGGCCCGACAATGTCATGCGAGTCATTGATCTACTGTCAAATGATAAGTTTTTACTTTGTTCCAAGTCCATTGTGGACAGAGCATTGCTACGGCAGGCTCCTAGAGCTGCATTGAGCGTTGCTTGATTGGCTCACTCCTCCCCGTACTTTTGTTTAAATTTTCTGTACAAGGCTTCCTGCTTATTGTCCAAGTTGATAGAGCGTCCATCGATAAAGGCTTTCTCGACTTTGCAAGTCCGCATATCCAATGCATCTCCTTTGGATATGAATAGAGTTGCAGCTTTCCCCACTTCAATAGAGCCTGTATACTGATCGATACCTAATATTTTTGCGCTGTTCAGACTGAGTCCTTGAATAGCTTTTTCGTACCCTAATCCGAAAGCGACAGCTTGACCTGCCTGAAACGGCAGGTTGCGTTGTTGCCAGGCATTTCGATGCCCAAAGCAAAAAAGAACACCGGCTTTGTCGAGTTGTAGTGAGGTTTTGAAGGGTTGGTCGATGTGCACCTCTCGTTGTCTGGGCAAACTTTGGGTGGAGGCCAGTAAAACAGGAACATTGGCCGCCTTGAGTTCGTCTGTAATTTTCCAGGATTCCCTTCCACCGACGATTGCGACTCGGCAGTTGAACTCTTCCAATAGATTTATGGCATCCAGCATGGCCTTGGCTGTCTGGGCATGTACATACACATTGCGAGAGGCATCGAGGATCGAGCGCATTGCTTCGAACTTTAGATTTGTCTGTTCTGGTTTTCGTACACTAGTATATCCCTGGGCCTCTTTGAAAAAAGTGAGTACTTCCTCTACCTGTTTGCTGTAGTTCTTATTTAGTACTTTGTTTTTACCTCCTGCTTTTGCACCTCTGCTGAAAGGAGTCGGCCAATTGAGGTGGATGCCGTCGTCGGCTAACACAGCTGCATCTTCCCAGTTCCACGCATCGAGTTGAACGATACTCGACCGGCCCGAGATGCGCCCTCCCTTTGGGGTGATCTGGGCCATCAAAATACCATTTGATCGAACAGTCGGAATCACTCTAGAGTCAGTATTGTAGGCAATCAAGGATCGGATATTGGTATTGAACTGACCGACCTCCGTATGGTCACGCGTCGAACGAACCGCGTCGATTTCTATAAGCCCTAGCTGTGTGTTGACCGCGATAAAGCCTGGATACAAATGCTTGCCACTGGCTTCGATCACTTGCTTGTAGCGGCTGATATCCACGGTGCTATTGGCTTCAGCTACCAAGGTCAATTTGCCTTGCTCAAAGCCAACTAAGCTATTTTCAATGACTTGTCCATTGCCAAGATGGGCGGTCGCCCCTTTGATGAGAATGGCTTCGGATTGTGCATTGGCGGGTGTTTGTTGCGCGAGCAAAAGGCCGGATAGCATGAAAAGTATGCCGGCGAAAGTAAAGCGGATCATTGTATTCATTTGGATCAAAGTAGTGTGCAAGATCATTGTTTTGTTAATTTCTTTTTTGACTTTCTTTTTGGAATTGGCAGCCAACTGTTTGAAGGATGCATTGAAAGACAGCATCTCACTGGTGATGAATGGTCATTTTTCTTCTTTCCAGCAGCCTATCTGGCCTCATCTTCATTGTGGTCGCAGTGGTAAAGGTGATGGTGGTCTGCTTTAACCTTCTGGGTGGTGGCTCCACCAGCCTTGGCAGCAAGCGACTTTTGTACCAAGCGAGCCCTTTCTTCCTGGATAAGCTGTTGCATTTGCTGGTCGGCTTCCCTATCAAAGAACAGGATGCCATCAATCAGGGTTTTTTCAGCCTTGGCATAGATGGACAGAGGATGGTCTGACCACAAAACCACATCAGCATCTTTACCAATTTTGAGGCTTCCGACTTGTTCGTCAATGTGTAGAAGTTTGGCGGGGTAAAGGGTGACAAATTTGAGAGCCTCCTCTTCGGATACATTGCCAAACTGCACGGCCTTGGCTGCTTCCTGATTGAGGCGCCGACCCATTTCGGCATCATCCGAGTTGAATGCCGTGACGACTCCCTGCTCGTGCATCAAAGCACCATTGTGAGGAATGGCGTCGATAACCTCATATTTGTAGGCCCACCAGTCGGAAAAGGTTGAGCCACCAGCGCCGTGTGCTACCATCTTATCCGCTATCTTGTATCCTTCCAGTACATGTGTAAAGGTATTGACCCGAAATCCATGTCGTTCGGCAACCTTCATCAGCATGTTGATTTCTCCCTGTTGATAAGAGTGGCAGGTGATGAAACGCTTGCTTTCGATGACTTCCAGAAGGGCTTCCAAGTCCAGGTCTTTGCGGTAGGGTTTGCCAGACTTTTTAAGCTGGCCGTACTCGCGGGCGCGGGTGAAGTAGTCTTCAAAAACCTGTTCGACGCCCATCCGGGTTTGAGGAAAGCGGGTTTTCCACTGATCGCCCCAATTGGATTGCTTGACGTTTTCCCCTAAGGCAAACTTGATGAAGCCATCTGCTCCTGCCAATTTCATCTCTTCGGCGGTAAATCCCCAGCGCAGCTTTATCAGAGCCGACTGCCCTCCAATGGGATTGGCAGAGCCATGCAACAACTGCGAGCAGGTAACACCCCCAGCCAATTGTCGGTAGATGTTAATGTCTTCTGGGTTGATGACGTCGCCAATACGAACTTCTGCCGAACTGGCTTGGGTTCCCTCATTGACCCCCCGATTGACCGCAATGTGTGAATGCTCATCGATGATACCAGCTGTCAAATGCTTACCTGTTGCATCAATCGTAATGCTACCGGGAGCTTTCAGGTCTTTACCAATGGCAGCAATTTTACCGTCGCGAATCAGCAAATCGGTATCTTTCAGGATGCCTTCCTTTTCATTGGTCCAAATGGTTGCATTGCGAAATACATACGTCTTTGCTTGAGGACGTTCTGTCCAGCCGTAGGCGCCGAATGGAAAGCGAATTTCAGCTAGTTCACTGGATGGCTTTGGCTTTGTCGGTTGATTTTCAACAGCATCTGCCTTTTCATTATCGTCCATATAATTGGCAGACCAGGCAACCCATTCGCCATTGGCAAGTGTTCCTCTACCGGTCCAGCGCCCGTCTACTCCAATGGCGCCGGCCAATCGGATGAAGGCTTTCTTATCTTCGGCTACTGGAAAATGAAAGCGGAGGTCATTTTTTTGGATATTTATCTTGCCTTTTACCTCTGTACTGTCTTTGGTGAACAATCGGAAATTGGCTTTATCCTTTTTGTAAGAGAGATCGAAGCGGTAATTTTCCGGACCAGCTTTCAATTCGTAGCGGCCTTCTTTGGGGCGTTGAAGGATGGGATTTATCTCATACAGCCTTCCCTTTATCCAGTTTTGATGTACTTTAAAATCTTTATCGGAGATGGGTTTAGAGCAGATGATGAAATTGGCAATTTTTCCTTTTTCGAGGCTACCGATTTGTTGCTCCATACCAATCAGGCTGGCGGGCGTATGCGTTAAGGCTTTCAGTGCTGCTTCTTCCGTAAGACCTACTTGAATGGCTTGTTGTAATTTTTTCAAAAAATCATCTGGCTTTTTTAGGCCGTCTATGCTGAGTGCAAACGGAATACCTGCCTGAGCTAGCCTGGCAGGATTGGTGGGAGCCAATTCCCAATGTTGCAAGCGGTGAAGAGCAATTTGGGTTGCTTCGAATGGATCGCTCAAGTCATAGACCTCGGGAAAGTTGAGTGGAACGATGAAAGCTGTATTGTTGTTTTTAAAAGCATTGAGCCGCTTGTATTCATCACCGGCCCCTTTGAGGATATAGGCTTGTTCAAACTCCTTTCCTAAGCGAATGGCCCGTTGTGCTTCTAGGTGGTTGCGGACTTCAAATATTTGGGGTAGCTGTAGCAGCTTGTCCCAGGCTTCTAGGGATAGATTGGTTTCCTCATTGCCTGCTTGCTTGTGATACCATTGATTGTCCAGATAGGTTTGCCGCAGTAAGGCGATGATGCCCATTAGGGAATTGGGATAGTTTTGGGTTGACATGCCCTTGCGGAAAGAAAGGTGATGAGCTGCTTGTTGCGCAAGAATCATTTCGTGCGCCCGCTCCTTGCCCAGCAGAACAAAGGTGGAACTCCCTCTGGAAATGCCGTCCATCTGGTGGGTCAACAAGGCGCCAAAGCCCAATTTTCGGTAAGTAGTAGCCTCAGCGTCGGCTGGTTCGAAGTATTCGGCAGCATTCCATTCGGGTTTCAGTGCTTCATTCCAGCTGTAAGCCCCTTTTTTATTGGATAGCATTTGAGGCTGCTTTTTCGGCTTCACGCCAACAGCCTTTGGGGTCGGAAGACCGTAGTTACTATAAAGATCGATGAAGCTTGGGTATATGATTTGGCCGTTGAGTGGATATTCTATAGCACCATTAGGCAAAGGTACTTGTTGTCCAACTGCCACGACCCGTCCATCTTTAATAAGAAGCGTTGCCTTGTCCAGTTTTTGGTCAAAGCGAGTGTAGATGGTTGCATTTGTGAAGGCATATGTACGACTCTGGGGGCTGGTAACACCACTTTGGGGAAACGACTTTTGTGCGAACAATTCTTTGGGAAGCAAAAATAATAGCGAGGAAATACTAAGGGAAAAGAACAATTGTTTCATGAAATCCGATGTTTGTTTTGTCAGAAGTATGCTGCCAACTCCTGTCCTTCAGGTCAAAGAATACGGCATTTTTTTGCTGGTAAATTCGATAAGAAGTGAATCGAAACGGCCATTTGACTTAGGTTCAGGACGTTATACAGCTTTGCAAATTTAAACCATTTGCTGAATCCTTTTGTTTCAAAGTCGATCTAAGAGCTGCTTTGCCCCCTCAAATTGCTCTAATTGTCGATCGAATACCCTAAATTTGTAAAGCCAATAGATAGGATGATATTAATGAATAAGCAAACAGAAGATCCATTGATCAAGGATGTTTTCAGCGAGGATGACCCGGGTGCGGAAGAGCGAAAGCGCGATCACATTGAGCTGGCGTTTAAGTCGCAAGTGGCTGAAGCTGCGCTGGATGGGCGGTTTTACTATGAACCCTTGATGGCAGCGCATCCGGAGGAAGGTAGTTTCCCACCAATTGATTTTTTGGGCAAAAGCTTTCGATACCCCATCTGGGTGTCTAGCATGACAGGAGGGACCGAGTTGGCCCGAACCATCAATCACAACCTTGCGCGTGCCTGCCAGGAGTTTGGTATTGGTATGGGCCTGGGTTCTTGCCGATCTTTACTCTACAGTGATGAATATTTGGCAGACTTCGATGTTCGGGCGGTCATTGGTGATTCACAGCCTTTGTATGCCAATCTGGGTATAGCTCAGGTGGAGCAGTTGCTGGAACAAAATGAATTTTATCGCATCCCTCAGTTGTTGGATAAATTGAAGGCCGATGGGTTGATCATACACGTCAATCCTTTCCAGGAGTGGTTGCAGCCCGAGGGAGATAAGATATTATATCCACCCATTGATACGATTCGGCGGGTTTTAGATAAGCTGGAGCAACCCTTGATCGTCAAGGAGGTTGGTCAAGGTATGGGATACAAGAGTCTTAAGGCCCTGTTTGAACTGCCGCTGGCGGCTGTTGATTTTGCGGCCAATGGTGGAACAAACTTTTCAAAGTTGGAGATGTTGCGCTCGGATGCCATGCGGCAAAAGGTATATGAACCTTTGGCAATGGTTGGGCATAGCGCTGAAGATATGGTTCATTTGAGCAACCAAATAAAGCAGGAGTTAGGTGAACGAATGCTTTGTCAGCAGGTAATTATATCTGGTGGCGTTCGTCAGTTTTTGGATGGCTATTATTTAATTAATAAATTAGCTCTGCCATCTGTCTATGGGCAGGCTTCTGGCTTTTTGAAATACGCCCGAGGTTCCTACGATGAGCTACGAGAATACGTACAAGCTCAGGTGCGTGGACTGGAGTTGGCCTATGCTTATCTGAGCATTAGAAAATAAACACGAGGATTATGAAAAAATCCATTTCAGGGTTTTCAAAATTATCGAAAAGAGGAAAGCTACGCTGGATTGTTGAAAACTTTTTTAAAGATCCCGAAAATGTTATGCGGGAGTTGATGAGTTATTGGCATTCCAATGAGGATCAACAGCGAATTCTGGACGGATTTAGTGAAAATACCATTAGTAACTTTGTATTGCCCTACAGTGTAGCGCCCAATTTTGTCGTCAATGGCAAGGCGTATGCTGTACCCATGGTCATCGAAGAGAGTTCGGTTGTAGCGGCTGCCAGTAGTGCTGCTAAGTTTTGGATGAATCGAGGAGGCTTTAAAGCTCAGGTGATTGCCACGAAAAAGGTCGGTCAGGTCCATTTTTCTTGGAAAGGAGATTACCGTAGGCTAGAGGCTTGTTTTGGCGAAATGAAGCAACAATTGCTTTTGGAAGCGGCGCCGATTACCCGAAATATGGAAAACCGAGGTGGTGGTGTACTGGATATACAGTTGTTGGATATGAGTCATCTCGAAGAAGACTACTACCAGCTAAAAGTTTCTTTTGAGACCTGTGATTCCATGGGGGCCAACTTTATCAATTCGGTCTTGGAATCTTTCAGCAGAACCCTTCAGGATTTTATTGAAAACTACCAGGGATTTAACGTAAAGGAGCGTTCTGTCAACGTCATAATGGCCATTCTGTCTAATTACACACCGGAATGCCTCGTGCGCGCTTCGGTTGAGTGTCCGATCAGTGAGTTGGGGAATTTTGCCGATGGAATGGATGCAGAGACGTTCGCAGAGAAGTTTTGTAAGGCAGTGCGAATTGCGCATGTTGATCCTTATCGTGCAACGACTCATAATAAAGGCATCTTTAATGGCATAGATGCCGTTGTGATGGCTACTGGCAATGATTTTAGAGCGGTGGAGTCTTGTGGACATACTTATGCTGCCCGAGATGGTCAATATAGAAGTTTGAGCTATTGTGATACATCAAATGGCATTTTTCGTTTTTGGATCGATCTACCCATTGCCTTGGGAACAGTCGGCGGATTGACGAGTTTGCATCCCATTGCAAGACGATCTTTGGAATTGCTCGGAAATCCTAGTGCGCAGGAGTTGATGATGATCATTGCTACAACAGGATTGGCTCAAAACTTTGCAGCAGTTAAATCTCTTGTGACAACTGGTATTCAGAAAGGGCATATGAAGATGCACCTTTTCAATATCTTGAACCATCTGGAGGCTTCAGAGAAGGAAATCAAAGAAGCAGTCGTATATTTCAAGGACAAGGTTGTTTCTTTTACGGCTGTCCGGGAATTCCTAGAAATTTTTAGAAAGGCAAAAAAAAGAATAGATAAAGAAGAGTTGAGATTGTTATGAGAATATTCAGCTCTTCTTTACCATCAATTCGTTCAAAGGAAGCGTCATATCAGGCATAACATCTTCCCCGCTGAGTTCCTTGTCGGCAAATCCGGAAATGACTTCCATCTCCCTTTGCTCTCGATAGATGTATACCTTTTCGTTGCGCACGTCGATCAGCCAGCCGAGGCGTACACCATGCTTCATCCAAACATTGGTCATTTTCTCTTGTAGTTGCGGCAAGCGATCAGATTCGGAGCGTACTTCGACGATGAAATCCGGCACTGCCTGCAAGTACCCATCTCGATTTTGAATGGGTACAGCATCCAATCGATTTTGGCTGACCCAGGCGGCATCCGGGCATTTGATGGAACCATCTGGTAGCTCTATGCCAGTGGAAGAACTGTAGGTTCGACCTGCTCTATGCTTCAACCACCATAAGTAGATAAAACCGATGACGATGGATTCCTGGTTACCAGATGCTTCTTTGACGGGAGACATAATAGTTACTTTTCCATTTTGCGCTCTTTCCAATCGACAATCGGTGTAGTGGTCTGCTAGGTTGATGAACTCCTCTCTAGACAATGGCCGATCAATAGAAATGGAACCCCATTGGGCCAGATCGTAAAAGAAGTGCCTTCCAGAAGTGATATTGCTGTGGTTTACGGCCATACCTTTTACATTTAGCCTTGATCTGCTAAGATTTTTTTACCATCAATTCGTTCAAAGGAAGCGTCATACCAGGCATAACATCCTCCCCGCTGAGTTCCTTGTCGGCAAATCCGGCAATGACTTCCATCTCCCTTTGCTCTCGATAGATGTATACCTTTTCGTTGCGCACGTCGATCAGCCAGCCGAGGCGCACGCCCTGCTTCATCCAAACATTGGTCATTTTCTCTTGTAGTTGCGGCAAGCGATCAGATTCGGAGCGTACTTCGACGATGAAATCCGGCACTGCCTGCAAGTAC
>JBCCSZ010000226.1:0-13207 GCA_039199225.1 Bacteroidota bacterium
AATCAAACATAGTTATAAACATTTGCTTTTATTTTAAAACAATTTTGTTGGATGCTTTTGATAGTCAGTCAGTTGTGTTTTGTTTGAAAAAGCGATTTTAGTTTGGTAATTTCGCGCCAGATCATCATTCAACCGAAAAACAAACTGTTACTATGAAGTTATTAGAAGGCAAAGTTGCGCTCATTACCGGAGGCTCTCGGGGTATCGGCGAAGCCATCGCCAAAAGATTTGCAGAGCAGGGTGCAGATGTGGCTTTCACCTATCTTTCTTCTGAGGAAAAGGCCCTCAAAGTGGAGCAAGCATTGAAAGAGCATGGTGTAAAAGCCAAAGCCTATCGCTCCAATGCCAGTTCCTACGAAGAGGCCGAAGCCTTGGTTAAAGCTGTTCTGGCAGACTTTGGGAAAGTGGATGCACTCATCAACAATGCGGGCATTACCCGTGACAACCTCATGCTTCGCATGAATGAAGAACAATGGGACCAGGTCATCAATACCAACCTCAAATCTGTCTTCAATCTCACCAAGCACATCTTGCGGCCGATGCTCAAAAATCGCTCTGGCTCCATCATCAATATGAGTTCTGTCGTTGGGGTATTTGGCAATGCCGGACAGGCCAATTATGCGGCTTCCAAAGCAGGAATTATTGGTTTCACCAAGTCCATCGCCAAGGAAGTTGGGTCTCGAAGCATTCGTTGTAATGCCATCGCTCCGGGCTTCATCGCAACGGATATGACAGACGAACTGGACGAAAAGACCCGCGACGCCTTCTTGGCAGGCATTCCCCTAAAGCGTTGGGGACAGCCTCAAGAGGTTGCTGACGCTTGCTTGTTTTTAGCATCCGATCTATCGACCTATGTCTCTGGCCAGACGCTCAGTGTCTGTGGCGCTTTAAACGTGTAGTCCTAAAGATTCCACCAAGCAAAAGGAATAACACAGATAAGGGTCGCGGACAAAAGAGGTAAATGTTAAAAAATTAGCGCGAAAACTAAAAGTTATGAGATTGACGTTCCATCATTGAAGTATTAATGGTGGAACAACACTGTCGCTTATATCCAAAGAGCAGTTCTATACTTTTTGATTCGATTCGCTAATGATGAGGGTTACCCAATTATTCACACTATTGCTGTTGGTCGCCTTTACGCTGCCATCTCTAGACGCGCAAGTGGCTGTAGGATTCAGAGGTGGAGCACATGTAGCCTACAACAATCTTTCCTTTGACCACAATTACTCCGACCTTGCTCTGAGGGACAACATTACCGGCTTGATCTTCGCCATCCCTGTAGAATGGCCTGCTTCGAGGATGTTTCGCTTGCAAACGGGCTTGGCCTTTCTCACCCGCGGTACCCGCATCTACTACAGCGATCCATCTGCAGAACTGGATTATGTAGACAAATATGCCATCAGTTACATCCAAATTCCAATCACAGGCAAGCTGGCCTTGGACCTCAATCCTTTTGATCTATATGTAATCGGTGGGGTAGACCTGGCCTATGGGGTAGACTTTGAATTGCTGCAATTGTCCTACGATGGAACAGGCCCCAAGACCCTCCGCCAACGCAAGCTGGATTTTGAGCGGGCGGGCATATCGCGCTTGGATGTGGGCCTGGCTTTGGGGGGCGGCGTGGAAACGACGATTTCGAAAGGGCGTCGCATCTTCCTGGATGTCCGCTTCCACATCGGCCTAAACGACATCGATGCCCGGTCCGATGTTGAGGTCTTTAACCAAGGGCGCTCTTATACTTTAGGCATGTTGTTGCCTATTAATTTTAAAAAGCAAAAAGTTAGGGGCTAATCATTCCACAGCCTTGCTCATCGCTATTCCAAGCGAACCAAATCACCAATTTCCTGATCCGACAAATCGCCAATCCAGGTTTCACCCGTCCCAACGGTGAGATCGGCCAATTCTCGCTTGCTTTGCAACAAATCATTGATCTTTTCCTCAAAGGTACCGGTCGTGATGAGCCGATGGACCTGCACATTTTTCTTCTGCCCAATCCGATAAGCGCGGTCGGTTGCCTGCGCTTCTACAGCTGGATTCCACCAGAGGTCGAAATGGATGACGTGGTTGGCTGCTGTTAAGTTGAGACCTGTACCGCCCGCTTTCAGGGATAGAATCAAGATGGGGATTTGAGCTTGCTCTTGGAAATTGCGGACCATTTCATCTCGCTTTTTTCGACTGACGCCACCATGTAGAAAGGGAGGCTCTACCCCAAAACGCTGCTGGATCATCTCCACCAGTAATTTGCCCATCTCCTGGTATTGGGTAAACAAAAGTAGTTTTTCGCGTTGTTGTAAAATGTCGTTCAATAGTTCGAATAGGCGGAGGCATTTGCCAGAATGAGCCGGGTCGGCCGCTCCCTTTTTAAGGAACTGGCGCGGGTGGTTACAAACCTGTTTCAGAGCAGTAATCAGCTTCAAGACCAGTCCTTTTCGTTGGATGCCTTCACTGGATTCGATCAGCCGGAGGCTGTTGTCGATCACGTTTTGATAGACCCCAGTCTGCTCCTGACTAAGGACACAAAACTGGTCTTGCTCGATCTTGTCGGGTAGGTCCTTGATGATGCTTTTGTCGGTTTTGAGGCGACGGAGGATGAAGGGGCTGGTTATTTTTAAAAAGCGGCTCAATTGCTTTTGATCTCGTTTGACTTCGATGGGCCGTGCAAAATCGTCTTTGAATTGCCGGAGTTTCCCCAGGTAGGCAGGCATGCTGAAGTCAAAAATACTCCAATATTCGCTCAGTCGATTTTCCACCGGTGTACCACTCATGGCAATTTTGACAGGTGCTTGAATGGCTTTGATGGCCTTGGTTTGAGCGGAGCCTGGATTTTTGATTGCCTGCGCTTCGTCTATTACGACACTCAACCAGCGCTTTTTGGCAAGTTTCGACTTTTCGCTCCGCACAACGCCGTAGGTGGTCAGCAGCAAATCGCTCTGGTCCAGGTCCTTTAGGCTGCGTTTCGGGCCGTGGTATATATGTACGGAAAGGTCGGGAGCGAAGCGTTTGATTTCTTGTTCCCAGTTGGTGAGTAGGGTCGTAGGAACGATGACCAAGCCCTTGCTCGTGAGAAAGGCGCCCTCCGTTTTGAGTTGTAGCAGTAGGCTGATGACTTGCAAGGTTTTACCCAGCCCCATGTCGTCCGCCAGAATGCTCCCGATGCCCAGTTGGGCATTTTTGTAGAGCCATTGAAAGCCGTTTCGCTGATAGGGACGCAGTTTGGCCTTAAGCGCGCGTGGCGGCCGGATGCGTTCGACCTGTGTCAGCTTTTTGATGAGTGCTTTGGCATCGAGGCTGAACTCCACTTCTGTTCCTTCGTATTCTTCTCCAAGGCTGGCCTTCAATGCATCGATGGGTTCCAAAACCGGAGGCGCTTCAATTTGGCGAATAAGTTGTTGAATCTCTTGCTCATCGAAAAATACGTATTGGTCCTTGAGGCGAACAATCCCCGCGTACTTGTTGCGCATTTTTTGAAAATCCGACACACTAACTACCTGATCGCCCAAGGCAATTTTCCAGTCGAACGTCAACAATTCATTGATGTTGAAAAGAGAGTTAGCAACCGCTCCGTTCTCCGTCGATTCTGCAGACAGGCGAGCTGTAGGACGGGCGATTTTTTGGAGTGCCTTGGGTAGTAAAACCTTTATCCCAAAGAGTCGGATGACGGGCAGGGTCTGGAATAGGAATTCCGGGAATTGCTCAAAATCCAAAAAGAGGTCTTCTGTACCTTTGGAGCGCACAATTTGCTGAAGCCCCGGAAAGTAGTCGGTCATCAATGCCAAATCCCGCAGAATGTCCATTCTAACTTTTTGAAGGCTCTTCTTTTTAAACAGCCCACTCAGTGGCATGGGAATTTTCAAAGGCTGGAGGCGTTCTTCTACGCCGATGGACAGGAAAAAACCACTTTCGTCTTCGGTGACAATCAAAACCGGCACATGATCCTTTTCGGCAATAAAAAAGTTGTTCAACCACAGCTGAATGGTAGCTGGATACTCTCTTTCTTCAAACTTGTCGAAAGACTCCGCATATGCTCGAAAAAAAAGTCGATTGATGCGGTCATCCGGAAACTTCTGGTCGTGCTGCAGGGCTTTTTGCAGGAATTGATCGCAGAAAAAAGAAATCAACCCAACAATTGTCGGACTGGTGGAGGACTCCAAAAACTCATCTTCTTTGTATAAGAAAAGCAAGTCTATTTCTGTAGCCTGCTCCAATAATTCAACCGCTTTTCGGACGGATTCATTCAGCATGGCGGGCAGCCAGCGGATGTAAAATTGTGCGCTGCTCGTTTGGATGAGTTGTGGTAAAATCGCCTGTTTCAGCACCAGTTGTCTGGCGAGCTGTTGGCTGATGAGCAGGGTTTGCAAGGATGGACAAAAATCTTGGATGCGGCCTGGCGGAATCTGGTCGAGCCATGCCATTAGGTCTTCTGCCTTTTGGAAGGAAAGGAGTACCTCCTCTTGAGCATCGCGGCAAGAAGCCTGCAAGAAATACGCCTCTTCGTCCAGTAACAAATCGATGGATTGGATGGCCAGCAATTGCATGTCGAAAGATTCCTCGGCTTGTAGTTTGGACAGCTCCTTATTGGTGTAGCGCGCTGCCTGCTGCAAGGCTCTTGCTAGACTGTTTTTGAAATCGGCTTGGTGGTAAAACAATGGTTTGGGCTTCAGTAGGGCCAACAACTGCTCACTACAATCCGGAATTTGGGTGAAGTCCAACTTTTGGAGCCATTGTTCATCTACAGGGCGCTCAGGCTTTTCAGGATCGAAAGGTTGCCACAGCGAATGCAGCGTGGGAATGAGAACCTCCGTTTGCTGCTCTGCATGTCCGGCCTGAGAAAGTGCTTGAAGTAAATCGAAGCCTTTGAGGTTGAAAACCAAAAAGGGGTTCTTATCGATTTCGTTGGCAATCAAAAAAAGGACAGCCGCCATATGCTTGCAAGGGACCGCCCAATCGGGACAGGAACAGTCGCCGTTGAGGTCGTTCCAGGAATTGGGGAAAAGCTTGATCCCTTCTTCCAAACAGTCTTCATAAAGGTTGGTGGGTAGCTCTCTGTTGAGTAGCTTGGATAGATACAGTGGGTTGTTGGTGATCAGGTCCAGCAGGGTTTTCTTTTCACCATCAGTCAGCCGGGGGATACGGATGTCGACTCTATAGGGTCTTGGTCGGGACCCTTGTACCTTTGCAGTGATGTGGTTTCGTTCGATGACCAGGTCGTCCACCGTACCCTTTCGGGCATAGGTCCTACCGCGCGGCAGGCGGTTGGAGAAATCAATATTGGCCAGCGCGTTCAGCCATTGTTCTCCCCACCATGTATTTCCAAAAGATTTCCTCATGTAAATGCAAAGATAGTGCGCATGCAGGAATTTGGGCAGGAAAAGCTTAATTTTGCAGACAGAAAAGTTATTTGGCGAATGCGTAAAAAGAATATTTCCAATTGGGGAAATTTCCCTCAGATCGAAGCAGAAGTGGCGACGCCTGCTTATGAGGAAGACATTCGGGACCGCCTGTTGAGTGCTCCTACGGTATTGGCCAGGGGCAATGGTCGCTGCTATGGAGATGCCGCACTGAATGAGCATCTTTTATCAACCGCTCGACTCAACAAACTGCTTTATTTGGACGAACAAGCAGCCATTGTCGAATGCCAGGCAGGCGTATTGCTATCCGAGTTGCTGGAAGTCATCGTGCCACGGGGGCTGTTTTTACCGGTGACGCCCGGAACCAAATTCGTGTCGGTCGGAGGGGCAGTTGCAGCCGACATCCACGGTAAAAATCACCACAAGGAAGGCAGCTTTTCCCGACATCTGATCCACTTTGAATTGATGGATGCCCAGGGCAAGATTCATCTGTGCTCTCGGCAATCGGAGCCTGAATTGTTCTGGAATACCATCGGCGGGATGGGCCTGACAGGCATCATCTTGAGCGCGCGCTTTCGACTGAAAAAAATCGAGACCTCCTACATCCGCAAGGAAATCCTAACGGCTGCCAACCTGGCTGAGGCCATGCAGCTTTTCGAAGCTTCCGAAGACTGGACCTACACTGTAGCCTGGATCGACTGTTTGCAAAAAGGCCGAAACATGGGGCGTTCCATCCTCTTTCGGGGAGAGCATGCGCTACTGGAAGAATTGCCTGCCAGACAAAAAGACCGGCCCCTGTCCCTGGCGCCCTCCAAAAGCATCCAGATGCCCTTCCACCTACCGGGCTTCGCCCTCAACCGCTGGTCGGTCAAAGCGTTCAATTTTTTGTTTTACCACCGCCATCGCCTGGCGGCTCGCTCCCAATTGGTGTCTTACGAACCCTTTTTCTACCCCTTGGATGCCATCCTTCACTGGAATCGCATGTACGGCCGTAAGGGCTTTACCCAATACCAATTGGTGCTGCCCAAGGCTGCCAGCGAAGAGGGCTTACTAGAAATCTTGGAGTGCATCCGCAGAGCCGGAGCGGGCTCCTTTCTGAGTGTCCTCAAGTTGTTTGGTCTGGGCGAGGCACAGGCTCCTCACTCTTTTCCCATCGAAGGCTACACCCTGGCGCTGGATTTTAAAATCAGTCCGGCTTTGCCAGCACTGATTGCTCAGTTGGACCAAATACTGCTGCGCTTGGGGGGCAAGGTCTACTTGGCCAAAGATGCCTTTTCGGATGCTCGGCTCAGTGGCGTAGATTTCCAGGGAATGGACCCCAAGTTTCAATCTGTCCAGCGGAGGCGCATCCTCGCGACCAACCCCTTAGCAACGAATAATCAACCGTCTTGAAGCGCTTTCCCACCACCTCCCAAGACAAAGACTATAGCCACTGGTTGTTCTTCGGCATTGTCTTGAGTTATTGTTGGCTGTATGCGCCCTTTGGCATCAACGAAACCGATGGTGGCTTCATCACGGCTTATGCCTGGCGCATGTTGGATGGCGAATGGCCCTATCGCGACTTCATCTATGTCCGTCCCCCAGGTTCTTTATGGCTTCGATACCTGGAAATGTCTCTAACGCCCACTTGGCTGGCTTTGCTGAGCGAGCGCCTTTTGTTTTACGGCAAAATGGCTTTGGCATCCTCCTTGGGAGCAGCTTTGCTGTTTCAAGGGCCTCAGCGCTGGTGGGGAGCTACTTTGGCCTTTGTCGTATCAGTCCACAACTACCCGGCGGCGGCCTGGCACACGGTGGATGGTATTGTGTGGAGCGTGGCAGCGGTGTACTTGATTGCCAAGGCTGGGCGCTGGTGGTGGCTGGGCGCCTTGTGTGGTTTTATGGCTATGTTTTGTAAGCAGTCCTTTTACCCCTTGTTGCCGGTTTTGGTGGTTTTGGCCACCTGGCTGCAGACTTGGCGTCGGGGGCTAGGGGTTGGACTGGTAATACTTTTGCTTTGGGGACTATTTTTTACTGGCTTGTACGGCAACGGTCTCTTGGCGGATTATTTGGGGTGGACGAGCGGAGCGAGCTCCTTAGAAGAGGCTTTTCAGCGGGGCATCCTGGACTACTTCCGTTTGCATCCCTTGCTGTGGGGAGCAACGCTGCTGTTGATTCCTGCCTTTCTGGGGCGCGAGTGGAAGGGCTTGGCTGGTATCTATTGTTGGTATGCCTTTTTACTGTTGCTGGTATTGATGTATGTTTGGCGCATTTATCAAACACAGGACTTCACTGTTCCAGTGCAGGAAAGCCGCCTGTTATTTTTAATCGGCCTAGGCTATTTGTTTTGGCAAGGCATAGAATTTTGGCGAACGGGCCTGCCCATCCGGGAATGGGATCGGGAGGGGCAGCAATGGATTACGCTGGCCGCTTTGTTATCGATCAGTTGGATGGCTTCCATTAGTTGGGGCTATAATTTTCCCATCCTTTTTTCCCTGCCAATGATTGCTGTAGGGATGCAGATTACGACCTTTTTGAATACTTCTCGCACTAGGAAATGGGGACCTTTATTGGGATTGCTATTTTTGATGCTCCTGTTGATGAGCTTTCGGTCGGCCTATCAATTTGTCTATCGCGATGGGGTCCGCAGCCAGATGAGCTGTCGATTGAGCGAGGTTTATCCGCAATTGTACGGTATCCGGTCGACGCCAGCTACCTGCGCCAAGTATAAAGAATTAAAGCAGTTGTATCAAAAATATGGCGATTGTTTTAGTGTGTTGCCAGCCTTTCCATTGGCCCACTACCTCAATCAAGGCGTCAATCCCTTACCGTTGGATTGGGTGATTCGACCAGAGTACAATGGACAAAAGGAAGTGATGGAAGGCAGTTTGGAGACGATGGAGAGCTGTTTCATTTTCGTGGAGCGAGCATATGGCGATGAGCAGCTACAATCTACCAAATTTGAAAGTACCTGGAAGGTCAAAACGCAATGGCGCATGATAGAAAAAGGAACCCACTTTGAGGTGTATGTTCTTCCGGATGTATTAGGCGAGTAAATCTTTTCGCTTCAGGAAGTAGGCAGTGCCACTCAAGCCCCAGGTGGAGAGGATCAAAAAGAGCCACAGCCATTTGTCTCTTTGGTATTTGAAAGGACTGAATAGGACGTGAACCAAGGCCAACAGGCCGATGACAAAAAAGAGGCAGATCGTCGCATTCCATATAGCCAGCGGCGGGTTGAACAGGAAGATGCTCGTCATCATAGATAGTTAATTCAGGTTGCGATGAATGATTCGCAAGTTAGTTAGTTTTGGTGGTCTTCTGTGCTGCGATTTAGCTGAAAGCGCTTAAAAATACCTAATTTACTCCACAATCGAAAAAAACTCAAGCATTTTAACCAATGACAAAATTAGCTGTTTTATTGTTCGGCCTTTGCCTGATCTCTTGCGTGCCGAATGCTCCTGTTGAAAAAGAGGTGACAATTCCGGCGGATTATCGCCCGGAAGCTGTCTTGGATAGCCTGGCCATTGAATTGCGTCCACCTTCCGCTCCAGTAGCCAATTACGTCAATGCTGTTCGCAGTGGGAAACTCCTCTTTTTAGCGGGTAAAGGTCCCAAAAAGGCGGATGGTCAAAACATTACCGGGCGCTTGGGCGAAGACCTGAGCATTGAGCAAGGCTATGAGGCTGCCCGCGTGGCAGGAATCAACCAGTTGGGGGTGTTGAAGGCGGAATTGGGGGATTTGAGAAAGGTGCGACGTATTGTCAAAGTGCGTGGAATGGTCAATTCTACGCCCGATTTTACCGATCAATCCAAGGTCATCAATGGTTATTCCGATCTGATGGTCGAGGTTTTTGGCCAGCGTGGAAAGCATGCCCGGGCGGCCGTGGGCATGGCGGCCTTGCCTGGACACATCGCTGTGGAAGTGGAAATGATCGTCGAGCTTTGGTGAAAATATGATTAAGTTTGTGGCTGGCTCAAGGTCCAAAGAAATGAAACAAAGATGGCCTGGAATGCTCCCCTCGGGGGTACGAGCTGTTTAAGCGAAGTTTCGATCAACAAAACCTAAATCCCTTTTTGTGACCCTCACCATTCTAGGCGCCACTTCCGACATCGCCCAAGCCCTGGCACATCGCTTTGCGCCCGCCGTCAGCAAGATGATTCTCAGTACGCGTCAAAACGGGCGGCTAGATGCCTTTCAAAAGGATTTGCAAATCCGATATCCCAATCTGACACTTCAAATTGAACCCTTGGATGTCTTTGATCCGCAGCAAGAGCGATGGGAGCATTTGGCCACCCAAACCAATCTGCTCATTTGCGCCATTGGCTACCTGGGAGATCATGGACAGGCGCAGCAAAATCCGGCCGAAGCCAACAGAATTATCGGGGCCAACTATTCGGGATTGGTGCCAATTTTAAATACTTTTGCAGCCGACATGGAAAAAAGGGGAGAGGGAGGCATTATTGCCATTTCATCTGTCGCCGGAGAAAGAGGTCGGCAAAGCAATTATTTATACGGTAGTGCCAAAGCGGGCCTGACAGCTTATCTGAGTGGCCTTCGCAACTGGCTTTATGCCAAAAACGTCCATGTGATGACTGTTTTGCCTGGGTTCGTCGATACCCGCATGACAGCTCACTTGGAGCTACCTCCTTTGCTGACGAGCCGCCCGGACCAACTGGCAGACCTGGTCCATCGCGCCTGGCAAAAACGCAAAAACGTCTTGTACGTCATGCCGCGCTGGCGCTGGATCATGTGGGTGATCCGGAACATCCCCGAATGGATATTCAAACGTCTCAAATTGTAAGCGCGATGCTGTTGATCAAAAACGCTGTTATTGTAGACCCTGGTCATTCGCTGAATGGTCGGAAAAGAGATATACTGATCGAAGAGGGAGTAATTACGGAGATCAAAAGTCGTCTGAAGGTAACAAATGCTGAAGTGATGGATGTCAAAGGTGCTTGCGTTTCCCTGGGCTGGCTTGACATGGGGGTACACACTGGCGACCCGGGCTTCGAACACCGCGAAAACTTCCAAACAGTGGCCAAAGCTGCTGTCGCTGGTGGATTTACGGCCTTGGCCTGCTTGCCCAATACCCAACCGGTTTTGCACTCTAAATCAGAGGTTCAATACGTACGCAACAGTACCCGCACCAGCTTGGTAGACTTTTATCCCATCGGAGCCGTATCCCGCAATTGTGAAGGAGTAGACATCACCGAAATGTACGATATGTATCATTCCGGAGCGGTCGCTTTTTCCGATGGCAGCCATGCCATTCAAAACAACGGACTGATGATGCGCGCTTTGCAATATGTCAAAGCCTTCGATGGTGTCATTCTCAACCAACCGCACGATCTATCGATTGCCGCCAATGGCCAGGTCCACGAGGGCAAGGTCAGTACGCTGATGGGCATTCGAGGCATCCCGGATATGGCTGAAGAGATGATGGTACAACGCGACCTCTACCTGGCAGAATACACGGATTCGAGGGTACACATCGCCAATGTTTCTACTGCCAACTCAGTGGCCTTGATCCAACAGGCCAAACGCAAAGGGGTCAAGGTGACCGCCTCCGTGGCCGTCCTGAACCTAGCGTTCGACGATGCCGTGCTGCTGGACTTTGATCCGGCCTACAAGGTACTCCCTCCGTTGCGTCGCAAATCAGACATCAATGCCCTCAAAAAGGGACTCAAGAACGGGACCATCGATATGATTGCTTCCAACCATACGCCTTTGGAAGAAGAAGCCAAAAACTTGGAGTTTGCCTATGCCTCCTTTGGAAGTATCGGTCTGGAAAGCTGTTATGCCCTTTGCAATACAATTTTGGGGGACTTTCTAGGGACAGATGCCATCGTGCAATTGCTTTCGCATCGTCCCAGACAATTGCTTCGCCTGCCCATCCCCGCGATCGCAAAGGGGGCAAGTGCCAACCTGACCATCTTTGATCCAAAAGAAGCCTGGACATTCGAACCATCCGACATTCGCTCGCGTTCCAGCAATACCCCATTGGTCGGCCACCAGCTCACGGGCAGAGTTAAAGGAGTGGTGAACAACGGTCTTTGGCAGGAGGTAAACAAATAGGCCCTCGCTGGTAAGCCCGAAAAGTTGATACGATAAATTTCTGATGCCTTCTATGAAAAGAATTATGATCATCGGCTGCTGCGGTGCTGGTAAGTCGACCTTGTCGCGGAAGTTACACCAGCAAACCCAGCTGCCGCTCATTCATTTAGATCAGTATTACTGGAAGGATGGCTGGGTAGAATCCGAGAAGGAAGAATGGGAAGCGTCTGTCACAGCCCTTGCCGCAAAAGACCAATGGATCATCGATGGCAATTACAATGGTACAGTGGACATCCGCCTGAAACGAGCCGATACGATCGTCTTTATGGACTACCCCACAATCATCTGCCTTTGGCGTGTCATCTTACGGATTTTGAAAAACTACGGCAGGGCTAGAGCCGACATGCAAAAAGGATGTCCAGAGCGCTTCAGCCTATCTTTTTTGCTGTTCGTCTTGCACTTCAGACGTGACCGCCGCCCCACGCTCCTCAAAAAAATGGACAAATGGAAAGACCAAAAACAGCTCATCATCCTACAAAACGATGCTGCCGTAAGTCATTTCTTAGATACTCTTCCGCTGAACAATAAGCAGCCCCAAAAGTAAAAATCCCCAATCACCAAATCCCCGATCACCCAATCACTCAATCCCCAAACCACCGATCACCCAACTCACTCCTCATCCAACTTCAACTCGTCTGTATAGTAAAGCTGCTTTTGCACGCCGAGGTAGTATTTCCCAAAAAAGTAGCGAATGTTGTTGTAGGCACCCAGATCGTCGGTAAAGGCTTCATTGAGTCTGACCTTTTTGATTTTCAGCAGATCGTCTTCTGCCATGCTGAAGGGAGCGCCTGTGAACCGTTGGGTAAAAACCTCATTGTTGACGTGTTCGACGTAGATCAATTGAGTGGGATCATTGTCTGCGTTGTCTCGGTTCCAGCTGAGGCCATTGTCTTCTGAGAGGAAAAGGCCCCCTCCGGCTCCGGTGCCATAAATCTTGTTGTCTTGCTCGAAGAGATCGAATATCCATTGATTGGTTACGTGTTCGATGGTGCCTTGTGGCGTGATTCGGCTGACGCCATTGGTGGAGGTCACATAGTAGTTGCCACCGACAAATCGCACATTGTGTAGGCCATCCGGATCGACGGGTTGGTCATCCACTTCGACGGTCTGGCGCAGGTTGATGGATTCGAAGGCAGAATTGGTGCCGTTCAATCGGATGTCGAACAAGGCGAAAGTATAGATGTTTTTGCTGTCGTTTTCGAAGGGAATGAGTATTTGTGTACCATCGTTGTTAAAAGCACTGGTATACCGACCCTTTGAAAGATGCGACAGCAAATCTCCTATTTGCTGTTCCAGATCGTCCACCCTGATGTATTCGACTTCATCGGCGACTTTGGTCAGGTGAAATTCGATGACCTGCGCTGTATCCAATCGGGTGGTGCGCACAAAAATATTTTCCGATAAGCTGGGGCGCCCAAAAAAGCGGCTGGGCAGTTGAATTTGCCGTCGTTCAGTGACCTCGTTGTTATTATCGATGCGGACGAATTCATCGTCTGAGATGATGTAAAACTGAGCAATGCCATTGTACATATTACGGATGGGCGTTATGAGTTCGTCGCTAAAAACTTCTTCCCAGGGGTCTGGAATTTTGGCAGGAGGCTTAATCAGGCAGGATTGGAAAAAAAATACGCATAGAATGCCCAAAAGTGTAGCTATATGTCTCATGGATTGTTTCTTTTTTGCAAATATCCGTTATTAAATTATAAACTGCTAATTCTGGCGGTTTTTCCCCAATTTATTATATCCGGAATCCGAAAATTCAAAATTG
>JBCCSZ010000227.1:0-13105 GCA_039199225.1 Bacteroidota bacterium
CTCCAAACTACTGGATCTCTTCTGTTAGCATAGTACAGTCGAATGCTTGTATTTTTTGCTTTTGGTCTCGCTAAATAGTAGGAGATTCTCATAGCTGATTCGTGTAAGAAAGGTGTAAGAATATGTGTAAAACAACTATGACAAATGTACAAAAAAAGGATGCTTTACATGCATAATGTACTGAAAATGAGGTGTAAGTAGGAAAATAAGTGTGAAAGGTATGAAAGACAATTCAGAATAAGGTGTCCTTGCCGGGGCTACAGCCAGCTAAAGCCAGATAGTGTGTAACTGTCTGGCTTTCTGCATTTTAGGTGGAAGGTGCTGTGCCTTCGGCCACCTCCTCCTGGCTGGGATGTTCCAGCACTAAACGAAACTGAAACCCCTCCTGCACACCGGACTGAAACGCTATGTTGGCTCCAATGGCATGGGCGCGGCTCTCAATGTTTTTCATGCCCAGACCGTTGGACGATTGTCGTTGATGCTTTAGGTCGAACCCCTTGCCATCGTCCTGATACACCATGCTGATTTGGTTGTCGGCCTGCTGAAGGTGGAGGGTGATTGTGTTGGCTTGACTGTGTTTGAGAGAGTTGGTCACCAGCTCTTGGAGGATGCGGTAAAGTGTAAGTTCTTGCTTTTGAGGGAGTTTGATGTGTAGATCGTGGGTAAAATCGATTTGAATGGCATTCAACTTTTGGATGCGCTGGCAAAAGTCGCGCGAGGCTTGTAGCAGGCCCAGGTGTTCGAGGTTGGGAGGGAAGAGGTTGTGGGAGATGCCTCTGATTTGGTGGATGGCCTGGTCGATCATTTGGGTGGTATCGGATTTTAGGTCTTCGTAGCGCTTGGCTTGGAGTTGGTGGTTGAGTTGGTGGACGTAGATGCGGATGGCCGAGAGGGTGCTGCCGATTTCGTCGTGTAGGTCGGATGCGATGCGTTTGCGTTCGGATTCTTGGGCTTCGAAGGAATACTGCAGCAGCTTTTTCTGATGGTCTATGTTCATTTGCTGGATGTGTTCCTGCTGGGCAAACAGTCGTTTTTGATAGATCACAAAAAAGATGATGATGGCCAAGGCCAGTAACAGCATGCAAAGGATGCCCCACAAGATGATGAACAGAGGCAGGCTTAGCTCGTTGGTTTGATCCATAAAATAATGGAGTAAGAGGTGTTTAATATGATATTAAATATAGCATGAATTCCCCAAAGCGTCCGTAAAACCTCATTGGAAGTCTTCACATAATTGGTGAGTAAAAAAATGAGCAGACTACCGGAGAAGTAAATAACGATGCCGATGCAAAGCCAAAACAGGGGTTCTCGTTCCAGAGATTTTATTTTTAATTCTTTCAGTGTTTTATAAAAAAAGCTCAGTGCGAGGAATAATAAAATGGAGCTGGCCAAGGGTCTGGCAAAGCTGTTGAAGTTGTATAAACCATTGAGGAAAAAAGCATCGATGATGGCAAATCCTAAAAAGGTGGGTATTAATATTTGGAAGAATCGCTCTGGAAATAATGGGCGCAATGCCTTTGCTAAAATCAGGCTCAACAAAGTAAACTGCAGGGCTGTAAATAAATGAATAAGTGGGAGGTTGCTGATGTCCCAAACAGTCAATAGGTAAATGCCGGTTTCTGCTAGTAGGCTGGTGAGGACCAGCAGTCCGACTAATTTTTGAATGCCAAGCAATTGCTTTAGGCGGAATAGGCCAATGAGGACCGGGAGAAAGATGGAATACATAGAGATGTAGGAAATGTAATCGGCCCATCCTTTTTCCATAGGTTATTTGTTTTTACTGGAATATTCGTTTCTGCTTATGTCGTCGCTATTTTCTCTGTTGAACCAAACATCGAGACTGTTGAGACAAGCTCGATGTTTGGTCAAAAATCTGAATGCCTTTTATCTATTCAGGACCTACTATCGGACCTACTGGAATGACGCTCAGTGGTTCGCAAAATGGGGGACAGGGCCTGGACGTATCGAAAAAATCCGGACGAACCACTGGGCTAGGTAGTTCTCCATCTATTTTGATGATCGGACGAAAATTGTAGGGATGAAATATTGGATCGACGAGCCCAGCGCCTAAATGCAAGGTAAAAGTCGCTTGCATTCTGTTCCTTAGCCTTTCTATGATTTTGGCTGATTCCAGTGCATCGTAATTGTACCTTCTGACCCGAGCTATTTTTTGTCCGTACAAAACCAACTCTACTTTATCGCCTGCCAGATTTATTTCATTCAGACCCGTCAGCCCTTCAAAGGCACTGATCAAATTGGCAGTCGTGAGACCTTGCCATTTCAAAATGAGCAGCTGGGCTACTTTGGGCGAAATCTGCTCTTCCATATCCACGATTTCTTCATTATTTTGGCTGACTGGAATTTTGTAACGTCGGTGTACTTGTCTAAGTGTAAATAATTCATCGACGGGAGAGAGTGTAAAATAATAGCCAGTACTTCCATTGATGGCCTTTTTGAGTTTTGCCTCCAAGACGGGCTGGAATATATCTCTTGTTTGTTCTGCGTCATCAGCCGGAGGAACTACTGCTTTTTTCACGCCCATGACAACAGATAATCTGTCAATATTTCCAGCTTCGCCATTGTAAACATCCAAAGTTAGGAGTTGACTGATACCATTTTCTGCCAAATTAAAGGCATCATATCGCTTGATGCCATTTATTGATTCGAAAGAGAATAAATCCCCGATGTCAATTGGCCGACACCGCAACCAATTATTGGCATATTCTTCTGTTAGTGCCAAGGTGATTTCAGAATTACTCATAGTTGTGCTTTTCAGTGTTAAATATTTAGGTGAAAATTATTCAAATACAATCAAGAATTTTGCTATTTTAACGCTCTAATGACAAGATAAGTTATTTATTGTCAATGTATTATGGATGCTGGCACCTATTTTAAAAATAGAGTAGTTACAGTCGAAAAATAGCGTAGAAATACGTACTATAAAATTCGATGTTCTTTTGCTACATTGGGAGCAGCTCCATAACCCCTAAAAAATGAATAAATGGCAAAAATTAAATTGATTATTGCGGATGATCAAGTACTATTTTTAAATGGACTCCGGCTGCTCATCAATACATTTGAGACCATAGAACTCGTCGCAGAAGCTAAGAATGGCCAGGAATTGCTGGACCTCATTCCACTACACCAACCAGATGTAATCCTTGTCGATCTGAAAATGCCCATTATGAATGGCATCGAGGCTACCTCCATCATCAAAGACAAATATCCCGATATAAAAGTATTGCTCTTGTCGATGTACAACGATGAGAGCATTATCAACCACGTTATGAAAAATGGCGCCAACGGTTATTTGCTCAAAAACGAGGAGCCTCACATCCTGCGGGAAGCAATCGAAACAGTTGTGGCAAAAGGTTTTTACTTCAACGAATACGTCTCCAAAGCACTGCTCAAAGACGTCAGACAGCCTTCCGTTCAATCAAAGATCAATCGATTGGGACACGAGCTAAAGCTCACCCGCCGCGAGGTGGAAATTCTCAAGCTCATCTGCCAGCAGTACACGTCCAACGAAATCGCCGAGCAACTCTATCTAAGTGTCCGTACGGTCGAAGGACATCGGAAGCGGCTGTTGGATAAAACGGGCGTACGCAATATTGTCGGCCTGGTGTTGTTTGCTGTGAAGCATCAGTTTGTGTAGCTTACTTCTTGCGTCGTCTACCTCCTCTTTTTCCGCGCTTTCTGGTGCGTATGGGTCCCGAGTGCAGTAGGTTGATGGCCTTCATCAAGTTTTTGAAGCGGAGATCGAAGGCCCTGACTTCCTTGAGTATGGCGTCTACTTCTTCGTAGTGCTGCTGCATGTCGGTTTCCATGAGGAGGAAAGCTTTATTGAGCGAATGCTTCATTTTGCGTTCCTGAGTAGCGCTGATTTCAATGGCCTGTTCCAGATGCCCCAGGCAACGTCGATGCAGTCTGAAGTCGAGTACCTTTTCGCGTTTGCGCTTTTTGTACATTTGGCGCTTTAAAATGGTAGCTTGCAAGCCTTCGAACTCGGGTAGGTAGTACGGGCAATCGGAAAATCGATTTTTGGCAGACTCCACCTCTTGATAGGCCCTTTCGTACTGACCTTCCCCAAAAAGAACATTAGCGTATTGGAAGCTCTCAAATTTATTCCGTACACGCTTTTTCCTCAGTAGCCAAGCATCGTGGTATTTGCCGCTGCTATTGAGATAAATCAGCTCGATTTTTTCCTTTTCCTCGGTCAGACTTCTGGCCTTATTGAAATGCGATTGGGCGGCGTCGTAATCTCCGCGTCGGTTGAAAAAGGCTGCATATTCGGCTTTAAAAATAGGGTCGGAGCTGTATTCTTCGATTTGCTCAAACAGCTTGAAAGCTCGTTCGTGTTTTTCCTTTTCGTTGACCCTTCCCAGCCCCTTAGCAACGCGCACCATCAAAGGACAAAAAGCGGCCTTGAATTCCAGCGGAACCCGCAGGAGTTCCGTCTCAGCCCAATAGATTTTTTCAATTTCGATCAGCGAATAGACCATGTTTTTCAGCAGCTCGATGTTTTTAACGTCGAATTCATTGTCCTTGGAATCGAAATAATTGTTGTAGACATAACGGGCGTCGCTGGACTGTCCCTGCGCCAGGTGGCAAAAGGCCAGATTGTCGATGTAGTACATGTCTTTGCGTTTGGCAACCCATATGTCCTTGTAAGTTTTGATGGCCTTCGTAAACTTGTTTTGCTCCATGAAGCAATTGCCCATCGTCATTTTGGCCGATACACTTCGTCTGTTGTAGTAGAGGGCTTCTTCACAGGTATCCAAGGAGTGTCGGTATTCTTTCAATCGGAAAAAGCAGTTGGCAATTTTTTCCAATAGAGCGGCAATGCTTTCATTTTTTTCATAGTCCGGGATGCCGCTCGAATTTCGGTAAAGCTCAATGGCACTTGCGTATTTTTGGATCATCGCATCTTGATCCTTGGTCGACTCTAAGCGAAGCGTTTCATCGCCCTCTTCGATTTTGTGGATCAAGCGCGCCATTGGGAAATTCCGATATTTGCTCGAATAGTTTTGGCAGGGATAAAAACTCACCCGATCGTAGCGCTTGGGAATAAAGCTGGTGATGCGGCTGTGGTGCAGAAAGTAGTCTTTACCATCCGGATTGAAAATGAAAATATACTGTAACTCTCTGTCTTGGTATTTGATGCTGTCGATAAAGCTTTCTTCAAAGCCGGCGCGCGCTATTTCCCGAGGAGGGACAACGGGATGGATAACCCCTCCTTTATCGATAACGATGATGGTATTTTCGGATATTTCGCTCAGCCGTTCGGCCGGTAGGTTGGTCTCTACCAATTGACCATTTGAATAATAGACGACCTGGTTTTGATTGGCTGTTGCCACTCTTTTGAGAGTGATGCCGTAGTCGACACTTTGTAGCTCTTCGTGGAATAAATACTTGATGCGCAATTCGTTAATGAGTAATTCGACCTCTTCCTCCTCCAAGTGCTGCCGGATTTCCTGGATGAGGTGTTCGTCATTGGCGATGGAGTCCGGATGGAGTAAGCCCTGTGGCGGTAGGTACCACTTCGATGGATCAACGACTTCCTGGCTGATGCAATGGACGGGCGCTATATCGTACTGTCTAATCCTCCGATCCACGGTATTGACATCGGTAACCACAAACTTTAATTGGTTGAGTATCACCTCCTGGTCTTTTTCAAATCCCCAGCTTTCAGCTGTATTTTTAGAGGTTTTGTGGGATTCAGAAAACAGGTGGATGCAATAGCGCGATTTCTTTTCGGGGTCGATGTATTGCTTGAAGGTAATGGCTTGACCATCTGTTGTTCTTAATGTGCCTTCTTTTGGAAATATTTGCTTTTTTTTGATGTAAACAGAATAGCAATTGCCTGTAACCCTCGTCCCATCTTCCAAATCTGCCCGAAGCTTTCCTTTGTTTTTACCCTTGATTTCATGCTGTCCATAGCCGACAATTTCCACCATACCATTATGTGGCAATGACTCGCTGACTGGGAAATCACTTTTTCGAAAATACAGGTGAATGTCGTTTTTATTTTTGCTCAACTTAGCGTGAATCATCGGAATCTGGATCGACATATCGGGGCCGAGAATCAGCTGCCCGGTTTTGGGAAACGGCAATTCATCTTTGAACTTGAGGTCGAGGCTGGGCGTGAAAATGATTTTGTCCGGCAGTCTATTTTTCAATCGGATCAAGCTGTACTTTTCTTGATCGGTGACGAGCAATAGTTTGTTTTCCTGCTCTTGGGGGCTGGTGCTGTACAGGTAGTTTTGCAGTGAATCCTGGCTGTTGGGAATGAACAGTTTTTGCAACTTTGGCGTCAGCGAATCCTGTGGTAAGGTCAATAGGTAGTGGTCTTGAATGAGCTGTGAAAAGTCCTGCAGTTCCATCAGCTTTTCGTAATTCTGGGTTACGAATTTTAGAACCTCCTCTGTTTGATAATAATTTTTAATCAGGATTTTGACAATGGCCAGTTGCAACTCCAACTTCGTACCGCCCTTGAAAAGAATGGACAACAGCTTTTCTTGTACTTTGGGGTTGTAGGAGAGCGTCGGGATGTAGTTGACAAAATTTTCGATGGAGCGTTCATCCCCCGTGTCGACATTGGCGATGTAGTATTCCGGGTCTTGCCGGCCGATTTGCTGTAGCCACTTCAAAGCCTCCTCTTCGAGTTCTTTGAGGTTTTCTATGGCATCCAGGCGCTCTTCGATTTGTACCTTTTTAACCGCATCCAAGGTAGTTTGATACTCTTGCAGGAGGGCTTTTCGGACGGCAGATAACTTTTTCAACTGTGCTTTTAAATCCTGATAGCGTTGCTGCTTGAGCTTTAGGGGCATGGCATTTTTCAAATAGCGGTCAATGTCCCCCAGATTTTGATTGCAGAAGTTGGACACTAAATGCTCCACCTCTCCCCACTGACTGGTGTCTGGCTCTTTTTTCAAAAAATCGTACAGCAAATAAAAATCACTGAGGTTGCTGATGAGTGCCTTGGCTTTTTGGTTGGCATTGCTGCGGGGCCTGCTTTCTTGCTGCTTGGGATAAGTATTTTTCAACCAAATCAGCATCCACTCATAGGTGTGAAACAACTCGGTGAAGACCTTCTCACTGGAAAGCCCGCCGGTGGCCATGAGGATACTATTCAGGCTTGGAGGTTCTGTCTCTTCCACTTCTGCAAAGACATCCTCCGTGGTGCGAATCAAATAAAAGTACTTCCAATAAGAAAGGTGCTTTAGAAAAAGATTTTCCAGGGCCTCATAAGCGGCCGGGTGGTTGTTTTTTATATTGAAAGCTGTCTTACAGGCAATGTCGATGCGCTCGTAAAAGATGGAATTGTAATCAAAGGAAACTTTGACTGTTTCTTGTATGTCTCTCAAAGATTGCCGAACGGCTGCCATTTCTTCCTCGTTGTTGAATGCCGCCTTTCTGGCATCGGCTTCATCGCCTTCTTCCGGCTGGATGGCCTGCATTTTTTGGAAGCGAACCTTCAGAGGCTCTCCACCAAAGTAGAGGAAGATTAGGTATTTCGTCAGGCTGCTTTCATTTTCAAATAAGTCGCTGGCCATCAAAATGGTTTCGAACCATTCGGTCGCAGCAAAATCAATGTTTATTTTATTTTTTTGTTTAAATGTTTGTTGTATTTCCAGAGAACAGAAGTATTCCAGGAAGCTTTCGTGC
Organism: Bacteroidota bacterium; assembly: GCA_039199225.1. Classification (GTDB taxonomy): domain Bacteria; phylum Bacteroidota; class Bacteroidia; order Chitinophagales; family Saprospiraceae; genus JBCCSZ01. The sequence goes on from JBCCSZ010000227.1 coordinate 7,669, forward strand.
ATGAATGAAATGGTGGTCACCCGCTCGCTCGCTTCTGCTTCTTCCTCCAATTCTTCTAGTGGAGGTGGCAGGTTTTCTTTGAGGACCAAATTATTGTAAAAGTCCTCCAACACCTTGCTGATTTCCGTTGGTATATCGATGGTTTCATCCTCTAGCAAGCCGTTTTCTTGCATCTCTATTAAGTGCGCTTTGAAAAGCTCGACGACATTTTCTACCGGCGGATTGAAATTGTCGATGCGCATTTGATAGGCGAGTCTCGATAATAATTTTTCTTTAACCTGATACGGCAGACTACTGTCCGAAAATGCTTGCTTCCAGCTCAGGATGCGCGAGATGAAATTCCGAAACAAGCGCCCTCTGTTGGAAGGCAGCGTTTTGCTCTCCAAGTCGAAGGTAAAGATGATCATAAAAAGCGTCAATGGATTGTAAATCAGTGACTCTATCTTTTCATTCTTTTTGCTTTTGATCTCAGCCAGTATCTCTGTTTTGTATTGTGGCTGATAGGCGGCGATGTATTCCTCTACCTGCTCGTCCTGCAATTCCTTCAGCTCGAAATGTGGCAGGTTGTAGGCGTTGTAGAATTTGTACTTTCTGGCACTGAGGATAAAGGATATTTCCTCCTCCTTGCGCAACAAAGACAAGATTTGCTTTCGCGCATTGTTTTGATAGGCCGGATTGATTTCATTGAAACCATCGATGAGCAACAGCAAGCGGCTTTTATCCAGGTAGGGATCGTTCCACTTGGGAAATTCCTTTTGGATGAGCGACTCAATCGTATTTTTATCATTGAACTGATTGGCAACGACCAGGATCGGAATTTTTGCATCTTTTTCGCCCCGCCGAACTTCATCTGCACTTTGAAAGGCAATCTTTTTGACCGTCACCGTCTTACCAGAACCCGGCGCACCAGTGATGATAAAGCGATCGACTTTTTTGGCGATGTTGAGAATGTAATCCACCTTGGGGCCGGAGGTATCTTCGCTACTTTTCGAAGAATCGTCCGCCTCGGAATCCTTCGAATCGCTGCTGCGGTTGGCTTTACTGGGTCGGCTGGTATACTGACTGGGTTGCTCACTGGCCATGGTATCCAGTAAGAGCGCATTGGCTTGGCCCTCTCCCAAAAGATCGACATAGACGCGATCCAAATGTGTATATTCCGAAATCGAAATGATGCGGTGCAAATAGTTTTGAAAGATGAAGCGATAGGGCGTCAGCCTGATTTTTTGCCAATCCCTCAACAGCTCATTTTTTCTTTTGCGCAGCTCCGCTTTTTCCCTACTGATATGCAGATTTTTGATCAAAGCCAAAACGGCATCGATCTTACTGAGGGATAGTTTCGACAGGATGATGTCCCAGTTTTTGGCTTCTGTGTAATCGCTGGAAATCCAATCCATTAATTGCTCGACATCCAGGCTTTGCAGCAGCCTCCGCTTGCCTTCCAAGGTTTTTAGCTGGGGGAAGCTTTGCAGAAATCCAATGGAAGCATCCTTTGTTTTGGCGTAAAAATTCTGAATATTAATGGGCCGGGGACCTTCCTGCGCCGTCGAAACCGAGCGGTCGCTGATGGATTCCGGCGGTAGTTCTTCCAAATGCTGAAATGCCTTCTCCAATTCCAAAAAGCTGCTGTAGTAGCCCTTGATGACCTCCGAAGGCACAATAAATACCTTTTGGTCGGACGGACGGAAAGCATAAAAGCCGATGATGTTGCCCGTCCGGCAATTCAATATTGGACTGCCAGCCAATTGCACCTCCCGAACCTTACTGGAAAACTTAAGCGTTTCAAACTTCAAGCTAAAATCCATCACCCGGCCCTGTAACCATGCCTTGCACGGAAACAACAAACCGCCCAAGTCTATGCCAGCAAACAACAACTCATCTTTTCGGCTGCGTTTTTCCAATGAGCTACCAATGGGGTAGGGCTGCACCCCAACAGGCAATTTCGACTTGTAATGACAGATGGCCATATTGCCCTCCGAAAATGGAACCCAGCGGGTCTTTAGCGGAATGGCTTGGTGTATTTTGGGCGCCCTGGATCGCGCCGACTGGCCAACGAACTCAAAGGTGATGGCCTCTTGCGGAAAACTGTCCGTTTGTTGCTCTTCAATGGGCATGATGACCTGTGAGGCTGTCAGGATGTATCCCTTTTCGTTGATCAATAGCCCCATGCCTGCGGTATTGCCATCGGCATCCAAGATTCGGATCAGTCCTTTTTTCAGTTCATCAAGCATAGGTTTAGCTATTTAGGGTATAAATTTATTTTACTCATTCAGAAATTTCTCTCTGTTTATTCAATGAATAAAAAATAGAATCAGCGAATCATCTAGAAACATTCCATTGCCTATTTGAGCGCTGTCGGCTATTCTTCCTCTGTTTTATCGATGACGTACTCTCGCATGTTTTGAGCGATTCGAAAACCGTGTTTGAAGTCCCTGCTATTGGGTGAAAAACCGTAGCGTTTGTAGACCGTGCAGGCAATGTGGAAGCTGTCATAGGAGCCTCCCCGCAATACCTTGGATTTGGTGGTACTAGGGCCTTTGGGGTTTTTGATGGGGCTTCGCTTGTAATATTCCTTTTCGAATCCATCCCAGCACCACTCCCAAACATTGCCGCTCATATCGTATAGGCCAAGGCTGTTGGAATTTAGTTGCTTGGTGGGGTGGGTTCTGTTTTTAGCATTTACATCATACCAGGCTACCTTTGCAATGTCGGTATCACCGGCGTATAGGCTCGGTTCCAGCTCAAACTGCGTTCTGCCTCCGCGGGCGGCATACTCCCATTCGGCCTCCGTTGGTAATCGAAAGCCATTCGAATTCCAATCTGGTGTTCCTGTTAGGCAAGGTTGGTGGTGGCTTTGTTCGGCCAGGCGCTCTGCTTCCTCTTTTGTCAGCTGGAGGTTGTCGGGCAATTCGTCGTGAAAAACTGGCTCTGTATTGAATTGTTCGCTGAGCCAGTTGGCATAGAGCAGACAGTCGTACCAGCGCACATTGATGGCGGGGTTGCTGCCTTCGATGCCCCAACTGTGGGAGAATCCCTGGATGTCCCGACCGACCGATTTGCAGTACAGTCCAAATTGCCAAAAGGTGATGGGGCTGTTTGATATTCGAAAGGTACTCAATTGAACATTGTGGACCGGGCGCGACATGGTTTCTCCTTTGGTATGGCCCATTTCGAAAGCCCCGCCTTTCACCACGACCATCTGTGGGTAGTAACGCTGTTCCAGCTTTTCAAACTGTTGTTCGTCCAATTTGAAAAGGAGTTGTCGGATAAAGTTGCGGGTGATGCCTTCCTGCTGAACAGATTCGAGGTCGCTTTTGTATTTATGGGTTTTTCCCTGTAGCTCAACGATTTTTTGGCAAATGGCCAATGTGCCTTCAGATTGGCCGGATTCGTTGTAAAAGTAGGCCACCTCCATCAGGTAAGTGGCTAGCTGTTTGTTTTCATCGATGAGACTGCCGGCTGCCATCAGTTTTTTCAGCGCTCCTTCATACTGCAACTGCTTGATTTCTTCTATGGCCGCTTCTACAAATAGATTGACTGCTTGCTGTGTATTTTGTTGTAATTGCCTTTTTTGCTCTAGGTTTCGCGCTTCGCTGACCTCCAAGGCGGTCATTTCCTGCTCCGTTAGTAGACGCATGCCCTTTATCCCCGTGCGAATGGTATCGATGTCTTTGGGACTGAAGTCGACATCTATGCCATCCTGAATGTCTTTTTGCTTGCTGTCGATGATGCGAAAAGCCCGCTGGCCGGGACGGTCCGAGTTGTTGAACAGTCGGATGATGAGGGGGGCAAAAGCGTCGTGTACCAGTCGCCAGGTTGTTTCGGTTGCCGTTTGATGCATCAGCACTAGGTAGTGGTCAATCAGCATCTGGCAGAGTTTCTTTATGGGAGCTTTTTGGTCGTAGCGTTTTTGAATGGTCGCTAGGGTGTGTTCGCCAGCCGTGGCTTTTTCTGTGGTGAAAAAATGCAACAGATCCAACACCAAGCCGCTGTCGACCTCATTGGTGTAGTCCTTTTTTATGGAGGAAATTTGCTGCAAGAGAAATTCTTCTAGGCTGTTGTCCTTTATCTGTTCGTACAAGTCGAAAGTCAGGGTCGGGGTGATGTCTTTTCGAACTACATCCCACATCTTGCGAAGCTGTATTTGGAGCATTGGTCCCACATGCGATTTCTGTCCCTTGATGATGTCATCGCGGATTTTTTCGGGCAAGCCTTTTTCAAAGTTCAGCCCTCGGTAGACCTTTCTCAAGTGATCGTAGCGTGCTACGCCATTGATGGCTTCCAATATGCCGGCATCTTTTAACGGATTGAGTGGATGGGGCAGAAAGGAAATGTTTCGAGAGGAAAAAAGGCTTTGTAATTCCGACAAGAATTCCTTTCGGAAACTCAGCAAAATATGTGTATTGGGCTCCTGGTCCAGCAGCTTGATGATGTCTTCCAGGAGAATATCTGGCTCTTCATTTCCGAGGGACGGACAGATATTGGTATACATCTCTTCAACCTGATCCATCAAAATCAGGGTTGGAAGCGATGGGTCGCGTTCCTTGACCAGCAAATTTTTCAAGCCTTGTGGCAGGCCGATGGATGCCTTTCTTTTTTCGTAAAAAATATTCCAGTGGTCTTGCATCCTTGGCAGCAGACCTGCGAATAGGAGAGAGGACTTACCCACGCCTGAAGGACCAAAAAAGAGGGTCAATTGGCGTTCTGGGTTGGAAATGCTGTCGTGCAAGTCGAGAATTTCAGAGCTTCTGCCAAAAAACACTTTGGCTTCCTCTTCTCTGAAAGAAACGGGACCTACAAATGGATGATCGGGTGCTTTTTTGACCTTGGAGGAAAAGGGCAGCTCTTGGTCGATTTGAGAAATTTCCGGCGAATCATCTTCGGCTGCAGACTCCAAGACCCGCTCGTCCCATTTGATCAATTCCTTGACGCGCTCCAATAGCGGTTGAAAATCCTGTGTCCACTTATCGAATCGGAAGTCGAATTTCTGGAAATCGGCCATGTAGACGATGCTCTTGGGTAGGGCGCGCAGCGAGGGAAAGCGGACATTGTCGAGCAAGATCGGAATCATTTCCTTTTCCAATTCGAGTGCCAATTCAACCTCCTTGGTCACCCAATCGTGTTCTTGGCCGAGGCGACGATGCCCATCGGTATCTTGCGCAAATAGCCACTTGTGGCTGATGATGACCAGGATGAGGCTGGCCTCCCGAACGCCATTTTCGAGTTTTTTAGGCCATTTTTCTCCGCTGTCGATATTGTCCAGGTCGAGAAAAACCATCTCTTTTTGCAAGTGTGCCTCCAACTCCAACTTCAGCATTCTGGCCAGTGCGCGTCCGTCTTCTCTACGGTAACTGATAAAAATCTCTTTGCCCATGTACCTTTGCTCTATATTTGATCCGAGTGAATATAGACTTTCTTTTGTTAATTTCCTACCAAATGA
>JBCCSZ010000228.1:0-13069 GCA_039199225.1 Bacteroidota bacterium
AGCCATTTATGCAACAACCGATGGTTTATCGGGACGGGGCTGGTGGTGAAAAGGGAGGGGTTGCAATCTTGAGAATGAGGACCCAAGAAAAGGATGAGTTGTGTGCTGTGATGAAGTATTCGGCGCACGGAATGGGGCATGGCCATTTCGATAAACTGTCTTATTCCTGTTACGATGAATTGGGTGAAATCATTCAAGACTATGGAGCGGCTCGCTGGGTGAACATCGACCAAAAGGGCGGAGGCCGCTACCTGCCAGAGAATAAAACATTTGCCAAGCAAAGTATTGCACACAATACACTGGTCGTCGATGAACAATCGCACTATGAGGGCAGTGTGAAAAAGGGAGAGGCACATCATCCCGACCTCTATTTTTCTAATTTAACAGCGGAGAATCACCAGCTCGTCAGTGCCAAAGACCTACATGCTTATCCCGGGGTGGAAATGCATCGCACACTTATATTGATCGATGACAAACAGTTGAAAAAGCCAATGTTGGTTGATGTCTTTCGAGCCAATGCTGCAACGGCCCGTCAATACGATTTGCCACTTTGGTTTCAGGGACATCTGCTGCAAAGTAGTTTTGATTATCAGACGGAATCATCGATTCAGAAACCCCTCGGAACGGCCAATGGTTACCAGCACATTTGGAAGGAAGCTACTGGAAAATCTGATACTAAAAACGCAAAGCTTACTTGGTTGAACAAGGGAAACTTTTTTACAATGACTTCGCTGGTAGACGAGCAAGACGAACTGATTTTTGGCCGATTGGGTGCCGATGATCCCGCTTTCAACTTGCGTCGCGATCCTTGTTTTTTGATTCGAAAAAAGCAGGTAAAAGAGGCCGTCTTCATTTCTGTGGTGGAAGCCCACGGCTCTTACGATCCCGTTACGGAAATCCCAACTGATCCGTTCAGTCAATTGGAATCCATTGATTTAATTCACCAAGATGAAAAATATACCCTATTTGAAATTTGCACTAAGACCGGAACATGGAGCATCTTCCTAGCCAACCAAGACGCTGCTCCGGATCAGCAGCACGAGCTCTTGATCCATGATGAAAAATACGTTTGGCAAGGAGCCTATCAAATTCAATATCTAACAAACAAAAATTGATATGAGTACTGTAAAAGCAAGTAAAGAATTTTTCTTTCAGGAAGAAATGACGTGGGAAGAAGTAGACCCGCTACTGAGGCGTCAGATTCACGGCTACGATGATAAGATCATGCTCGTCGTTGCCGATTTTAAAGAAGGCGGTGTCGGTCAGTTGCACAACCACCATCATTCGCAGGTTACTTATGTCGAAAGCGGTGAATTTGAAATGACGATTGGCAGCGAGGTCAAAACCATCAAAGGAGGTGATTCGTACTACATTCCGCCGATGGTCATGCACGGTTGTACTTGTCTTAAGGCAGGGCGCTTGATCGATGTTTTTAGCCCCTTGCGCGAAGACTTCCTGGAAAACAAAACGAAATGAAACTAAAAGGATTACGTTGGTGGGTGATTGCTTTGATTGCCATTGCGACCATCATCAATTACATCGATCGACAATCGCTCAGCGTCCTTTGGCCGGAGATTGCCGTTGATCTTTACCCGGACTTGACGAGCTTGGAGCGCAAGGAAATTTATGCTTTGATCTCGATTGTCTTTGTCTTTTCATATGCATTTGGACAAGCCATTTTCGGAAAGATTTTTGACTGGGTCGGAACGCGTCTTGGCTTTGCGCTATCCATCGGGATTTGGTCCATTGCCACGGCGCTGCATGCTTTGGCAAAAGGCGTCCTGAGCTTCAGTATTTTTCGAGGCATTTTGGGGGTGGCGGAGGCTGGTAACTGGCCGGGTGCAGCAAAGGGCAATGCAGAGTGGTTTCCGACAAAAGAGCGGGCCTTGGCACAAGGTATTTTTAATTCTGGTGCTGCTATTGGCGGCATTATTTCCATTCCCTTAATCGCATTTTTGACTGTTTATTTCAGTTGGAAAATTATCTTCATTCTAGTTGGTCTGACAGGTATGTTGTGGTTGATTCCTTGGATGGTATTGGTAAAGGCACCGCCAAAAGCTCACCCGTGGATTACGGAGGAAGAGCGGCAATACATTCTGACTGGTCAGCAAAACCAAGATGTAGATGCAGATGGTAACTATGATGAAGGCTACAATCCATCGACCCTGCAAATGTTGTCGCACAAGGAAAGTTGGGGGGTCATCATCGCCTCGGCAGTCATCGATCCCATTTGGTGGTTGTTCGTTTTGTGGATTCCAATTTACCTATCCGAAGTTTACAACATGGATGTAAAAACAATTGGTATTTATGGTTGGGTGCCGTATGTCGGAGCTATGCTAGGCGCCTGGTTTGGTGGCATCCTGGCTCAAAATCGAATGAAGGCCGGTTGGACAGTGGGGCGCACGCGCAAGCTGATTATCACACTTGGGTGTTTGATTATGCTGCCTACTTTGTTGGCCATGTCGAACCCTGGAAAACCAGTCACAGCCGTTCTTTTGATGGCCGTTATTTTATTTGGTTTTCAAACAGCGATCGGAAATGTTCAAACGCTGCCAAGCGACTTCTTTGGTGGAAAAACGGTTGGAACACTGGCCGGCTTTGCTGGAATGGCTGCCAAGTTGGGGGCCGTTGGCCTAACCTCCCTCATCCCCTGGCTGACTTCAGATGGTAACTACACACCTGCTTTCATCATCGGTGCTGCTCTGGCAGTTATTGCAATGGCAAGTATTTGGTTGCTATGTCCGAAAATCGAACCACTAAAACCCAAGTATTAGACCTACTGAAGAATTCAAATGCTTGAATTGGATTAAAATGAATTATCAACATAGAAAACGGAAGATGTTATGAAACTTGAAAACAGCTGCATCATTCGTTTTCAACTCATTAAAAAACTAAATTAAAATCTAACTCATGGAATTAACTGGTAAAACAGCCATCATTACAGGTGGTGGACGAGATATTGGGAGAGCCATCTCCATCAAATTGGCTTCGATGGGGGCCAATGTAGTCATCAATTATTACAATACACCAAAGGATGCAGAAGACACGCTGAAGCACATCTTGGATGCAGGTGGCAATGCGATTGCTGTGAAGGCCGACTTAACAAAGTGGGATGAATGTTTCCGCTTGGCGGAAGAAGCCAGAAATTCTTTTGGCGATAAAATCCACATCTTGGTCAACAATGCAGGTGGCTTGGTGGCCCGCAAGAAGCTATGCGAAATGGATGAAAAATTCTGGGATTTTGTCATGGACTTAAACCTCAAATCTGTCTTTATGATGCACAAAGCTGTGATCAAGCACATGCCCGAGGGGAGTTCCATCATCAATCTTGCTTCACAGGCCGGACGGGATGGCGGCGGTGGCGGTGCCTCTGCCTATGCAACTTCTAAGGGCGCTGTTATGACCTTTACCCGGGCAATGGCCAAAGAATTGGGTCCCAACGGCATTCGAGTCAATGCGCTGTGTCCCGGATTGATCGCAACGACTTTCCACGATACCTTTACGCCAAACAATGTGCGGGAGATTGTGGCGGGTAAGACACCGCTGCGCAGAGAAGGGCGCCCGGAAGAGGTGGCCAATTTGGTGGCCTGCCTGGCATCCAGCGAAACCTCCTTTGTAACAGGTGCTAATTTTGATATTAATGGTGGTCTGGCATTTTCATAAGCTCACTACAACTTTTGCATTTGCAATATGAAAAAAGTAATAACCTTCGGAGAGATCATGCTCCGTTTGACCCCCCCGAATCTCAAACGCTTTTCGCAGGCTAGCTCCTTCGATGTGGTCTATGGTGGTGGCGAAAGCAATGTTGCTGTATCGCTTGCCAACTATGGGGTTCCCGTCGACTTTGTGACCCGCTTGCCCGAAAATGACATTGGCGATTGCGCCCTGATGGAAATGCGCAAAAGGGGGGTCGGTACCCAGCACATATTAAGAGGTGGCGAAAGATTGGGCATTTATTTTTTGGAAATCGGTGCAGTGAGTAGAGGCAGTAAAGTGATATATGACCGAGCCCATTCTGCCATATCGACCCTGCAAAAAGGAATGATTGACTGGGAGAATGTATTCAAGGATGCTGCCTGGTTTCATTGGACGGGCATTATCCCGGCCATCTCTCAGGGTGCAGCCGATGCCTGCCTGGAGGCCATACAGGTGGCCAATCAAATGGGCATCACGGTTTCGACTGATTTGAACTATCGAAAGAAGCTCTGGAAATATGGCAAAGCGCCCGGTGAGATCATGCCTGAATTAGTGGCCGGTTGCGACATCATTTTGGGCAATGAAGAAGATGCCGAAAAGCACTTTGGTTTGCATCCGGAAGGGCTCGATGTCACCCAAGGGCATGCCGTCGATGCTGCCTCCTACCATTCCGTTCTGCGGCAATTGATGGATATGTTTCCGCGGGCCAAAAAGGTCATCACTACCCTTCGCGGTTCGATCAGTGCTTCGCACAACACTTGGTCTGGCATTTTGTACGACGGCACAACTTTTCACACTGCTCCAACTTATGAGATCACACATATTGTCGATCGAGTAGGAGGGGGCGACAGTTTTATGGGGGGACTCATCTATGGTCTATTAAGCTATCCGGATGACGATCAAAAGGCACTCAACTTTGCCGTAGCTGCTTCTTGTTTAAAGCATACCATTTATGGGGACGCCAATTTGGTAACGGTAGCAGAGGTTGAAAAACTTTTGAGTGGCGATGCGAGTGGACGCGTAAGCAGATGATGCACGCCATTCAAGAACAAATTTCACAGGAACGTAAGTCAAACAAATCTGAAATCAAGAGATGCTTTATCAATTATAGTGAATAGCGAACGGGCAGCCCATTAACTGTAGCTGCCCGTTTTTCTTTGCTCGCATTCCTCAAACAATGGATTGGCACATTGTCCATGTTAGCCCGTGAGCTTGTAGGCTTCCAGTAGTGCCTTTCTAATTTTCTCTTTCTTCTCTTCCGATAGGAAGGCATGCTTGAGGGCCTCCAGGTTACATTTCAGAAAATGCTCTTTTGTCCAGTGAAAGGTTTCCTCTAGGGAGCGATATTCATCTTCCAGGCGCACATTTGAAATGGTGCGGGCATCTGTATTGATGCTCAGAGAAACGCCCGCTTGGTAAAGTTGGTTAATGGTGTGGTTTTGCATGCCCTCATAAATGTTTGTTTGGATGTTACTGGTTGGACAAACTTCCAGGTGGATGTTGTTTTTGACCAGCTGTTGCATCAAGGCAGGGTCTTCTGTGCTGCGAACACCATGGCCGATTCTGGAAGGCTTGAAATGTTGAAGTGTCTCGCGTACGCTTTCCGGTCCTTTGGCCTCACCTGCATGTGCTGTACACGGAATGCCTTTTTGGTGGGCATAGGCAAAAGCCTCAATGTGGGCATCGATGGGGAAGCCTGCTTCGTCTGCTGCAATATCGAAGCCTACCACTTGAGTACCCTTGAAGCTTTCGACCAAGTGGATGGTTTGCATGCTCTGGGCTGGGTCGAAATGTCTGAGGGTGCAAAGGATCAGTCCTGCTTCTATGCCTGTTTGCGCCATCCCTTCTGCTGTTGCCTCGTTGACGGTTGCCACGACTTCCTCCGCATGCAAGCCTCCTGCGACGTGCAGCAGGGGGGCGAAGCGAATCTCCGCATACAAAACGTGATCGCGTTGAAGCTGTCGGAAAAGATCGAGGGTGACCAAGCGCAGCTGCTCCTTGCTTTGCATTAACTCGACACCTTTGATCGCCCGGCTCAGGTAATCTGCCAAATCCCTACACTTTGGAGGGGCGATAAAAGACGATTGGAAGTCTTCCAGGTTAGTGGCAGGCTGCAATTGTTTGACGACCTCATAGCTCAGGGAGCAATCCAGGTGGAGGTGCAATTCGATCTTCGGTAATTTTGTATAATTCATTGGTCCTTGCTTTGGCGTGCCAGTTTATCCCAAGTTGCGACAGATGAATCGCAGCATGGTCGGTTATTCTGGAAATAGAGTGGCGTCCATGTCTGGAAGTATTTTTAAGGCATTCTTGTAGTAGAGTTTTTTAAGAATGTCATCGGGCAATGCCAGGCCGTACATACGCCAAAAGGCATGGTAACGCTTGTAATATGGGAAGTACTCATCGTCCGTTTCCAACACTCTGAAATAGGTGCTGTATTCACTTGGCTTGTAGTAGTCTTTCCCAAAAAGCACCCGATCTTGGTATTGCTCGAAAAAGCGATTGGCTGCCCGAGGTTGACGCCCCAATTCGGCGATGACGGCCCCGATTTCGACGTACATATTGGGCATTTCATCCAGCAACTCGCCCAGTCGTTGCAGGTCGTTGGCATGCCAGTCCATATGTGCTGCGATAAAGTTGGTTTGGGGATGCTTTTTGAAGACATTGTGTTGTTCTTTGATCAATTGTTCCCAGGGGGCCGGGTCGGTTGCGCTGCGCTTGCGGCGGGCGCGTAGTTTGAGTTCCAGCCAACGCTCGTTGTTTTCGTCATGTGGCTCCCAGAATGATTTTGGATCGGCAGAGTGGATCAACACTGGCATGCCCAGCTCGCCACATTTGGCCCAAACGGCGTCGATGCGCGGATCGTCGATTCGGATGCGGTTGCCTGCGTTATCCTTGTTGAACATGCCTTGGCTTTTATAAATCTTCAATCCCTTCGAGCCATTCTTGAAGTCGTATTCTATTTGCTTGACTGTTTCGATGCTCCAATCGGGTTCGTCGATGCTTTGCAGGTTGATGTTCGAAAAGACGGCTATGCGATTGGGCGCTACTCTCTTGGCATTTTCCACCATTTTTCTGAGTAGCTCGCTGTTTCTACCGCTTAGGTTGATGACGATGGCCATATTGAGAGAGTCCATTTGGCGTATGAGCAGTTCGAGGTCTTGCTCGTGCATGCGCCAGTGGTGGCTGTGAATATCTATAAAGGGGAATTTGGCGCGATGGGTTGGATGCTCCGGCACTACCAAGGTAGACGGCGGGTCATAACGCTCAAAGTCCATGATGAGTGGGTCTTGATCTTCCTGAGCGAATAAGGGGCAGCAGCCCAAGGCGATGAATAGTAGTAAAGCGAAGCGTTTCATATCAATAGAATTAACAAACCCATCTACAATGATAGGTTATTAATCGCAATTTGCATTAATCCAATCATAGATGGGTTTGCCAGTACACCAATCTGTAGGACTTGTCTGAGCTCTTACTTATTCTTCATAGATACTGCTGCTGCTATTGTCCTGAATAGGCACCTGATATTCCCCGATGACTTCGGCCGCTTTGTGGCGTAGCCCATTGGGATAAATGCCCAACCGGCCACTGTTGTTAGGGGTCGTTGGATCACAAACGGTGAATGTCAAGCCCTTGTAATCGATGGGGTCACCGATTACTTCATCCAGCGCAACGGCGATGGTGAGGTCGTGGTTAAAGTGCGAAATGACAATCATTGGTAGGTCAAGCAATTCTTTTACCAGGTGATAAAAGAGTGCACAGCGGTCCTCATGGTCTGAAAACTCATTGAAAAACAATTCATCTGCGATCATAGGGCGATCGCTGTCGTAGAGGTTCCAATCCCATTTGTAGGTGAAGCTGGTCCGGGTGAAGGACAGCAGAATTTCGAGTGATTCCTTTTGTGTTTTGCCTTGCAGGAACGTGCGTAGTTGGGGAACCAGAGAAGCCTCCAGGGTCTCTGAGATGGGAACTTCTAAATAATCCATGGGGCGCATTCCTGGGTAGTGGGCCATCACCTCGGTTGGCGTGCGGTCGAGCTGTAGTTGCAATTGATACTCTTCCTCGCCATTCTTGAATACCATGCTTTTTTCACTCAGTTGAGGCGGTAGCTTTGGAAGCTTCTTCAAGCCGAATACAAAGGAGCGACTGACCTGGTCTGGATCGAAGTTGTTGACGCGAAAAACGGCGCGTTGTGCTTGTAGCTTCAGGTAGAAAGTGGTCAGATTGTAAAAGCGTTTCCGCTCTGCAAAGATACGCGGAATGTTGTCGAGGTTTTCGTCGGACTGTACATAGAGGAAGAGAAATTTCAAGGCCGCATTGCTCAGTCGGGTGTTGTAACCAGCCTTACTCATAAAAAACCAGCTTCCGGTGGTATATAGCATTTCTTTCTTGGAAGTCTCCACCTGACCATAAATCTGCTCCATCGTTTGACGAATCAGCTTGAAATAGAGCCAGTCGGTCAGTTCGTATTGTTTTCTATATGCTTCAAATTGGTCGAGTAAGCTCTGATAATCGAGCTTCTCCATCTGCCGGTAAAAGCGCTTGAGGCAGCGGTCTTTGGCACAGACTTCATAATCGAATACCAGTGCCGAGTCGTATTGAAAGTCGATTTGTGTTCCGTAAAAGAGTATGGAGGTGCTGGCCTTTGGTTGAGTAGTAGCCGCGGCCGTCAATTGCAAGCATAGGAGGAGCGTCAGGACGCCAAAGATTCGTTTCATTGTTCGGTTGATTTTTAGTAGTTGGACAGCACACGGGTTGGTCAACATTCTATGCCCTTTCTACTAAGGGGGGAACCTTCCAGATGATTCCATTGGAAGGCAAGTATCGTTGTTCAACAATAGTGCTTGTTCGTAAAAAATACTATTGAGGGATTGTAATTGTAGATAGGGATTTGAATGTAACCTTTGCGAAGATAATCAAAGGTGAAAGGATAAACGAATGTAGAATGAGGAAATTGTGACGGGCTGGAAGAATTTATAATCGTCCTAGAGTCATCATCTACTGGCTTGAGGGGCTAAATAGTGAAGGGTGAAAGCATGTCGAATGCCCTCACCCTCCTTTAGCTTTGCAGTCAAATGGCGCCAGCTTTACTTCTTCTTTTTCGGATGTACGAGTTTCATCTCCTTGACCAGATGGCCAGCATCGGCAAATTTATCGACGATGAATAATACGTAGCGAATATCTACCATGATATTGCGGCAGATCGACGGATCGTAGTTGATGTCGCTCATGGTGCCTTCCCAGCCTCGGTCGAAGTTCAAGCCAATCAGATTGCCGTGAGCATCTATGGCTGGGCTGCCGGAGTTGCCACCGGTGGTATGGTTGGAGCCGATGAAGCAGACTGGCATGCGGCCGTCTTCGCCATAGGGGCCATAATCCTTGGAGGCGTAAAGCTCCCGCAGTCTGTCCGGCACATCAAATTCGTAGTCTCCTTCGATGTATTTTTCCATCACACCAGACAAATAGGTCATCGGCAAGTATTTGACTGCGTCGCGGGGTTGATAACTTTTGACATTGCCATAGGTAAATCGCATCGTACCATTGGCGTCGGGATAAAAGCGCTTGTCCGGAAAGACCTCCATCAGGGCAGCCATGTAGGAGCGTTGTAGCTGCTGCAGTTGATCTTGGATGCCCACCATTTTGTTGGCGACCTTTTCGTCGTGCAGCTTGTTCATCGCCTGCCCGAATAGGAAGGCCGGGTCCTCCTTGATTTTGGCGACAGCTTCTTCTGCCGGACCTTGCAATAGGGCCATTGTCTTATCCTTGTCGGTCAAAATGGAATTGGCAAGTACTTTTTGCGCCATGTCCTTGTAGCTCTTGCCGGAGGCCCGCAACTGCTCTCTGACGTAGTCCGGAACATATTGTGCATCTACGCTATTCATATACAATTCCATCAAGGCAGCAAAAATATCCTGATCGATGGACGGCTGGTAGTTCTTGAAAAAGTTCTGGAAATAGCCATTGAGGCGGCCTGCAAAGTTTTTAAAGCCCTCTTCTCCATTGTTTTCGTAGGCATTGACCAATCGATTCATCAGTCCGACATTGCGCATGGTCTCGATGTTGCGACCCATCACTTCGCCATGGTAGGCATTGACATGTGCGTAGGGCGCCATTTCCTTATACAAGCGTTCAAACTCTGTCAACAGATGTCCGAATCGCTCCTTATGTTGTTGATGGCTCGCCAGTTTTTCGGTAAATTTCTCTTCGAATTTCCGCTTCTTATCCAGGGCATGTGTCGATTTGAGACCCATATTTTCTCCCATCCATTTCTTCCAGTAGTTGGCAATACCTGCCTGCTTGGAGGCATACTGAATGCGGACCTTCTCGTCTTTCTTCATGGCAGCATCCATGATGTTTAGTGCTGTTTCACGAACGCTGATTCGGGCGGGGTTGACCACCTCGACGAGTTGCTCGATGGCATGCGAGGGTAAATACTCATTGGTACGGCCTGGAAAACCAAATACCAGGGTGAAGTCTCCTTCTTCCACACCATCTACAGAAATCGGCAAAAAGTGCTTAGGTTGGTAAGGAACGTTGTCCTCAGAATATTCTGCGGGGAGGTTGTCTTTGCCAGCATAGATGCGGAAAAGAGAAAAGTCTCCGCTGTGGCGTGGCCAAACCCAGTTATCTGTATCAGCACCAAATTTACCGATGCCTTCGGGTGGCGCACCGACCAAGCGGACATCGCGGTAGACGACCGTTACGAAAGCAAAATATTGATTGCCTTTGAAAAAGGGGCGGATGACGACCTCTTCGTGTGCCTTTTTAGCGATGGATGCTTTAACACTCGTCAGGTTTTTATCGATGGCGGATTGGCGCTCGTTTTCCGACATACCGTCTTTGACGCCCTTGAGTACTTGTTGGCTGACATCTTCGATGCGAACGATCAGGGTAGCTGTCAGGCCAGGGTTGGGCAACTCCTCTTGGTAGTTGCGCGCCCAGAAACCATTTTTTAGGTAGTTGTTTTCCAGGCTGGTGTGCGACTGAATCTGGCGGTAGCCGCAGTGGTGGTTGGTGAGCATCAAACCGTTGGGGGAGATGATTTCGGAGGTGCAAAATCCACCGAAGTGTACGATGGCATCTTTCAAACTCCCTTTGTTGACGCTGTAAATATCCTCTGCGCTTATTTTCATCCCCATTTGTTGCATTTCTGCTTCATTGAGCGATTTGAGGAACAGCGGCAGCCACATGCCTTCGCCGGCAAAGGCAGGCTTACCCAGCAGGACAAAAAGCAAAGGCAGTAGCGAAAAGCGAATAAATTGATTCATATTTGATCGGACTTTTGATTCACGAATAAGGCAAATATAATGAACTTGCTTCTTCTTTTGAAAAGTCGAATTGTTAAGCTGGACCTAAAAAACCCATCGCAGTCCGTTGAGAAATTTGTAGTTGGTGGAGGGGACCCCCTGGGCCTCTTTGGCCAGTTGGGAATCGTAGCTGATGACGAAGCTGGCTCGGTAGGCCAATTGGTCGGTGATTTTGAATTGAAGGGTGTTGCTGGACGTCAGCCGGATGTCGCTGGGGTCGATGATTTCCGGTTGGACATAGCTGGTGCTGGAAAAAGAAAATAAGTTGTTAGGCGAGGTGAAAAAAGACAGGTAGGCACTCAGGCGGTGGTCCCTTTGGATAAAAGCGGTATCTGCAACCTCATTGTATTCGAACATATAGAGCATGCCTATATAAATCTTTTGCTTGGGCGAATCGGCCACTTGAAAGCGCGGGCCGGTCCCTAGCAATCCTCTGAATTGAATGCGGATTTGCTCATTTTCCTGCACCTGTGCGAAGGCTTCCCAAGACAGCCATCGGTTGAGCTCGTAGTTGTATCTCAGATGTTGAAAGGCATTGTTGATAAAACGGTCATCGTTTACGCTGGTCAGGTTGTAATTGGACAGGGAGAGCAGACGATGGCGGCCCTTGAGCCATTCCAGACGGACGGCTCCCTTGATGGTGGTGATGGTTCTGGTGTTCTTGATCAAGTTGAAACTCAGATCGACGTAGCCAAACAGGCCGGATGTATCGCTTATATTACTCCTTTTGGCTTCTATATCAACGATTTGTCCTGTGAGATTGGCAGCGATAAGGAGGGAGAAAAAACAAATTAGGATGGCTTTCATAAGGCTGATCACTTTCCGAAGAGGAGTTGTTTTTCCTTCAAACTTAGCAAAATTTCTTGATTCGGAAATACTAGCTTAGAGGGCCATGCAGCTTCATTAGAGGGGAATGGCTTAAAAAGTCCGGTAGACAGCGTTAAATGCGTTTGCTCAAAAAAGAACTACATTGGAGTCAATCATCCATCAAACTTGATCGATATATGTCTCCCATTCATCTCCCAAATAAGTAAATTTTTTAGGTTTTTCTACCTTGGTCCCACTGATGATAACGGTGATGGTTTTTCGGGGATAGAATGTACCTAACTGTTCTAATTTTTTTCTGGCAAATTTTGAATGCCTGCAAATAGCCTCGTCCACGCCTTCTTTAATTTGAAACCGAACAATGTACTCGCTTTGTTTTTTGGGCATTTAATAAAGGTTTAGTACTATATTTTCCAATATATAAATAAAACATTGTGGGCAAAACTTTCTGAAGCATAAAAAAAGGACCCTATAAGTCATATCAACTTATAGAGCCCAGAGACTTGTGTGCCGAAAGGGGGAGTCGAACCCCCACACCCGTAAGGATACACGCCCCTGAAACGTGCGCGTCTACCAATTCCGCCATTTCGGCAATTGCGACGGCAAATATACAAACATTGGCCTTTAAATGCAATGAAAAAATATTTTCGACTTATTTTTAGGGCGGTCGGAAATTTCATTTTAAAATGGTCGCACTAAAGCCGCAGACAGACCACCATGAATCCACCAACTTATTATTATCTTCGCCAGAATCATTTTTGAACTAAACATTTCTCACAAGTGAAAAAACTATTCGTTTACTCTATTCTTTGTGTTTTGACCATAAGTGTTTACGCACAGCCTTCTGCAGGAGGAAAGAAAGTATTGTCACTGGAAGATGCGATCCTTCGCCAATTTTCCGAACTGCGGCCCAAGAGTCTGTCAGGCTTAAAATGGGTCAAAGAAACCGGGCAGATTTCCTATTTCAACGATCAACGAGATGAAATCATCGTCAGTTTGCCCAATACCCGTAAGCCCGATACCCGAATTGAGTTGTTTCGCGTCAATGAAAGCCTGAACCTCGCTATGAAGCGCTTCCCGGCGATTAATTGGTTGAATGCTAATACGTTTTACTTCCAGCATAAGAATGCCTTCTATAAATATGATTTGTCTGCTCGCAAAGGAGACATGCTACTCAGTTTCTCTGAAAGAGCGACCGCAACCGACTACAATGAGGTGGCCAACCACCTGGCTTACACCAT
>JBCCSZ010000229.1:0-13015 GCA_039199225.1 Bacteroidota bacterium
GGCGGTTGTATGCCTTTGACCGTTCAGTTCAACGATCAGTCGAGTTCCACCTTTGGGACCAAGGTTCGTTGAATTCAAAGACTGGATTGATTTGGTTGGAGGTTCCCAAGGATCCGCCAGCGCCAAATTCCCACAACCACCGAACATTGGTCCCAAAGGTGGAACTCGACTGATCGTTGAACTGAACGGTCAAAGGCATACAACCGCCCGTAGGGTCCACTGTGAAGTCGGTAATGTTTCCATTCACCGTCACGGTATCTGTAAACAATAAGGTGTCCGGACATCCATTAATGTCTGTTACAATCAACTGAATATCTGTATACTTACCAGGAACTGTAAAAGTAAGGGTTGGTTCGGCCGAGGTGATGTCCGAGAATTGTCCCCCGTTGGCCGACCAGGCATAAACATTGGCAAATTCTGAAATATCGTTGATCTCCAAGCGGAGTGGAATACAGCCCGCCAAGGTATCCAGGGTAAAGCTGGCCACAGGGTCTGTGATGTTTAGGGTCGTTTGGGTCGTATCCGTACAACCGGTGGTATAATTCCAAACGATTTGCCTAATCGTGAAAGTCCCGGTTCGGGGATAGATATAGATCGGTTCGGCCAGGTTGGAAGTATCATCTTCGAGTTCCGCCACTCCAAAATCCCAGTGTATTCGATCGTATCCGATGCCCATGTCATTCATCTCAACCCTGTAAGGAGATTCACAATCGCGCAGCACCGTAAACCCGGCCTTTGGTGGATCGATGAATATGAAACTATCGATTTCTAGATCGTTGGGACAGCCTAAATGAAAGGCCGTCAGTGTTACATCGTAATATCCGGTATCGGCATATTCGTAAATAGGGCTTTGTGCATCAGACTCTCCCCCATCGCCAAACTCCCAAAACCATTCATCCGCATAGGGGCTGGACTGATCCGTAAATTGAATCGGCTCGGTAATACAAGAAACCCTGGGCGTCGCATCAAAATCAATGACCGGTGGAATACCCACCCCAATCAGCCCCTCGACAACGGTAGTATCGACACAGCCAATCTCATTGATGATCACCAACGTAATGGTATATCTTCCAGTATCTACTAAGGTGAAGGTCGGAACGGTGTCTGTGGAAGTCAAAACAATCGGTGGAGAGGAAGCATCATTGGTCAGCGTCCACTCCCAATTGGTAATGGGCGCTACTGTCGTAGATTGATCCTGTAAAGTGACAATCAGAGGCGTACAATCAAAATATCTTGTCGGTACCACCCCTCCTGACAAAGGAATGATTTTGATGGTATCTGTCGCAATGCTCATCGTACAACCATTGCCATTGGTAACAGTCAAACGGACGGGATAGACACCAAATTCTGTATAAGTGTGTACTGGATTTTGTACATTGCTGGTGGAGCCGTCTCCAAAATCCCAAGCCCATTCTGTGATGCCACTGGCAGCGCCAAAAAAGTTGACTGTGTGCGGTACTTCACAACCCAATCCATTGTTGTTGGAATAAGAAGGATCGGGTTCTTGGAAGACTTCGATGCACTCCGTCAGGGTCCGCGTGGTCAAACAACCATCAACCCAACGGGACAAGGTAACGAAATAGCAACCTGGCGTATCATAGGTATAAGTCGGGTTGGCTTGCATACTGTTGTCACCATTGCCAAAACCCCAGCGCACGCTGTCTGCCGGATCGGGCGAAGTATCGGTAAACCGAACCGTCAAATCCTCACAACCACTCATCGCACTGGGTATAAATTCCACAGGGTCTCCAACATCTATGGCATTTTGTAAAACCAAGGTATCACTACAATCGGTGAGTCGATTGGTGGCAATCACTTCGATGCTGAAGATGCCTTGTTGCACATAGACAGTTGGTGGCGGAAAGGCTCCGTTGAAGGAGGAACCATTGCCAAAATCCCACTGGTAGTCGATATTGGTCGTATCGCTGCTGTTGGTAAAGCTGACAACAAGCGGCGGCTCACAGCCCGAGCTATTGGTCACGCCTACATCAATCACCGGATCGGGAGAGACGAGGATAAAGTCTGACTTAGTGACGGTATTCGTACAATTGTTTTCATCGATCAAGGTGAGGCTAATCGTATAATTGTCTGGTACAGAATAGGTACTACTGACATTGCGGTCATCATCATTCACTACGACCCCTGCCGAACCACCAAGCCCCCAGATCCATTGGACAATGTTGCCGTCCTGACCGACGGACTCATCTGTAAAGGTGACTTCCAGTGGACTACAGCCCTGCTGATTGTCTACAGAAAACTCTGGCTCCGGCAGATGCAAAATCTGGATGTAATCATCCTTACATTCCGTATCCTGATTGCCTTCGCTATCCGTCACCGTCAAGCAGATGGTATAGGAACCTGCCGTTCCGAAAATCCGTCCGGGATTGCGGCTAGAGGAGGATACCCCACCGAGGTCCCACGACCAGGAAACGATGTTTCCAGCAGAGGAAGAAGAACGATCCGTGAAGGAAACTTGCAAGGAACCACAGCCGGTTCGAGAGCTGGCTGAGAAGTCAGCCGTAACTTGGGCAAAAGAAGTCGTGCCACAAAAAAGCCAAATTGCAATTGGCAATAGAAGTGTTGGTAAACCTTTATTCATTAGTCCATATTTGATGAACAAATATGTTTACCAATTACCCAAATATAGTGCCGTTCGTCCGGGATTAAATTGTTGTGAAATGAATTGGCCCGAGCCGAAAAAATGTCATATAATTGACTGTAAATGAGTGACTTTTATGAGGATTCTCTTCAAAAATATCCCTTGGAGAATGTCACAAAATCAGCCAACCGATGGCTTCATTCTCCACTGAATTATCCATGCAATTTACACCATAAATCCTCTTTGGGGCTACAATAGAAATGCCCTCAGTATCCGGTCTTTGATCTAAAACGAACCGAATACGGAGGGCATAAAGCTGTTTCAATGTAGTAAGCTAAACGACCAAATACTAGCGAACCAAAGTGACATCCCCTACTTTGAGGATGGTTCGGCCACTGACTTGGCAAGGAGCTTCTATCACATATTGATAAACGCCGGTTGGCATTTTATTTCCTTTGAAATTTCCATCCCATCCCTGGGAAAAATCACCCGTCTCGAACACCAATTCTCCCCAACGGCTGTAGATGCGCAGGCTCGTAATGCCTTCTTGCAAGGCGCCAGAAAGGAAAAGCTGGAATTCATCATTTTGTCCATCGTCATTGGGCGTAAAAATGTTCGGTACACCAATCAACTCTTCCGGACAATCTTCCAACTCGACCAATTGGATGCTGTACTCATCTGAGCAACCCGTCAACTCATCTGTAACCCTCACAGTGTACTGCGTGCTGGTATCTGCTTGTGCGGTAGGATAAGGACAGTCGAGGCAAGTCAAATCAGGAGAAAATGCCCACTCGTAGGTGTAATCCGGGTTATTGGGCGTCAGGGTATTTAAAGCAACCAATTGACCGGGCATGAAGCTTCGGACTGGCAATAACTCGATGATCGGCGCTGGGTCAACTTCGACCACCAATACGGCAGTATCTGGCGCACAGGTCGATTGTTGGGCCACAACCGTATAAGTTGTCGTAACAGTCGGGGCTACCTCGGGGCTTTCCGCCATCGAATTGGATACACTTCCATCAGATAAACTCCAATCGTATACATCTGCTGGTCCGATCACTTGCAAAGCAACCGTATCACCTTCGCAAATGGTCACATCCACACCACTGACCGATGTTTGGTCACTGACTTCCACCCTGATCGAGTCTGTCAGCACACAAAGATCGTTTCCAGTTGTTAGGTAGTAAGTTGTCGTGCTGGTCGGTGTAGCAATTGGATTGAGAATGGATGGATCATCAAGACTTGCAGCAGGAGACCAACTGATTGTACCTATACCGGTTCCGGAAAGGACTGTGTCATCGCCAATACAGATGCGTACATCCGCTCCGGCTTCCACCTCATCCAGATTTAAGACATTGACTCTTACCGTATCAAGGTTTTCACATCCATCTGGTGTTGTGATTCGAACCACATAGTCTGTTGTTGAATCAGGGCTGGCAAAAGGATCGGGGCAATTGATGCAGCTAATGCCCAAACGGCTTTCCCAAACGGGGTCGGTCCCCGCTCCTGCATTCAACTGAACCGTTCCACCTTCACAAATCGTACGATCTGCTCCTGCAAATCCTTCCGTGATGCCTCGCACCTGAACACTAACTGAATCCACACTGGTACAGCCAAAGTCATTGGTTACCGAAACGATGTAATTGGTCGAAACAGAAGGACTGGCAATTGGATTACGGCAGTTTTCATAACAAGTCAGTCCCTCTCTGGAACTGTCCCAGTTGTAATCGAATATATCAATACCACCGCTGACAAACAATTGCACAAATTCGTTCGGGCAGATTAAAGTATCATTGGACAAGGTGATGACGGGCGCCGTAAAAGGCTTGACATTCACCTGGACATCATCACTGGATGGACAGCCCTGTCGACTGAACACCGTTAAAGTATAAACAATCGTATCCGAAGGTGAGGCGATCGGATTGGGGCAGTCCGTACAACTCAGGTCAGTAGCAGGTGACCAGGAGTAGGTCAGTCCGGCATCGTCCCCAAAGATGATGGCCTCCAATTGAACCGCCTCGTTGATACATATTTCTCGGTCCGGCCCTGCAGACATTGGCTGCAAAGGCAGTACATTCACGAAGTCAATAAGCGTATCTTGGCAACCAGCATCTGTCGTAACAATCAATGTGACGGGGATGTCTTCCCCTTCGGTAAAGATGTGCGTTGGGTTTGCCTCCGTGGAGCTACTACCATCGCCAAAGTCCCACAACCATTCTACCACATTGCCACTGCTAACCGTTGAACTATTGATGAAATTAACTTCCAATGGTTCGCATCCCTCTCTGGTCGACATCACAAATCCTGCCTCCGGCTCCGGCCCAATACCGATGTAGCCAGGTTGGAATAAAGTATCGGTACAAAAGCCATTACTGGCGATCAACATCACGTCGTAACTGCCAGGCGCAGAGTAGGTCACTGTAGGCTCAATCGCATTGCTGCTGGCAGGTGTAGCCCCTGGAAATTCCCATTGGAAAGTTAAGGGAGCAAACGAAAAACTCAAATTGGAAAAGGTAATTGGCCCGGGTGTCCCATCACCACAAAACTGCTGCTGGGCAGTCTGAAAGTCTGTATCAATCCGCGAAGCCTGAATGCCTACTTGATCAGCAACAACATGCGAACAGCCCGAACCATCAATGATCTGTAGTACCGGGAAGAATTGCCCCTCTGTTGTGTAAACGTGTACCACTGTGTCCAGCATCATTGGTACATCACTCGTATCTACATTGCCATCCCCAAAATCCCAAACCAAGAAGAAGGGAGCTGTTGCTTCGGCAAAGAAAGTGACCCTAAGCGGTACGCAAGTACTGTCGATGCTGTAGGAAAAGTTTCCATCTGGACCATTGATCTGAATGAGGTCCGTCAACGTCAAAGTATCAAAACAGAATTCTGTATTTCCAGCTATCAGCTGTACATCGTACATGCCAGAATTATTGTAAATATGGGTCGGATTTTCAATACTAGTCATACCACTGCCGTCACCAAAATCCCAAAAGACGGTATCGGCATTGATGGAGTTATTGGTAAAATTCACTTCCAGCGGTGGGCAAGTCGAGCTTGTCACATCAGTCGTAAAGGCAGCAACTGGATCGATGATTTCTATGTAATCTGTTCGACAAAGCTGATCCGTACAACCTTGATCGTCCGTTACCGTCAAACAAACCGTGTAAGTACCTTCCGCCCGATAGCAGTGGGTTGGTGAGGGCAATGTAGAAGTATTCCCATCGCCAAAATCCCAAGAATAAGTGAGGTTATTTCCTATGGATGGGTTGTCGAAAGCAACGCAGTGCGTCGTACAACTCAAAGTATCAACGGCGGAGAAGGCTGCTGTCGGCCGGATAACCTGAATGGCAGAATCAATGGTCAAGGAAGCCGAACAACCCAAATCGTCTCTCACAACCAGCGAAACATCGTAAAAGCCATTTTCTTCGAAGGTGAAAGTCGGGCTTTGATCAAAGGATTCCCCTAAGCCATCGCCAAACTGCCAAGTCCAATTGCTATTGGTACCAAATAAATTGCTCGACAAATCGCTAAAGTTCACTTCCAAGGGTCCACAGCCACTTTCAGGGGTAAAGGCCAAATCGACATCGATGCCATTAACGTAAACGGTATCTGTGGTATTTAAAAAGGTATCAAGACAGCCGTTCACATCTACGATAATCAGTCGAATATCAGAATAAGCACCAGGCGTCGTATAAGTAATATTCGGTTCTGGCGCACTAAAGTTAGATATGTCTCCACCTGGCGCCAACCAGAACCACCGATCGGCCCACTGGGAAAGATCATTGATGGTCAAGGTCACGGGGCTACAGCCCGACCCTGGCGAAAAGGTGAAATTGGCCATCGGATCGGCAATCGTTACTTCGATTGTCGTGGAGTGCTCACAATTCGTCGTAGAGTTGAATGCCGTTTGGGTTACGGCGTAAACACCTGGCCCTGGGAAAACATAGACCGGCGAACGCTCACTGGTCGTATCAGTGGTTTCGGTCGTTACACCGAAATCCCAAAAGACTGTCTCTGCACCTACGGAGCGGTCGACAAACTCTACTCGCAATATATCATCGCAGGATTGGAGAACATTGAATTTGGCCAGAGGCTCCTTGATTTGTATGTAATCGGGAAAAGTCACCGAGTTGCTACAACCATTGTGCGTAACTGTCAAGGTTATATCGTAAAAGCCTGTATCCTGGTATTCATGGGTAGGAAACTGTGCAACCGACTCCTCCCCATCTCCAAACGACCACAACCAGCTCTCTCCATTGGCGCTGGAAAGGTCCGTAAAATCAATCGGTACTTCAATGCATTCCTCCTGAGTGCTGGACACAAAGTCTACAACGGGTGGCTCCCCTACTTCGATCAAATCTTCAACCGTTACAGTATCTCTACAACCCAACACATTTTCTACGATGAGTACTACATCAAATACCCCCGTATCAGGAATCGTTAATTGTCCTTGCTCGTCATTGGAGATGTAAGTATTCGACTGGGTTTGAACCGACCAGGTCCAACTGTTGATGGGTGCAATCGACATGGAGCTTTCCTGTAGCGTTACATTCAAGGGCGCACAACCACTCTGGGCCGGACTGATAATGGCGGCAGAAAGTTCCAATACGACGATTGGATTGTTGGAAAAAGAAAAGCTGCAACCATCGCTGTTGGTTACCGTCAAAGTGACGATGAAGTTTCCAAAACTATTGTAAGAATGAACAGGATTCTGCTCTGTCGATGTATTCGAATCCCCAAAGTCCCACTCCCAACTGACAATATCGCCAGACTGTGGTATACCGGCAAAATTGACAACATGCGGCAGCGAACAACCGATGCTGTTGTTGTTATTGTAAGACACATTGGGTAGCGCATTCACCTGAATGCAATTGGGATATTGAAACGTGCTGGCACAACCATCGACGTGGCGCACCAAGGTAACCGTGTAACAGCCCGGCGCTGTATAGATATGGGCCGGATTGAAGGCTGTGGATTGAGTGCCATCTCCAAAAGTCCAACGGACACTATCGGCTGGCAAAGATGAAATATCCGTAAAAGAGACGGCTTCATCCTGACAAATACTTTCTGTTGAAACCGTAAACTCCACATCGTTACCGATATTGACAGCGTTTTCTAGTACCAGCGTATCTGTGCAGCCCGTTTGCGTATTTTCGGCGATGACAGTTACTGTGTAAGAACCAAAATCATTATATACTACAGGAGGCGGATTGGCCCCCGTAAAAGTCTCATTGTTTCCAAAGTCCCAATTGAAATTGACATTTGTCAAAGGAGAATTATTGGTAAAAGAAGCCTGGAAAGGTGGATCACAACCAAAGCCCGTATTTACCTGCACATCGACCGGAGGTCTGGCGCTGGCTTGGATGTAATCGGTTTTGGTAATGGTATTGGTACAACCGTTGTCATCTGTGATGGTCAGGCTGATATTGTAAGAATCGGGAATGGCGTAGGTACAGGTCGCATCTGGTGAAGCACCGCCACCCAGAACGGTTCCACAAGGGCCACCCAGCCCCCACAACCAAGTGGTAATGGTTCCATCAGAAGATACAGACTGGTCGCGGTATTCGACAGTCATCGGAACACAGCCCGTTACATCGTCGGCCGAAAAGTCGGGTTGAGGCAGATTCAATACGCGGATTAGGCCATTGCGGCAAAGAGTTTCTGAGTTGCCTTGATCGTCTTCTACGGTCAGACAAATATCGTAAGTACCGGGGATACCGAAAATTCGGCTGGGACATTCCTGATTGACCGGAACCCCTCCCAAATCCCAAGAGTAGGAAACGATATTTCCAACGGTGGAAGTCGAATTATCACAAAAGGTAACAGGAACAGAGCCGCAGCCTACGGAATCTGTATAGGTAAAGTCAACAGTGATTTGTGCGTGCAATGGGGAAAGTGTCAGAATTGACAGTAAAATAATCCCCGCCCAAAATTCAAAATGTGCCTTTTTGAACATTTGCTTTTTATTCATGCTTGATATCGATACTTTGTCAAATGCGCTTGGCTTTACAGAAGAAAGTTTACGCAGCCATTCTAAAATCAAGATATTTTAGGGAAGTGACGAAGCCAATTGGGGGGATTATGTTCTGGCAAAGTCCATAACATTTTTATGGAAGAATCAATATTCATTCCAAAGTCTTTATCCCCTTTCAGAGCATCATCCACTGCAAGTATACAGTAGTTATCCGATGCAAATTGACATTTGACGACACAATTAAATATCACAAATAGGAATCCACAGAACCGACAGGTTCTATACAGTGGGTGAAGTAGAATTGAAAACGGTTGAGGGAGAACCTTCTTTCAAAATAGCCATTCCTTTCAAAGTCGAAACAAAGATATGAATAAATTGTGGAATGTAAGGAGCGATACGGTTAATCTTTTTTATAATATGTCTGAGAGCAGCTTATTCGCGTTTTATCTCCACAATTTCGACCCGACGCTCACTGGCAGCACCGACACTGTAAACGGAATTTCGCAAATCGAGCAAATCGTCACTGATTGATTTCGAAGCGGTTGTCTCTCCAAAAGATCGCTCGGAGATAATGAGCTTACCATTTTTGAGATAGCTCTTAAAAATACCATTTTGGTAGGTATCAAAGTGGTTGCGAACGCTGCTGACCCGACGTTTACCCAACGATAAGTTGTAGTCGCTTTTGGCCCGGGGGCTGGTAAAGCCCTTTACAAAAATCTCGACTTTTTCTCCTTGCTTGAGACGCCGAAGCAAGATTTCGGAGAACAAAATGAGGTAGTCATAGCCCTTGCGCACTTTAAATTCAAAGAAATTTTCGAGTTCCTGCTCGGCTTGGTACTTGACTGTTTCGGGGAGGGGATTGGTGTATTCCCTCAAGTAAGTAGGCTTTAGGGCGTAATAGTCGAAATACGTTTGCTCGTAAGTCTTTCGCGTCGTGGTGCGGCGGGTGCGCCTGTCGGGTTCATCATTGTGGAAGTACAGCGCCAAGGGAAGAAAGTCCTCCAATGTAGTAGGAACAGGCTCGGCGGGCTTGGGAGGTATGGGCGGAATGTCTGCCACCGTAGGGGTATCCACTTCGATGGTCAGGGAGTCATCCGGCACCAGGTTTTTCTCCGTCGTATCTTTAAAAATCTGCATCTTGTAGATGTCGTTACAGCAAGATTTATTTTCCTTTTCCAGGTAAAAGGACCCGGCTCGATTGGAAGCCAGATAAGCCACTGTTGAATCTTGGTTCAGCGAGAAATAGACGTCATTGTAGCTGCTGTTCAAAGGATAGCCACCATGTTTTGGTTCTTGCCAGTTCTTGCCATCGAAGCCTGCCTTGTAGACATCGTAGCCCCCGAGACCCTTTCGCCCTTTGGTACTAAAATAAAGGGTTTGAGAGCTGTTGTGAAAAAAGGGCGTCGCATCATCGTCCGGCGTATTGAGCGATTTGAGGTTTTGTGCCTTGACAAATTTGCCTTGGCTGTTGGGTAGGGCATACCAAATATCCATTTTACCCTGGCCCCCCTTGCGGTCGGAGGCAAAATATAGAACCTCTCGCTGGTTGATGGAGTCGTAACCAATGTTTGGCTGTGTGGTTGTGAAGCCCGGCATATTGATACCGTCCGGTAGCTTCTTGGGTCGAGACCAACGGCGGCGCTTCCCCTTGGTTCGGGCGTAAATAGCACAGCGAATGTCCACACTGCTGACGTATTCACATAGGGTATAATAGATCGTTTGGCCATTGTTGCCAAAGGTCATATGCGCCGTGTGGTATTGCTTGTCATTGAACCCTCTACTAATGGGGCGCCCGCGGCCACCTCTAATGGATTGCAACACCTTCGTATATTTCCGGCTGGGGCTGTGCTCGTCCTTATAATTATCGTATCGAAGAGACGAATAAAAGAGCGTATCACCTTTTACGACCGGCCCGAATTCAGAATAAGGCGTATTAACCCTTTTGTTGAGATGGCTGACTTTGACATCGTCTTCCTGTTTGATCAAGTCGGCAGCCCACTGGCATTCTTCCAATTGTACCTTCGCTTGTTCTGAAAAGCGACCTGAAGGTTGTTCTTTCAAAAACTGCTTCAAATAAGTCTGCGCCATGTCGTACTGTCCCATAAACTTATAAGTCTCTCCCATTCGATAAAGCAAAAGTGGAAATTCTTTTTTCTTTGGGCTGTAGTAGACCTTTTTGTAGTAATCGTCGGCAATTTCGTAGGCAAAAAATTCGCGGGCCACCTCTGCGATTTTATAGGCCAATTCCAATTTCTTGGTATTAATCTCATAAGCTTCCTGATAGTAGCGAAGCGCACTGTAGTAATCCTTTTTCTCGAAAGCCTTATCCCCAGCTTTGAGAAAGGCCCGAGAAGTCTGAGCTGTTACGAGGGATGTTGCCAAGAGGCAGAGGGCGAGCAGTATCCATTTGATGTTCATGATCAGGAGAGCAAATTAAGAGCGGTCTTAAAAGATGGGACAAGCCTTGAATGTTTTCAAAGGCTTGACCCTGGTTATGGCGTAGCGGATAGCCAGCTCGGGACCTCCGGCCCCGTTCGTAGCCGCTGTAAAATCAGAAAAATTAATGTCGTAGCTGAAGCCGAGTCGCCAGGCGAGGTAATGAATTTCAACGGCAGGAATAACAGCATCTACCTCCTCGTTTAAACGAGCGGCAGTTGTAAATTGAACGGCCAATTCCTGTCCTCTTTTTTCTTTAATATGGTACCTGGCACCGATTCCGATGACCATTTCTGATTCTTCTTTGTTTTGAAATTGACCCAGGGCGAATGCCAAGCCGTAGACTTTCTCAGCCACTTTCAAGGCTCCAAAGCTGTATACACTGGTGCGCATCGGGCGACGTTGTGTATCGGTATTCGTAAAGTTTTGCTTGGGTCTGTTGATATGGTAAAAAGCGACACCCGTATTGAAATAGTAGCGTCGGTCGTCCCCTTGGGTAAACCAATTGATACCAGCAGATAAATCGGTGAAGCTGACGTTATTGGATTCAAAGTTTTCGCGGGTCGGCAGGCTCGGGTCGTAAACATCACCGCCCCATTGATTGCCCACTCTCAATTTTGCTTCATCAAAAGACCGCTGGGCAATCCCAGCCTGGAAGCCAGCGGATAGAAAATTATAGTCGTTTAGTTGCTGGATGTAAGAGCCGCTCAGCGATATTTGGGCAACACTCAATTCCAGGTCACCCTGCTGGTCATAGTTGAATAAAATACCACCACCAAAATAACCACTTTCCAACTTACTGGTATAGTACTTCATATCCGCCGCTCCGGAGACCGACATAAATGGAACCGGCACCGACTGCCACTGGCTGCGGTAATTGGCCATGAAGCGAATATCTTCTGCAAAAATTCCCGTTAGAGCCGGGTTAATATTCAAGGGAGTATTGTAATATTGTGAAAAGTGAAGGTCCTGCCCACTCAATTGTAGCAGGCCAATGAATAGAAAACTGATGATTGTTGTAAAGGTCTTAGTCATCTAGCTTAGGACTTTTGGCTAATGCAAACTAACGAATTAACCCTGTATTACAAAAATATATTCGATATTATGCTAAAAGTAGGCATCACAGGCGGCATCGGTAGCGGAAAAACGACTGCCTGCCGAATTTTCGAAACCTTGGGAATCCCCGTTTACTATGCCGACAATCGGGCCAAGCAACTGATGGTCGAAGATGCCCAACTCATAGCAGCCATCAGCGATTTGTTGGGAACTAGCGCCTACACACCCGATGGCCAACTCGACCGCGCATACGTAGCAAGCGTCGTCTTTCAGGACAAAAAAAAGCTGGATGCCCTCAATGCCATTGTCCACCCCGCAGTAGCCCTCGACGGCCAACGCTGGCACGCCGCTCAAACCAACGTCCCCTACACCTTAAAAGAGGCCGCCCTCCTATTTGAAAGCCAAAACCATCGCTACCTCGATAAAGTTATTACGGTATTTGCCCCCAAAGAGATTCGCATCCAACGAGTAATGGCTCGAGATGGTGTCGACGAAGCAAGTGTTCAAGCTCGAATGAAGCGCCAGATGAGCGATGAAGAAAAGCTCAAATTAGCCGATTACATCCTTTACAATGATGGCGAACAATTGCTGATTCCACAGGTATTGGAGATCCATCGTAGGTTGGTTGGGTGATCGGGGGATTGCCTGCGGCAAGTGATTTGGTGGTTGCCTGTGGCTGGTGATTTGGTGGTTTTGTGGTTGCTTGCGGCTTGTGATTTGGGGATCGGGGGATTGCCTGTGGCGAGTGATTTGGTGGTTTTGTGATTGCCTATGGCTTGTGATTTGGGGATCGGGGGTTTTTATGACCAGCAATAAAGGACCGCTAAATCACCAGTGCGCAGCACAATCACCAGTGCGCAGCACAATCACCAGTGCGCAGCACAATCACCAGTGCGCAGCACAATCACCAGTGCGCAGCACAATCACCAGTGCGCAGCACAATCACC
>JBCCSZ010000230.1:0-12977 GCA_039199225.1 Bacteroidota bacterium
ATAAAGAAGATTTCTCTTCAACCCAATTTTAGGGGATATGATCGATATTATAAAAATTAAAATCAGATCGAACAAATCATATTACCGTCCCGTTGAGGAAGAAAATCACATTTATTAACTTTAAAATATTTTTATGAACTACCTCGGATTTAACAAAGAGAAAGCTAGCCAAACCGTACAATCCCTAAATCGCCTATTAGCCAACTATCATGTCTATTATCAAAATCTTCGCACGTTTCATTGGAAGATAAGTGGAAGAGATTTTTTTGATTTACACAACAAATTTGAAGACTTATACAATGATGCCAGATTGAAAATCGATGAAATTGCCGAGCGCATTTTAACCTTGCGTTTCGAGCCCATGAGCTTCTACTCCGGCTATTTGAAAGCAGCAGATATTGAAGAAGCAAAAGACTGGGACGACTCCGTTGACATGGTCAAGATTATTTTGGAAAACCACAGCTCCCTGATCCAAAATATACGAACAGCCCTCCAACGAGCAGCCGATGCCGGAGACGAAGGAACCGTTGATTTACTAGGAGGCTTCCTGTCGTCCTTGGAGAAAAAATCCTGGATGTTGGACGCTTGGAGTACAAAGGTCAAAGAGCCAGTCACTTTGTACTAATAGGAACCACACTGACACTAGTTTAATTCAAGTTGCGATTCGCTTGGGAGCAATCCTTTCATTCGGATATTTTTTGTAAAATCCTCCTTAAATCTTTCGTTCGTTACAACCTGGATTAAGTTATATGGAAACACTATTTCAAAAGGGGCATCAACGCCCCTTTTTTTATATCGCCAATTTATCTAAAAATAGTCAGCTGCTTAATCGTCTTCATGCGCAATCATTCATTGTGTAAGCAAGCTTAGCTGATAACCAATAAAACAAAATAATGAAAAGATCCTATTTCTCTTTATTCGTATGCCTGCTGCTTACTGCAACGGCCTGTGTACAATCCAATCCCAATCTGAATAAGGAAGGTGAAGACATCCTTCAAAGCAATGAAGTATATCTTGACGACGTAGACTTTCCCTTTAACGATACGGTCTATGTACCGATTTACTCTGATATTTACAGTAAGACCAAAGACGAGCGTTTTTTATTGACGGCTACTTTGAGTATCCGCAATACCAGCCTCCGGGATTCTTTATTTATTCACGACATTGGCTACTATGATACCAAGGGTAGAAAAGTGCGTTCTTACCTGGATCGGACGCTGCTGCTTACACCCATGCAATCCATCGAATACGTCATAGAAAAGGAAGATAAGGTCGGAGGAGCTGGTGCCAACTTTTTGATCAGTTGGGCTGCACAAAGCGAAAGATTGCAACCACTTTTTCAGGGGGTTATGGTATCGGTCAATGGTCAACAGGGAATTGCTTTTACGACAGAGGGCGTTTCAATCAAAAAGGAAAAGTAAAAAGAGAAATATCAGTACAAAAAAATAAGCTTTGCAAGTTGTATACCTGCAAAGCATTATTTTTATTTTATCTAAGTTGCGCTGGATCGGATTGGCTAGGAATCAACACTCCAACTTATTGACTGATTTTTATTTGTGTGGCTTTGGAATCCACTGGTCTGCATAATCCATGGCTTGTTGTAAATGGGCAAACTATTTACCCAATACAAAATGTACGGGACTGCTTTCTTTGATCCGCTTTTTTATTTCTTCATAATACCGCATCGTTTCCCTTTCCTGTTCCCAGAACAACTGAATGGCGTCCGACTTGCTCCAAACGGTGTCGCGAATCAGTTGGATGCTGTTTTGCTGACGTTTGGGAGCGGGTTTTGCCAATGGGCGGAAGGTCCGAAAGGCACTACCCGCCGTTTGTATTTTGGCCTGGCGAATTTCTTTGTAAAACGTTTTATGTGTTTTGGCACATTTTACAAACCAATCGTACATTCTTTTATTTGTGCGGACCACATGTGCGGCCGCAACCAGGCTGCGGTAAGCTTGAAGATGCTGGTTCAATAATCTTTTTATGGTTGTCTGAATGGTGGATTCTAGCATTGATTAATTTTAGTGGATGTAATGGTTGGCCTGTGGCTTTTTCAGTGGCGAACGGCCTTCAGTTGGGTATCGTGATAGTTTTTGATTTCCAAGACTTCCTTCGGTATGTAGTAGCCTTGTTCGTCCAGCGCTTGGAAGCATTTTTGAATGAGTTGCGTTTTGATCTGCCCAGGAGATACATTGGTGTTTAGTGTGTTGAACCAATAGTAGGCAGTCATATTCATACGGCTATTGCCTAAGCTGGTCAATTGGACGTTGGGGGCTTTGTCACCCTGCAAAACGCCTTCCTCCTGCTTTATAACATCCAAAATGATTTTTTGTGCTTTCAAAATGTCTGAACCATAATCCAGGCCAATGCTGAAATCATTTCGGATAAAGCCGTCGATGGTGTAATTGATAACTGGGTTTTTTAGGACGTTTCCATTGGGGATGTATACGTCTTTTCCATCGAATGTTTTGATCTGTGTGTCTCTCAAGTTGAGTGTGATGACCTTCCCGGTGACGCCCGTTAGTTCGACCACATCGCCAATGCGGAACGGACGATTGAAGGCCATCATAATGCCCGCCAAAAAGTTTTCGCCGATGTCTTTGAAGGCAAAACCGATGACAAAGGCACTCACGCCAGCCCCGGCCAAAATACTGCCGGCAGCAGCACCCAGCCCTATGATTTTCAGAAAGATCAAAAAGGCAATAATGATGATGCCGATGCGTGCTATGCGAGATAAAAAGCGCGCCAGTAGGGGATCGTCCATCTGACTTTCCAGGCGCTTGTTCAGACTGCGGCTAACAGAATTGGCAATGGCATACAAGATCAAAAATACGAGTACAGCCAATAGCAGCTTGGGTAGAAGCGCAATGAGGCTTTGGTAATAGGTTTGAATGTTTGTTTGGATATCCTGAAAGAATGTTGACATAAAAATGTTTGTGTTTTGTTTTGATAAAATTTGTCCTAGGCCCTACGTACATTGGAACCATAGGCGGAAAGGATTTTGGTCTGCAAAGACTTTCGAGCAAAGTTAATACGACTTTTTACGGTACCCATCGGGATGTCGAGCTGATCCGATATTTCTTTGTAGCGGTAGCCTTCCAAAAAGAGCTTAAACGGAATGCGGCAGGTGTCGGTTAAGCGGTTGATCATTTCCTTGATTTCCTTTAGCATGATGTTATTGTAGGCATTGCCATCAATGGTCTGGCTCTCTGTGGCGAATAGGAAGTCATCGACTGGCTTGAGTACCTTCCGACGCTTTTTCTTTTTGCGATACAAATTGATGAAGGTGTTGTATAAAATGGTATTCATCCAACCCTTAAAATTGGTTCCTTCCTTGAAAGTGTGTAGCTTTTCATATGCCTTGCAAAGTGTTTCCTGCTTCAAATCTCTGGCGTCTTCCATATTGCGCGTCAATTTTAATGCAAAAGCAGTCATTTGTCCTTCAATCTGTGTGTATTTTTCTTCGAACTGAGTTTTAAAAATCATAAAGTAATCTTAGAATTTTGTAATTGAATATAATGGAAGATTGGATCAGCTTTAAGAAGTTGTGCCGGACGTTTCCGGGCTAAGGCGCTATGTTTTTGGTAAATTCATGTGTTGAGAATATATTTTTTATCAATAACTTTCGCTGTATATAATAAAAATATCATGCCAAAGTTTTAAATAATTGATTGTCAGTATTTTATGTATTATTTTGATACTTTTTTTTGCTTAAATAAAATCTATTTGCTTATATTTGAGCAATTCGGGAAATAAAAATGCCGACCTGAGAGAATCTCAAGTCGGCAAAGTTGCTCGAAAGCGTGGGAGTTTTTTATGAGCTATGACATCTGGGTTATGTCTTTATTTTCCTGGTGGTCGTTGCGCATGTCTCTCGCTTTTCGCAGTATGCGTTCTACTTTGTCGCAGACCAGTGAAAAGGCTTCCATATCTGAGGGCGCGTCTGCTGATGCAAAGATAACAGGTCCGGGGACATGTAGCTGAATAACTGCCGTACATTTATTTTCTTCGCCCAGCGCATCAAAAGTTTTAAAGTAAACTTGCGCCTGTGTGACTTGTGCATCGTGCTTGACCAACTCGCGAATGCTTTCTTCAATGCTTTCTTTCTTTCGGTCGACGAGTTGAAAGGGAGATTCAATGAGTATTTCCATTTGTTGGTAATATTTAGTGGTTGATGAATGAGCGCTTTTTCAGAGCAACTGCCGGGTTTTGAGGCTGCTTCCAGCTCTTTGGGGAGCGCTTCCTTTATTGTAAAACGCCCTGTGGGCAACTATGTTTGGTCTGTAGCTTGGTATCAAATTTTATGAACTCTGACGATGAGCTGCAGCGGAAAATTTACTTTCATTGGCCGATAACGCACTTTTATATGATGGATGACATCAAGGGTTTTTCACATTTAATGAA
The DNA here is from genome assembly GCA_039199225.1 of Bacteroidota bacterium. GTDB lineage: Bacteria > Bacteroidota > Bacteroidia > Chitinophagales > Saprospiraceae > JBCCSZ01. The sequence continues at coordinate 4,405 of JBCCSZ010000230.1, forward strand.
CGTTCTGAAAAAGGGACTCCTCTGGGTCGATGAGTCTGGAAAGATACTCCAAACCAACCAGAGAATTGACCAGCACCTGGGCTATGATCCCGAAGAACTGACCGATAGGACCATCTTTGAAGTCAACCCGAATCTGAGTGTGCTGTCTTGGAAAAAGAAGTGGAAGCTTTACCAAAGTGGCGAGTGGACGGTGGAGCAGACTGAGCTGATGACCCGCTCTGAGGTCATCTATCCGGTCAAAGTGATTGCCTTTGTCGATCCGGACAGCAACATCTGCCAGTACATCGTCGAAAATCTTCACGAAAAACACCGCTACAAGGATATGCTGGAGCTGACTTCCACCGTCGGGCGGATCGGGAGTTGGGAATGTGACCTGGTGACCGACAAGGTCGTACTGACAGAACAAAGCTTGCATTTGCTGGCCACAGAGGATGCTTTTCTCAATCGACTGTCGCTTTTTCGCTTCATCCGACGTTTGAGTGGCCTGATTTATCCGGAAGATGTACAAGCTTTATTCAAAAAACTACGGGCAAGCATGCGGGACGGCGCTCCCTTTGAACTCGAACTCGGCCTGAAGTCCAAATCCCAAAATGGGGGGAATGGTCGCCTTCAAATCAATGCCGCCCCCCAACTAACCGAAGGCACGGTCGCCAAGATATTGGGAACCCTCCAGGACATTTCCAAAATCGCCAACCGCAGCGAAGAGATGTATTTGGCGATGAATACCTTGGAACAAGCACAAGAAATGGTTTATTGGATCAAACAGGATGCTTCTCTGGTGTATGTCAATGATGCGGTGGTCAACCACCTGGGCTACTCAAAGACTGAGTTGAAGCAAATGAAGGTCTTTGATTTCGACCCCAACTACCCCAAAGAAAAATGGCCAGCGTCCTGGCAGTTTTTTCGCAAGTCTCGCACGGCAGATTTTGAAACCACCAACATCACTAAAGATGGTCGGGAAATCAGTGTGATGGTATCGCTGACCCACGTTTCCTTCAAAGGAGAGGAATTCCTCTGTGCCATGTCTCGCAATGTAACGGGCAAAAAGAAAAGGGAGGAGATCATCGAGTTGACCTATCATACTTTGAACCAATCCAACGAATTGATTTTCTGGATTCGGCCAAATGGAAAGATCATCTATACCAATGATTCGGCCCGAGATCGCTTTAATTACTCTAAGGAGGAATTGCTGGATATGTCTTTTCACAATCTGTTCCCAGAAATGACGGATCGTACCTTTCAGGATTACTGGCAGCAACTGCTCGATGAGCAGCAAATTGAATTTCAGCTGCAGGCCCAAGCCAAAGATGGCCGCAGAGGAGCCGTAGAGGTGAATATGTCTTACCTGACTTTCTTGGAAAAAGACTGTGCTTGCGTGACCATTCGAAGCATTGAGGAGCGCCGGCGAAAGGCGGCCGAATTGCGTTCTGCTTTTGAGGAGATTCGACGCTTGAAAGAAAAAATCGAGCAAGAGAAAATCTATCTGCAGGAGGAAATTTCTACAAATTACGATTTTGCCAACATCATCAGCCGCAGCCCGCGCTACAAGCAAGTCCTTCAGCAGGTGGCTCAAGTAGCAGAGACAAATGCCACGGTACTGATCACTGGCGAAACAGGTACGGGGAAGGAGCTGCTGGCACGCGCCGTACACAACTACAGCCAGCGAAACGAAAAGCCTATGATAAAGGTCAATTGTGCTGCTCTGCCTGAAAACTTGATCGAAAGTGAGCTGTTTGGCCACGAAAAGGGAGCTTTTACGGGGGCTTACAAACAAAAAATTGGACGTTTTGAACTGGCCGACCAGGGAACCATCTTCCTGGATGAGATTGGCGAGCTGCCCATCGAATTGCAATCTAAGCTACTTCGGGTCCTACAGGAAGGAGAGTTTGAAAGATTGGGAAGTACCCGAACCACTCGGGTCGACGTGCGTGTCATCGCAGCCACCAATCGCAATTTGGAACAGCAGGTGGCAGATGGCAAATTTCGGGAGGACCTCTACTACCGCCTACATGTTTTTCCGATTCACAACATTCCCCTCCGGGAGCGCCCCGACGACATCCCGCTGTTGGTCAATCATTTCATCAAAAAGCACAGTGAGCGGATCGGTCGGAAGATCACCCAGGTCCAAAAGGCCGATCTGAAGCGACTGGCCAGATACGATTTTCCTGGCAACGTCCGAGAATTGGAAAACATCATCGAACGAGCCATGATCTTCAGCAAGGAAGCGACTTTGAATTTAGAGGATGTCATTCCAGATACGCGAAAAAAGCGCAAGGGGCAAAAGGGGCGATTCCAATCTTTCGAAGAAATTCAACGTGCGCACATCCTCAAGGCACTCGAAAAATGCCATTGGAAAGTCACAGGTAAAGGGGGTGCTGCAGAGCTGTTGCAAATGAATGGAAAGACCCTGGCTTCCAAAATGCGAAAATTGGACATCCGGCGGGAGGATCATCTGATGAACTCCTAGAACCGCTTCTGTCCAGAAAATTCCATGGCCTCTCCCTTGCCAAAGCCATAGCTGAACCCAAAGGTAATGAAGCGACCCCTCTGGCGCCTGCTGTATAGATAAAAGGTGCTTTGGATGGTCTCCGATGCTCGTATCCTGGAGGCGAAAATGTCTCGGATACTGAAATTCAGCACGCCCTTGCCGTTCATCACTTTCTTGCGCAGCCCCATATCGGCAAAGAGGTTGTCTTCGTTTTCTCCCTGTACAGTTTGGACGCTGGACTGGTAATGCCCGGTCAGCTCAAAGTCGATTTTGGCGGGCAGCTTGAACTTGGCGTTCCACTTGGTAGACCATTGTCCGGCGGTGAAGTCGAAAGAGGTGGCTTCAAAAACGCCCTCTCTCTGGAAATAGTTGTAGTTAAAATCTCCGTTGATGGTCAACCACTTTTTGGGGCTGTACTTGGTGTTGAACTCAAAGCCGGTCGAACGGCTGCTGCCGATGTTTTCTGGTCGGGTCGTTTGGACATTTCCTTCGAAAGTAGCGATGCGCTCTATGACATCGGAGGTATAACGATAGTAGATACTGAAATTCATAGAGGCTTGTCCGGCGACATAGATGCTTGAGATTTCGTAGGAGTCGGTGAATTCCGGAAGCAGATTGGTGTTTCCTTGTCGGATGTTGAAGTTGTTGCGGATGTTGAAAAAGGGATTCAAATCCCACAATCTCGGCCTAAATACGCGTCGAGAATAGCCCGCCTGGACAGAGAACTGTTCGTTTAATTTGTAAGACGTATGGACGCTGGGAAACAGATTGGTGTAATTTTGATTACCAGATTCCTTGGTGTTGGCCAAAAAGGTGTTCAAATCGGTATGTTCCAGCCGCAAGCCCAATTTCAGCCCCCATAGGTCGTCTTCATAGGCACCAGTACCGTAGACGCCAAAGACATGCTGATCGTATTCAAAAATGTCCGTCAGGGTCCTATTTTCGACCAGTTCTCCATTAATGAAATTACTGACACCAAAGTCGTTGCTGACATCTTGCAAGACGTATTGCGCGCCCGTTTCCATGGTCAGTTTCTTATTGATGGGCTTGGTGTAATCTGCTTTGAAGGTATATCTTGCCTCTTTAAAATTGGTTCTCGTCTGTTGGTCGTCCTGGTCAACGTCTCCTTCGAGTATGGTTGTCGTAAAGTCGGAAGATTGGTCTTTGCCAAAGAAGTTGCCCAAGGCACTGAAGAGAAACATGTGGTCTTTGTCGTCTGCAAATTCTCGTTTGTATTGCAGTTCGTACTGCCACTTGGGGTTGGTGGCCTCGGTAGTTTCGTCCCGTAGCCAGCGGGAGGTCTGGCCATTGGTTTCATCCACGAATTCGAAGGCGGTGCTGGACGGTTGGTCTTCTACCTCGTAGGCAAAATTGCCGGACAAGGTCAATACGTTGTATTTATCGATGTGATAGTCTGTACCCAGGATCAAGTTGTAAAAGGTCTCATTTCTGAATTCTTCACCCTTTGAGCGCAGGACGGTATTGTTTACGAGGTCCTGGTTGATGGATTCGGCATCATTGGGCAGTTCCCGATAGCCGACGCCCACTTGGCTGAACAGGTTGAACTTTTCGGTCCGGCGATTGAGGCTCAGGCCAAAGCTGTGGTTGTGTGGAATGCCCGTGTTGAGTGTCACCGAGCCATTGACCCCTCTGCGTTCTTCTTTTTTGATGATGATGTTAATGATGCCCGAGGTTCCTTCTGCTTCGTATTTGGCAGATGGATTGGTGATGACCTCAATTTTATCGATCATTTCTGCGGTGATGGTACCCAGCGCGTTGCCTTGCTCGCTGGCCAACACGGATGGCTTGCCATTTACGAGGATTTGTACGCCCGAGCTACCCCGCAGGCTGATGTCCCCTTCGATACTGACATTGACAGATGGTACATTGTTCAAGACATCCAAGGCACTGGCACCGGTGGAGCTGAGGTCTTTGCCAACGTTGAACACCCGTTTGTCCAATTTAAACTCCGTCTGCGACTTTTCAGCTCGGACGACCACCTCGTCCAGGGTTTTGCTGTTTTCCACCAGCAAAATAGTACCCAGGTCTACTTTTCCATTGACAATAGAGACCTGGGTTATGGTTTGAGTTATGAAGCCGATGAAACTGATTTCTACATAAAAATCTTGTGTTTGGGCCTTGGTCGTAAAAAAGCCATTCAAGTTTGTTGAGGTGCCTGCAATGGCTTGCTTGCTTTGAGCATCACCGATCATTACGGTAGCAAATTCAATGGGAAGCCGACCTTTGCTTTCCACAACGGTACCGCTGATTTCGATGGCTTTCTGAGCGCTGAGGGACTGGCCGAGGCAAAGAAGTAGGCCAACAAGCCACAATGCATTTTTAGACTTCACAAGATGTACTTTGGGTTTTTGAATGACTTCTATTTGCATGTTGCAATTAAGGGTTTCCACTTTCATTTTCAAAAAAAGATACTGCGAACGACGAAAATCGTGCGGTCAACAACACGCCTTGCTGGCTGCGACGTGTATAAATTTTCTTCCAGACCCTTTCCGGCCGTTCGATTGGGGCCAATGAGTGGCTGAATTGCTGTTGAGGGGGTAAAATCGGTTGTTCACCGAACTCCATTTCATCCTTTGATGCGAATGGCTTACCTTTCTACTGTGATAAAGAAAACAGAAAAAACAGCGATTCAGTTGAAGGAAGTCCTCTTCCAACTCGCTTTGCATGTGATTGTATTTCTATTTTTCTCCTTCGACAGTGACAATCCGGCTATAAAAATGCATCAGATTGTCTTCTTTGTCACTTACGCTTCCGGAGCATTTCTCATCAATTACTTGCTGTTGCCGCGCTTTTATTACCAAAAGAGGTACCTGCCTTTTTTCTTTTATGTGGCGCTGATCCTCGGCGGTCTGATATTTATGGAGGAATGTGTGCTCGAACAGATTTATTTTCCGGATACCAGGGGAAAAAAATTTCCGGGCGTTTTCTACACTCTGTTGGACATACTACCATTGATCGCCATCCTGATAGGCTTTAAATTTGCTTGGGATGCATTGGGCAAACAGCGGGAAGTGGAAGCCTTGCGTACCACAGTGAAAGAGGGGGAGCTGCAGTTTTTAAAATCTCAAATCAACCCACATTTCCTTTTCAACAACCTCAACAATTTATATTCTTACGCGATTGAAAATTCTCCCAAGACGCCTCAAATCATCTTGGAGCTATCGGGGGTGTTGCGTTATATGTTGTACGAATGCAAGGAAAAATTTGTACCACTCGCCAAGGAGGTCAAGCAGCTCAAAAATTTCATTAACCTCAATGAAATGCAAATCGAGGAAAGGGGAGAGGTGCGTTTCAGCAGCCAGGGGAATGTAGCGGATTATCAAATTGCGCCCTTGATATTGATTGTCTTTATTGAAAATGCCTTCAAATACAGTACGGCCAGCCAGGCTGCTGATATTTTGATCGACATCCGCATTGATTTGTCTGAGGAGGGTGTCTTGTTCTTCAAATGTGTCAACTCTTTCCAAGCGCAATCCAACGTGGATAAGCTCTCGCATGGGATCGGCCTGAAAAATGTCAAAAAGCGCTTACACTTATTGTATCCAGATGCACATCAGTTGGACATCAGTGCGAGGGATGGCATCTATGAAGTCCATCTGTCCATGAGCCTGAGCAAACAAAGGGCGATTGTATCGACGGCCGATTCACCAGCGGTATCATTAAACAATTGAAGCATGAAGTGCATCATCATAGAAGATCAGCCCCCGGCACAGCGCATACTGAAAAAGTACATCGAAGACATCGGTACCCTGGAGCTGAAAGCGACCTTCCCGGATGCTATTCAGGCAATGGTTTTCCTCAAATCGGAGCCGGTCGATCTGATTTTTTTGGACATCCACCTCCCTAAAATTTCGGGCATGGATTTTTTGAAAACCATGTCTCAAACACCGCACATCATCCTGACAACGGCCTTTTCGGACTATGCCCTCGAAAGCTATGAATTCAATGTGGTGGATTACTTGCTGAAGCCCTTTTCGTTTCAGCGATTTGTCAAGGCCGTATCGAAGATTCCTATGCCTAGACCACCGGAGGCACTGCCCAAGACGAGCGCTTCTCAAGCGCGGGGACCCAAGGAGTTGTTCATCAAATCGGGCTATGAATACCTGAAAGTCGTTACAGAGGATATTCTCTTCATCAAGTCGGATACAGAATATACCGAGATCGTTCTTTCGGCCAAGAAGCATTTGTCTTCCGAGCCCCTCAAACACTGGCTGGAAACGCTCGACAGCCAGCAATTCATTCGCGTCCATAAGTCTTACATCATCAACTTCGCCAAGGTCGTCAAAGTAGCAGGCAATCAAGTGTTTTTGAAGGACGAGAGAGTCGTTCCCATCGGCCGGGCCTTCAAAGATTCTTTTTCAGCCCGGTATTTAAAGTAGGGTCGAACAAGAATGCTTTTCCCTCCAACCAATACGCCTACCGAAATGTGAATTACTCAATCTTTTAGCCGACTTTTGTAGCGATAAACACACAGGCAAATCTAAATCAAGAAACCAACCGTCCAATGGAGATCAGAATGGCTACGGAAAAAGAGGCTCGACGAATCAGTTACCTCATCTATAAGAGCATAGACCACATCAGCGACAAGAGCTATACAGAGGATCAAATCTACATCTGGAAGAAAATAAATACCCCATCTGCCATCAGGAAAAGCCTCGAGAACCGGGTGATCTTTTGTGCCTTTGAGAAGAACAAACTCGTGGGAACGATTGGCTTGAAAGGAGACGAGGTCGTCGGTTTATACACCTGCTATTGGAAGACCAGAAAGGGCATTGGCGGGCGACTATTGAAGCACTTGGAGGAATATGCCAGGGAAAACGGCCTGCCAGCCTTAAAAATCACCTCCGTTCCATCGGCAGAAAATTTCTATCTGCGCAAAGGATACAAATTTTACCAGGCGGTCGTCACCGATTTGGAAGGCATCAAATTCGATGAAAAAGAGATGACGAAGATGCTTTGATGCTGTGTTTGTCTGAGCTTGTAAATGATAAAATTATCTTAATGTCCTTTTTACATTGGTGAATTGATTTGAAGATGCGTATCTTAAAACCATCCTTGTAATGGTTATGTTTAAATTGTATCGAAAAGTGTTTATGGCATTTTGAGAAATGACTTTTCTGTTCTACTCTTTTGCAATGGAAAAACCATTTTGAAAACAATAAACTTAGCGTAATGAAATCAATTACCTCTGCTCTGTGCCTCCTTGCCCTCTGCTTTTTTGTCAGTTGTTCCGACGATGATATGGACCTCCAGGAAGTTGTAGATACCGAAGGACCAGAAGTCTATCAATCGACATGGGTCGATAATCCTGGTGTTGACAATGAGCCAAGTGGACCCATTGAAAATGGTGGGAATTACACCATCAGTATAGCTTCTGGCTTTCATCTGGTCTTGAGTATTCGCGATATCAGCAACATCGTGAGTGGCTCTGTATACTTTCTAGTGAATGACGATCCCGACATCAGAGAAAACATTATTTACGAGGGAACGACCTTCGATTATGATGAAGGCTCCATTGGCTTTGTCCACAGAGTGAACAGCATCTCCTTGGGGAATGGCGTGTTTTACGATCTGAAAGTTGGAGATACCTTTAATTTCTATGCTACTTTTACCGATGCGGTAGGCAATTCCACCGAGATGTCGTGGACCGCTGATTTGGTCGAGTAGGAGGGGAGACGCTTTATTCACTTCAGCCAAAACTCTGCGAATGAGTTTTGGCTGAAGTGGTTTTAGGGGGCAAGGACTTGTAAGAATGTGTAGCTATGGGAAAAGCCTATTTTTTCAGCACTTTGTGTAAAGAATAGGCACCTCGTTCTTGCTGTACTTTGATGAGGTAGTAGGCCGATGGCAAGTCCGACAGCTCTACAGTCGCTGTGTAACTGCTTTGGCAGACCAATTGTCCAAATGCATTGAAGACCTCCACTTTTTCTATGGGTAGAGCGGACTGGATGAAGATTTGATTGGTGGTTGGATTGGGATGTACGATGGGCGTTCTGGTGTTGGAGCCTATATCCTCAGTGTTTACCGTGGTCGTAATGGGCGAGTCTGCCTCATTTTCGATTTC
>JBCCSZ010000231.1:0-12936 GCA_039199225.1 Bacteroidota bacterium
ACCTTTAGCCTGTATAATCAAATGGTATTCGAAGAATCTCTATTACAGCATTCGAGAAAATATTCCCAAGACGATTTTAGCAACACTACAGTAGCAAAGCAATCTATTACAGCAGCAAAGCATCCGTTTGTGTCTTCCACAAACCTGCTGTCCCAAACTCCTAATTCAAAGTTGATCTTAAATTAGATTTTTATTCTAAAACCGATTTTCTAAACAGGTGTACTAATAAAGATTTCCAAGCCTCTTCATTGGTCACAACTTGTTTAAAGACAAAATCCTATTTGGAAGAATGGATAGCCATCTCTTCTTGAACGAACATTATTGAATAAACAAAAATTAAGATTTCATGAGACTAATGAAATTTACCCTTGACAACACTTTTCACAGGTGGGCTACCCGAGGTAAGGCTATGGGAATGGCTTCCATGCTATCCTTGCTTTGCTTTATGCTGCTTGGAAATCAAGCTGTCAGCCAAATTACGGCCAGTATAACAGTCAATTCCAACGTACTTTGTACAGGAGGAACCGACGGTTCTTTGACAGCTCAGGGTTTCGGAGGTTGGGCGCCTTATACTTATGCTTGGAGCACCGGTGACACCAGCCAAACCATTAGCGGCCTGGCTGCTGGCACTTACACAGTAACTGTTCAAGATATAGACCTTGCACTGGCTATTGTTTCTGCAACCATCTTCGAACCGCCACCCCTCGGTGTTATTCTACAGCCAACCGGTTCTTGTCCCGGTGGTGGCGGAGGTTCTATCACAACCGTAACTTTTCAAGGAACACCTCCTTACTCATATGCCTGGAGCGATGGACAAACAGGCCAAACGGCAACCAACTTGGCAGCTGGCACTTACTCAGTGACTGTTACCGATAGCAATGGTTGTACAACTTCTGAATCTGCGACTGTCACCAATAGTGGCGGATTGAACCTGCTGACGACCGCAAGTTTCGAGACTTGTGTAGGCAGCAATGATGCCACCGCAACGGTTGTTGTTCAATCTGGCGGCGTCGCACCCTATACTTACTTGTGGAGCGATGGTCAAACAACGGATATTGCCGTCAATCTCAGTGCTGGTACTTACGGGGTGACCGTGACAGACGCCAATGGCTGCTCTGCCGAGGCTACTCAAATTGTAGAACTCTCACCAGAAGGTATCTGGCTGATGTTGACAGCTACCGACTCCGATTGTGAGCAAGACAATGGAACGGCACACGTCAGTATTATGACAGGTACGCCACCTTTCGTCATTATGTGGAGCAATGGTGATACCACAACAGACCCAACTGGTTTGGCTCCTGGTACCTACTCTGTAACTGTTACGGACGTCAATGGCTGTTCCAATTCAGAGTCAGTAACTGTCAATGGCGTAGATGCTCCTGTTGCTGGTACGATCATCACCGGTGACGCTACGGAGTTTTGTGTAACAGATGGAATAGACGACATCGTTACAGTCACTGCTTCCGGAAGTACCGGAGCTAATTTCCGCTTTGTCGTTACAGATTCTGTCGGAAATATACTGGTTGTTACCACAGACAATCAATTCAATTTTGAAGGCACGGGAGTTGGTGTCTGCCTCATATGGGGACTGACCTGGGACGGTACTATTACCGGAGCCGAGGTCGGCATGAATGCCAATAACATTCAGGGCTGTTTCGCTTTGACCGATCCGATCCGGGTGGTTCGCGAAGATTGCTGCGTGGTCGATCCGGGCAACTTGACAGCCGATGCAGACAGTATATGCCTGGAAGTCGGTGGGGTAACCATCAGCGCAACACCAGATGGTAGTGCGATTATTCCTGCAGGTTATGAAACCCTTTATGTTTTGACTTCAGGTGCCGGGTTGGTGATTCAAGCCACTTCGGCAACACCATCCTTTACAGTGAATGCAGCTGGTTCTTATACCATCCACACTTTGATATACGACCCCAACACACTCGATTTGAGTATTGTTGTTCCTGGGGTCACGACGGGTTTTGATGTCAATGCACTGCTTATTCAAGGAGGCGGAACGATCTGCGCTGCTTTGGATGTGGAAGGTGCGCCTGTCACGGTCTTGGAAAGCCCCGTAGTGAGCATCGATCCACAAGACAGCGCTATTTGTGCCGGTGAGTCCATCAAGCTGACAGCCAATGCAACGGGCAATGGCTTGACGTATGCTTGGACCGCTAGCGGTGGTAGTTTTGACGATCCAACGGCTATGATGCCAACTTATACCATGATGATGCCTGGTACCTACACCATCAGTGTTGTAGTGACAGATGAAAACGGTTGTACGGGCGAGGCTTCCACTACTGTTACGGTCAATCCAAATCCAGAAGTGAGCATTGATCCACAGGGCGGTGAAATTTGTGCTGGTGAGTCCATCAAACTGACTGCTAATGCAACGGGCAACGGCTTGACATATGCTTGGACAGCTACCGGTGGCAGCTTTGACGATCCGACAGCCATGATGCCGAATTATACCATGATGATGCCTGGTACTTACACCATTACTGTAGTAGTAACGGATGAAAATGGTTGCTCTGGCGAGGCTTCAACCACCGTTACGGTCAATCCAAATCCAGAAGTGGAAATCGATCCACAGGACGGAGAGATTTGTGCGGGTGAGTCCATCAAATTGACTGCTAATGCAACAGGCAATGGCTTGACATACGCTTGGACAGCTACCGGTGGTAGCTTTGACGATCCAACGGCTATGATGCCAAATTACACCATGATGATGCCTGGTACTTACACCATTACCGTGGTAGTGACGGATGAAAATGGCTGTGTTGGTGAAGCTTCAACCACTGTTACGGTAAATCCAAATCCAGAAGTGGAAATCGACCCAATCGACGCGACCATCTGTGTAGATCAAGGTCTGAAATTGTCGGCTGTATCCAGCTCAATGGGCTTAACGTATGCATGGACCATCAGTGGTGGCATGTTGGATGATTCGACAGCTATGATGCCAGTATTTACCAGCAGTGTTCCAGGTACTTACACGGTCGAAGTAACCGTAACAGATGCCAATGGTTGCACCGGTAGTGCAGCCCCTGCGACCATCACGGTCATAGAACCCAAGGCGGGTACGCTGACCATAGATGAAGCATTTGTTTGCCTCGTCGATGACAAAGCGACCGTCTCTGCCACACCGAATGGCGATGCAATGGTGCCTCCAGGTTTTGAAACCATCTTTGTGCTGACTTCCGGTACAGGCTTGGTTATTCAGCAGGCGGGTCCAAATCCATCCTTTATGGTGGATGCCGTTGGAAAATACACCATCCACACACTGGTATACGATCCGAACACACTTGATTTATCCATCATCGATTTTGGTGTCACCACTGGCTTCGATGTGAACAGCCTCCTGGTACAAGGTGGTGGTGATATTTGTGCTTCTCTGGATGTCGCTGGTGCAATGGTGGATGTCTTTATGCGGGAAATTGGCGATTTCGTTTGGTTGGATGAAAACCGCAACGGGATTTACGAAAGAGCCATTGAAGGTCCTTATCGCGGTGGGGCTACGGTCAAACTTTTCGACTTGGGGCCTGACAGTATCGCTTGCAATGCGGATGATGTTTTGTTGGATGAAACAACTACAGACCTCGACGGAAAATACCTTTTCGACTGTGTGAAGCCAGGGAAATACTACATCTCTTTCATGATCATGGACAGCCGGTATGTGTTCAGTCCAAAAGATCAAGGTGGCGATGATGAGTTGGATACAGATGCAGACCCAACTACTGGAAAAACAGATGTTTTCATGATTATGCCAACGGATGGCGACGATTTCAGCTTCGATGCTGGTATTCATCTAAAGTGCGATCAGGTGACTTCTGGTGGTATCATCGCGGAGAATCAAACCATTTGTGCAGGAGACATTCCAGAAAAACTAACCAGCGTCGCACCAGCTACTGGTGGAAACGGCGAACTGGAATACTTGTGGATGTTTTCTACCATCCCTGGCCAATTTGATCCAGCCACTTGGGAAGAAGCACCAGGCGTCAACAACGAGGCAGATTACACACCGATCTTCCCCGTCGACCAGCCGACCTTCTTTGCTCGCTGCGCGCGCAGAGAGTGCTGTACGCAATACATTGAAACCAATATCTTAGTTATCGATGTTGTCCAGTGCAACACAGGAGTGATCAACTTCCAAGCCGACTTGATGTTTGACCAAACTGTCATGCTCAATTGGGAATCCGAGATGGAAGATCAACCGTACAACTACTTTGTAGAACGTTCCACAGATGGCATTAACTTCATACAGCTGGATATGGTAAGTGGCAAGGGCAGTGGCCAGCAGGTCAACAGTTACCAATTTGAAGATAAGACACCTTACCAAGGACGCAACTACTACCGCGTGAAGCAGGTGGGCTTCTTGAAGCGTGCCTACAGTACCGTTTTGGATGTGTTTGTCGGTAACGAAAACATGGAGTCTGTCTTCCTCTACCCCAACCCAGTTCGCGATATGATGCAAATTGAGTTTGCCGAAGAATTGGAAGCCGACGCAACATTGGAGGTTATCAATTCCGTGGGACAAATCATGTACACACAGCCCATCGGTAAGGATACGCAGAAATTAGACATAGACGCATCAGCCTTGGGTGCTGGAACCTACTTCATCCGAATCATAGAGGAGGGTTCTAACCGCATTAAAACAGCCAAGCTGATCAAAGAAGAATAATACAGAACAGCAAGAAAAGACAGAGGGCGGTTCTCGGCTAATGCTGGGAATCGCCTTTTTGCATGTCACAATTCAAAGGATGGCAGCTTGACTGCAAATTGGAACGCTTTTACGCTTAAAATACCCCATTCAGGGTAGAAAAGAGCCCAGTCACAGGTCGGCACTAAAAATAATTTAACATATTTATTTTCATCATAGCAAAAAATTAGCTTTACATAAAATCTTTTCCATCAATTGTTTAGCATTCTATATTAACAATCCATACAATATCATACATATACAAAATATTTTTTCTTGAATATTATTTTTTGTTACTTATAATAAAAGCCTGTATTTTTGTATCGCAGGTGGTGGAAGACCATCCATCACCTTTAACCAAACGCTCCCCCCTTTTAAGCGCTGTGTCGCGCTACCAAACTTACAACTTACAAACAATCTGCTCCCCTCGTTAAGCCATTTGGCTTTTGCCCCAATTTTAGACTTTAAACTGTACGAATCTTACATTAACCAAACTTACAATCCATGAAACATTCTGTACACCTGGATGGAAGCCTTCGTCTTGTCTACACGTATGTACTTTCGGCCATTCTGAGTTTTACTTTCCTTTTTACAGCTTCGCCTATTTTGGCACAGTCAGCGTTGTTGACACGCAGCGTCAGCAATACGCACCACTGCAATAATGGCATTACATACGGATTTTGGCTAGACCTTGACGGCTACAACAACTACTACAAAATTCACGATGCTTCTTTTGTCGAATTCGACAATGGAACAGCCAATTTGACGGGGACAATCAAAAACAAAAACAACGAACACTTACAATTTACAGTCGACGTAACCCTCAGCGGACGGACCTATGTCGCTCCTAGCGGCAGCCCGAAAGCCAACGAGTGCGGAACCGAAGACGCCAGCGAATGGTACTACTACACTTCTACCAGCGGAATCTTAACCGGAGCTGACCGCTTTAGTGGTGCCAGCATCGAAATCGGCCGCATGGGGGAAGCTTTCCAAGTAGGAAATGGTGCCAACGTAACGGGAGATGCCCACAAATACAGCGGCAGCGGTTGGTTGACATTGAATATCACTAGCCAGCCAAGCAATAGCAATTATCACCTGAATGGCCATAGAGGAGACATCAACATTATGCTAGGAGGCGAAGGTTGTGACAACCTGACCAGCGGTGGATTGATCGGTTCTACCCAATGCAACTCCGAACCTTTCGATGCAGAAGTCATTCAAAACATTGTAAGCCCAAGCGGCGGCAATACACAAGCGATTGAGTATGTTTGGTTGACGACTACCGATCCAGAACTTCCAATGGAACAATGGACGGAAATAGCCGGTGCAACATCTGATTCTTACGATCCAGGACTGATCACAGAAACAACTTACTTTCTGCGTTGCGCCAGAAGATTCCCTTGCAAATATTTCTACGGTGAATCAAACGTGGTTGCAAAAATCATTCAGCCCAATCCTTTCAACGGCTCTTGCATCACGGGCATCATCAAAAGTGAGAAAGGCAGTGGCAAAGCATTCAGCAACAACCATGGTGTAGATCATCCAAATAACCTGCTCGGCAAAATCGACGACATTGGCGCTCAGTTGTACGACAACAACGACAATATTACCATCGAGCTGGATAGCGAACTCAAAGCCGGTGAAACTTATACTGTTTCATGGAAATACAGATATTACAACTCTTCCTACAGCGGCCCAGCCCAAATAGAGGTTTTTGAATCCGAAAATGGAGTGGATTTTACGTACCGCACCACCTTGTCTACCAACTCCATCTATTTCTACGTACACCAAAACATCACAGCGGGCATCAATACTCGCTTCATCAAATTGAATAAGAAGGCCAATACACCTGATTCGGATGTAGATGCCATCACTTACACGCGCAAATTCTGCCAGGAGCCAACGATCTGCAAACTCAATGATCACGGAGTCTCTGACAAAACACCAGGCAAAACCCGCCTGGTATGGATCAACTTCGACGATGAAGGCATCCAGGAATACGCAGTTGTCAATCACACCTCTAAGTTTACACAGTTCCCTGATGGTACAGCCTTATTGACGGGTACCATTGAAAGGGTGACAGATAATTGCTTTAAGTATATTTACTCTGTAAGATTGATCAATAGAAGCGATTGGAATAGCTGGCAGAACCAAGGCAAAACCTTCAAGGGCGGCCCCT
Source organism: Bacteroidota bacterium (assembly GCA_039199225.1). Lineage (GTDB taxonomy): Bacteria > Bacteroidota > Bacteroidia > Chitinophagales > Saprospiraceae > JBCCSZ01. The sequence goes on from JBCCSZ010000231.1 coordinate 6,870, forward strand.
TCGACGATCACGAAAATTGGATTTATTATGATATAGACGAAGCCAATAGCCAATTCTATGGTGCTGGCTGTCACATCGGAGAACTCCTGGACATCATTCAACGACCTGTCGATAAGACATTGGGTTTTCAAGTCGGAAACGGCGCTAACCTCAAAAATGGTAGCTTTGGATTGTCCGGATGGTTTACCATCGCCGGAGACCGCACAGGAGCCGCAGATTTTAATGGAAATATAGAAGATTGCGTCGAACAATCAGCAGAAATCAGATTGGGAGACCGCGTCTGGGAAGACCTCAACGGCAATGGTTTACAAGACGATGGTGAGCCAGGCATCAACGGCGTCACAGCAACATTGATTGGGAAGACCTTCAATGGACAGGGCGTCATACAGACAACTTCAACCATCGATGGTGGCCGATATGGCTTTGGTCCTTTGCTGCCTGGGCGCTACAAGGTCATCTTCAGTGATGTGCCTGGTGGATTCTTCGCCACCGCCTTGAACCAGGGGCCAGATTTGTCAATCGACAGCGATGTCGACCCAATCAATGGCATGACAGCTAACAAGGTTTATGGAGGGGCAGACGACGACTTCGGCATCGATGCTGGTTACTTCCGCCTGGCAGATATTGGAAACCTCGTCTGGGAAGACCTCAACCGCAACGGATTGCGGGAAGCCGGAGAACCTGGTATCGCAGGGGTTGACATCCAATTGACCGGCCAAGACGGAACCGGAGAGGCTGTCAATCGCAGCGGCCAGACGGATGGCGTAGGCATCTACTTCTTCGATGGCCTCAAACCAGGCTCTTACAAATTAACTTTCAACAAACCCGACGGCTTCGCTGCCACGCTGGCCGACCAAGGCTCGGACGATACCATCGACAGTGATGCCGACCCGATCACAGGAATGACCATTTTTGAAGAACTCATCAGTGGAGAAATGAACGATACCTACGATGCCGGATTCTTCAAGGAAGACATCCTGCCAGTAGACTTGAGTGCCTTTGAAGCGAAACTAGTCAACGAAAATGAAGTTCGCCTCGATTGGACGACTGCTTCTGAGCTCAACAACAGCTATTTCACAGTAGAGCGTTCAACAGATGGAGAGAGCTACCTGGCGATTGGTATTGTGGAAGGAAATGGTACCACGGATGCTGTGAATTACTACAACTTCTTGGACGAATCACCTTTCTTTGGCCGGAATTACTACCGCCTGAAGCAAGTCGATTTGGACGGCAGTTACGAATATTCAGATGTACGCTTGGTCGTTGTCAAGCAGGAAGACTTGCCAGATGCCATCGTATATCCAAATCCAACAAAAGATTTTACAAGCATTCGTGCAGTAAAACCTTTCGAGCAGGACGTGACGATCGAAGTCTTGGCCATTACCGGCGAAGTGCTACAACGCATCGAGGTATCTAAAGATATGAACAGCCAGTTGATCGACATGAGCGATCTAAAAGCTGGATTCTACTTCGTAAATATTCGATACGATGAGTTCCGCAAGGTGGTTCATCGGGTATTAAAAATACAAGATTAGTACAGTTATTTATTGGATTGGTCGCGAACAGTCGTCCACTGGACGGCTGTTCGTTTTTTATATTTTGAGCTGTCTGCCACCGGCTAAAGCTTTCGAATGTCAGCAACTCATGGGTACGAGGATATCAACGACTGAGGTCGAAAAACTTTCATTTGAATTACGGATTCGCTCCAATACATAACCTACTTAAAAAACATTAAAAAAAACGACTATATTTTGAAACGAAATGGGCTCCTTTGGCGTAGTTATTCTTAACATATCCAAACAATTAGAAATATCTAAGTCGAGAGTATTTACAAGGGCCGAAACAGAAGTGATGTCTTGGGGTTCCCCAAAAACCTTTAGTCAAACCGTTTTAAAATTATAATCCACATGAAATACACCTACCTGACCATGCTATGCCTGGTCTGCTCCGCCACCCTGTCTTTCTCTCAAGTAAAGAGAACTTTTACAGATGATACTTACGCCCAAACGACTGTTGTCATCAAAGAAGACAATACCGAAGACGCACAAGTGTTGATGAACCAATTCGATCTAGATCAGTTCGGAATGGACGAACAAATTCGCATTACAACAGAAGATTTACCAGATTCACAGCCACCCAAAAAGATACTTGCCAGCTCCCTAACACCGACTAGCGCCGGACAAGAGCAACTAAAACAGGCTCGCAACCGGACCGCCATTCAAACGACAGCCCAAAAGAACGCCAACCACTCTACCGAAAAGCCACAAAAAAGCATCAGCACTCAGACAGTTGCAGCCACCCAAGCAATGCCCGTTTTGGTCAATCGAACCCCCAGCAATCAAAAGACGGCCGAAACCACCCAACAACAATCTGCTGTTCGTGCAATAAGTGGTCAATCCAGCGGTTTATATCCTAGGAAGTCGTCTTCTCTGCCGAGGGGTAAACGAGTGAAGTTGAAGAAGCGAAAGAAATTCAAGAGAAAGCGCTACAGCTGCTATAAATTTTAATTTCATACACTAATTCAGTTTCGGGCGCCTTCTGATTTTTCAGGAGGCGTCCTTTTTGAAATAGCCTTAGAAATATTCATATTGGTAGTCGACGATGGTAAAAATATCCTCCCCCATGTAGGTGCGGTTCCGAATCAAGCGACCATCCACATAGACTTTCACAGAGCGCTTGTAAGGGAAAGTTTCTATGCACTGCCAAATCTTACCATTTTTATATTTATACTCGATCTGACTCGAACTATTGTCTCGCAAATGATCTTGTTCGATAAAAGCAATTCGGCCTTTTTCATCGTAGCGATAGCGGCGCTTGAGGCGTATCTGACCATCAAAATCGTAATAGACATCCGATGATCGGAGCTTGGTTTTAGCATCATATTGATACACCACCTTTCGGGTCTGAGGCTTCCCTTTACCAGGAATGGGATAAAAATACATCAGCTCTCCTTGCAAGCTATCTATCCGATTGTAGCTATAAATGCACCGATCTTTCAGCAAAAAGCGATCACCTAGCTCTCCTCCCTTCACATAGTTTTTCTTTTCCACCAAGCGCCCCTTTTTGTAGTAGTGAATTGTTCGGAGTACCTTGCCACGAAAGCGTTCCATGCGAACCATCACATTTTTCTTATAGGTGTATTCAGTCAATACCTCGGAGGACTCTGTCCCCTGCCGACAAGTTTTCAGCCGCCCCTTATCATCGTAAATATAAAGGTGGCGATAGGAAGGGCTGTCGCTTTGATAATACTTCACCAAGCGCCCTTTTTGATCGAACACACTCACCCCATTTTTGACAGACTTTTCTTTAAAATCCGAACGCACCCATTCTGTAATCCGCTGAACCGCCTTGGGCAATTCAGGAGCGCGGTAAAAGGGTTGTGCCAATGCCAGCTCTCCCACTATGGAGAATAGAGCAAAAAATATGAATTTCAGCATCGGTTTGTGTAGATCAAACATAGGTCTATTATTGTTGAATGGCTAGTTACAGAAACGTCCTCCTCCCGATTCCTTCCCTTGAGAAGCTTTCCGTGAAAGACATCTTAGGTTTTGTGAGTTAAATTGGCCAAAAGACATTCCAAAATTAGTAATTTGCAAACATCTTTCAGGTCCTTCAATCATGCAATTGAAAAATACTGCTGATCATTATTGCCTATTCAACAAGCAATTGCTTCCCATTTCTGAGCTGAGTATACCCCTGCAGTTTAATAGGGCCTTTCGGTATGGAGACGGCCTTTTTGAGACCATCCGTGTCATTGATGGACATCCTCAACTGCTGTCCAAACACTGGGATCGCCTTCGCAACGGTATGCAATTCTTGCAGGTGGCTATTCCCGAGGAATGGTCTGCCAACTTTTGGCAACAACAGATCGGTCGGTTAACGGCTGATACTGGTAATTGGCGCATTCGCTTGAGCGTATTCCGACAGGCCGCCGGACTTTACACGCCCAATAGCAATCACTGTAATTTCCTATTGGAGTGCATGCCTTTACCCAATGACCGATATGAACCCAATCTGGAAGGCTTAAATATCCATATTTGTCAATCCATTCGCCTAAGCACCCATGCATTGTCTCAGCATAAAACCCTGAATGCCCTTCCGTATGTTTTGGCTGGCTTGGAAAAGCAAAAAAATGGATGGGACGACGCCCTTTTGCTCAACGAACAAGGCCAGGTAGCTGAAGCCTGCAGCTCCAACATTTTCCTGCTGCTGAATGGCGAGTTGCTCACCCCTCCCCTGACGGATGGCTGTGTGGCAGGGGTAATGCGTCGACACATTTTGGAGGTGGCACCTCAGTTGGGACTGGTGGTGCGGGAGGCCAGCCTAAGCATCGAGCAAATCGAACAGGGAGAAGAATTGTTTTTGAGCAATGCAATCCAGGGTATAAAATGGGTAAAACAATTGAATAATCGTACTTTTGGCCAAAATCTATATCCAAAGCTGCTTCAGCAGATCAATCTTCGAATCGAATGAAAAAAATACTTGTTGCCAACCGAGGAGAAATAGCCCTAAGAGTCATGCGGACGGCCCGCAAAATGGGTATTCAGACCGTCGCTGTTTATTCTGAAGCCGATCGGCATGCACCCCATGTCCGATTCGCAGACGAAGCCGTCTTGCTCGGCCCGGCGGCCTCTACCCAGTCGTATCTTCGGGGTGACAAGATCATCGAAGCAGCCAAACGCCTCAAGGTCGATGGCATCCACCCGGGCTATGGATTCCTCAGCGAGAATGCCGGATTTGCCAAGGCTGTCGAGGAGGCGGGTATCACTTTCATCGGTCCCAAGCCCAAGGCCATTGAGGTCATGGGTAGTAAGTTGGCGGCCAAGGAAGCCGTAAAAGCGTATGACATCCCCATGGTCCCTGGCACAGACGAGGCCATTACGGACATCGAAGATGCTAAGCGCATTGCCAACGACATCGGCTTTCCCATTCTGATCAAAGCTTCTGCTGGCGGAGGGGGCAAGGGAATGCGCATTGTCGAAAACAGCGACGAACTGGCCTCGCAAATGAAGCGCGCCATCAGCGAAGCGGAATCTGCCTTTGGCGATGGAGCCGTTTTCATCGAAAAATATGTGAGCTCTCCCCGCCATATTGAAATTCAAATCATCGCCGACCAACATGGCCATGTATTGCATTTGTTTGAGCGCGAATGCAGTGTCCAACGTCGCCATCAAAAGGTGGTAGAAGAAGCTCCTTCGGTCGTTTTGACGCCTGCCATCCGGGAGGCCATGGGCCAGGATGCTGTAAAGGTTGCCAAAGCCTGTGACTACATCGGCGCCGGAACAGTGGAATTTCTTCTGGATGAAAATCTGAACTATTATTTCCTGGAGATGAATACGCGCCTACAGGTGGAACATCCGGTGACAGAACTCATCAGCGGCAAAGACCTGGTGGAGCTGCAAATCAAGGTGGCCAGAGGAGAAGCACTTCCCTTCCGACAAGAAGATTTAGCCATCAACGGCCATGCCATCGAATTGCGGGTGTATGCCGAAGACCCATCGAACAACTTCCTCCCCAGCGTCGGTACGCTGGAAACTTACCAAAGACCAGTTGGGGAAGGCATTCGACTGGACGATGGCTATGAGCAAGGCATGGAAGTACCGATCTATTACGATCCGATGTTGTCGAAGCTCATTGCTTTTGCACCTACCAGAGCGGAGGCCATCCTGCGTCTCAACCGAGCCATCGAAGCATATCAGATAGAGGGCGTCGCCACAACTCTGCCCTTCGGACGGTTTGTCTTGGAGCACGAAGCATTCATCAGCGGAAAATTCGATACGCACTTCGTTAAAAAATACTTCCATCCACAGGAAAAGGATGTCGAAAAAGAAGAAAAGGCCAAAATAGCTGCCCAGCTGGCTGTCCAACTAATGGACCAAAGTCGGCAGTTGCTAAAGGTGCCTGATGTGCATGATTCCAATTGGGGCAAACGTTCCTAAAACAGCCAACGTACAGATCTACGATCTAACCTCTTGCGTATGTGTTACCCAAGCAGGTCGCTCTACTGGCGTAGTAAGAATGTTAAAATGGATGTATAAGGCACCTACCTATAATCTCCCTAAAATGC
>JBCCSZ010000232.1:0-12841 GCA_039199225.1 Bacteroidota bacterium
CGAAAGAGTTGTTAGTGATCTTCTTTCAATTGGACAAAATAGAGATACGGTAACAATATTAAATAAGTTATTAAGTGAAGTAGATAAAAAAACAAAAATATCTTCGAATAAGAAGTACCAAATCTTTGATCTCATTTACGAAGATTTGGATGGAAATAGAAAAAAAGAAATTCTATTACATTTTGGAGAGATGAGGTTTTTTACTAAGGTTATTGTCTTAAAGAAATTACAAAATAAATGGAACTGTATATTTAATGAAGAATTTGGGCATCAATATTCGGGTGTTGTTCTTAAAACTCTTGAAGTACCTGACGGACAAAAGATTTTCTATCTAAATCATTTAGAAGAGCGTGGTTCTGGAATTCATAAAACAGCTATTTATTTTTTTAGAATAGTACAAGAAGAAGTTATACCTGCATTGCGAATTTTGTCTACTGCTTATGTTAATGGCTGGGGGCTTTTCATTAACCAGGAAGTAAATGGTGAGTTTAAATATAACTCAGATAAAGATGAAATAAGGGTAATTTATAGTTATTCATTTTATCCTGGTCCAATAAATAAAGAAGATGTTAGCTGGGAAAGTCATCCAGAGGTTGAATTATTCGAAGGAGTACAGGAACTAACATATAAATGGGATAACTTGAACAAGGAATATAATCCTAAAGACATAGATAATAGAATTAAGAGCAAAGTCAAAATGTTTGATGATTTTGGGAATGATAGTTTATTTATAATAGCATTTGAATCGGAATTAAGTAAATTAACAAAATCAGAGGATCCTGTAAAGGCTAAAATAGTCCTAGATTATTTTAACAAAGTTAGAATTGAAAGTAAAGTCAGAACTCACAATCTTCAAATAACGAAAAAGCAAACAGAAGGAAATGGATTAAATTTCTATGGAAATGAAGGAAGTAAATGACAACTGCTACCAACAGTGGTTAGGCCGCCGTCGCCTAGCCCCAGGCCGATAAGCACAGAAACATTTCAGTAGAATTCTAAATGCTATGTCGAATAAAAATAAAGAAATAAGAATGGTCAACGGGAATGACATTCCAGCCTTGAAAGAGGTTTTAGATACCATTGAATTATTTCCATCTGAAATGCTCGATGACATGATTTCCGATTACCTAAATAATCCGGAGACAGAAGAGATATGGTTTACGGAAACTGAAAATGATAAACCAATTTCAATCGGATATTGCGCACCAGAAAAACTAACCGAAGGGACCTACAATCTCTATGCGATTGGCGTTAGAAAGGATATTCAATCAAGAGGGACAGGCAGAAGAATGATGAGCTTTATAGAAAATCACCTAAAAGAAAATGGCCAGAGAATTTTAATTGTTGATACATCAAGAACGGATGAATTCAAATTGACGAGAGAATTTTACGATAAACTGGATTACAATAAAGAAGCAGTAATCCGCGACTTTTGGAAGGAAGGTGATGATAAAGTAGTTTACTGGAAAAAATTGAATTAAAAAAAATCTGCTTGTAGCACTGAGCAAGATACATTGTGAAACCAATCTTTATGCAGCCGGTTTGTCGAGCTCCTTTTTGTAAATCAATTCAATCGACGTTAAGGCGGTCCATCCAAACACAATTCCAAAGACCAATCTATGGGTAATCGGCATGGACCAGATGCCAAATACAAAACCCATCATTGACAAGGCCAAAACGGTAGCCGTAAAATTTGCTCGATTCCTAATCTTCTTTTTCAATTTTTGATTGTAACCAAGTCTAGAGAGTCCGAATAGCCAAAATGCCAATCCAAGACATATTGCAACAGTATGTGCGGCAGATACAGGTGAATCAGGAATTTGAAAATCAACAGGCATTGCAGTAAAGGCAAATCCCAATCCAAATAAGGACAACAGTACAGACAACAATCTATCCTTTAATAGCCTGCCATATGAAAGTCCAAAAATAAAAAGCAGTATTCCAACTACCACAAATCCGATTAAGTTAAACCAAATGGCATTGGGCTCGCCTTTTGCTCCAAGCTTACTGATGAAGTCTTCCAAAAAACTAAAATCTGAATTCAATAGACCAAAAACCAGGAGTGCCGTTACCAAGGTCAGTACTGATAAGAGCCCGAAAATTCCGATACTTCGCTCAGATAATTTCATTTTCTGTTTTTACTGCTCAAATGGTATACAACTACCAATAGTTTAGCAATTGAATATCTCAAAGCTGGTAAAACTACTTTTCTTTCGCTAAGGGCGATTCAAAGATAGGCAAGGCATCAAAAAAAGATAGGTCCTCTGACCGAATTGAATCAGACGAGTTTTTGAGCTGTATGCTCGCTCAGGAATTTTTCCAACACTGCATTGAACTTATCGGGCAGCTCCATCATGGGCGCATGGCCACACTCGTCGAACAGCACAAGCTTGGAGTTGTCTATCAGCTCATTAAACTTCTCCCCTACAAAGGCAGGCGTCACATTGTCCTCCTTGCCCCAAGCCAAAAGCGTGGGTGCTTTAATTTGATGCAATTTATCCTTGAGGTTGTGACGAATAGCAGACTTGGCAGTCGCTATGACACGGATGGCCTTATTGCGGTCGTTGACAATGCCATAGACATCATCTACTAGTTCCTTGGTAGCAATCGAAGGATTGTAGAAGGTATCTTCTGTTTTCCGCTTGATAAAGTCGTAATCACCACGTTTTGGAAAGGTAGAACCCAAGGAGTTTTCAAAGAGGCCGGAGCTGCCTGTCAAAATGATCGTATTGATCTTATCGGGGCAAGCAAGTGCATACAGCAATGTAATGTGGCCACCAAGTGAATTGCCAAGCACGTTGACCTTGTCGAAGTCTTTGTATTCTACAAATTCTACAACATGATCCACCAAACCAGAAACAGAGACTTTGACAATGGGCAAATCAAAGATGGGCAACATCGGAACTACGACATTGTACTTACCGGTGAAGTGTTTGATGATTCCTTCGAAATTGCTCAAGGCCCCGAAAAGGCCGTGGAGTAACAAAAGTATCTCACCGTCTCCCCCTGTCTCAATATATTTGAACTTACCTTCTTCCTTTATTATATGGTTCATCTAGCTGGATATAGTCTAATATTTACCGCAAAGGTAAAATTTTTCTTTCGTTACTCCAATATACTTTATCACCTTCAGATGAAGCAGCCCAAATACCTGAATTATTTAAACAATTCTATGCTAGAGAAATACCTCCTTCCATCGATGCACAGCTGGTCATCAATGGCTGGGCATAAAGATCATTACCCTTATTTGGCGTACGCACAGCCTACTCAAAAGTAGCAACTAGAAGACCTCATCCGAGCTAGCATCCATAGTTATCCACATACTTATAAACAACTGTGGATTACGTACTGCTCCGCAGCAAATAGCGGTTGTACAGCAGTATGCTTAACAGCACTAAGGCCCCTGCTTGGTGAAAGACACCCAAGCCTACAGGAACGATTCCCTTACAGTTGATTATGGTAAAGATTCCGAGCAATACTTGTATTACCAACATACTTACCAACAGTAGTGTAGAAAGTCTTAATCTTTGGTTTTTAATGTTCTTAAAAACTTTAAATGCATACCACAACACCATGATAGTCAATAAGTAAGCTGTATTTCTATGCAAAGCCTGGATCAAGCCATTGGTGAAGGGGTTAGCGTCGTAATCCACAAAGTTATTCACATTCCACTCTGCACCATCAAAAAGTACTGCTGGCAGGAAAACACCGTTCATATCCGGCCAGGTAGGGTAAAATACACCCGCCTTCATACCAGACATGATTCCTCCAAGTATAATTTGTATGGCTGTGACGCCCAAGAGAGCAGTTCCCCACTTTCTCAACACTGGACTGTGGATAACTGATTGCTTAGGTTGAAAAGCTCGAAAGGTCGTCCACAGCAAATAGGAATAAAGCGTCAAGGCCAGCGATAAATGGATGGTGAGTTTGTAGGCATTGACCCAGGGTCGGTCGATCAGACCACTTTTGACCATGATCCACCCAAAGGACGCCACAAGCGCCGCCAGTAGAAATACCACGCTCAAACGCTTGACAAGCTCTTTAGAGAACATTCCACGCCACCAAAAGAACATAAAGGGGAAGAGGAAGACAAAACCCATTGTACGCGCCCAGAGGCGATGTATGTACTCCCAGAAGTAAATAAATTTGAACTCAGACATTCCCATGCCCTGCAAGGAGTTGATCTTCTTGTATTGGGGCGTTGCTTTGTATAAGTCGAATTCATGCTCCCACTGGGCAGCGTTCATAGGAGGAAGCGTTCCAGTCACGATCTCCCATTTGGTAATCGACAAGCCCGAGCCGGTCAGTCGGGTAATCCCCCCAACAACCACTTGCACAAAAATCATTACCAAACCAATAGCCAGCCAGACCTTTACCGCTCGTCCGATGGCATCGTCCTTACAAAAAGGCAAGCGAGACAATCGGTGGTACCAGGGACGAACATCATTTTTTTTCACATCAGATTTCAACAATTCGGAATTCATATGTGTACCAAATTTTCGAGAATGAAAAAATTTCTACAAAGATACGGGTAGCCCTTCATGCAGAAGTTCTCCACTAACATCTATGTTAATTAATAATTATTTTAAATAAATTTCAAATTCCCTTATCATCATTAGGGATGTTAATATGAGGAAAAAAGAAGGCTGGTTTATTTTGTGAAGTCACTTTCAATATTTCAACCTGCATTATCCACATCCTTATCAACAATAAAAATCATTGATAATCAGTCTTTTGCAAGTTTATAAACAATTCGTGGATAAGTTATTCTATTGGTAATTTTTCGGTTTTCAACAACTAACAACTTTGTGGACAGTGTCGATAACTACACGGAAATCCACTGATTTTGACCTAAACTTTACATTATACAAATATGAAAAATCTAGATTATTAGTAAGTGTTGACATCCTACTACCTTTTCCACCACTTATTCCACATCTTCTGTTAAGAAAAACAAACTTTGAAGCCTTCTGTTGATAATAATGTGGATAAATATACCTCAAAAGTGGAAAGCCCGATTGTAAAACTGTGGAAATGCCACATTTTGGCCTGTGGAAGCTGCTAAAACACTACATTTCTGCCTTTTACCTATTTTTTGCTAATTTGCCCTCATCTACAAAGCTGGCCAAGTTGCCCATTCACATACATCCATATACTTTATGCGAGTTGTCATCCAAAGAGTAAAGGAAGCTTCGGTAACCATCGAAGGTAACCTACAGGCTGAAATCGATCAGGGGCTGTTGATCTTGTTGGGTATCGAAAATGCCGATGAGGAAACAGATATTCAATGGCTTTGTCATAAAATCAGTAACCTGCGGGTCTTCAACGATGAAAAAGGTGTGATGAATCGCTCTGTGAAAGACATCGATGGTGAATTGCTTGTTGTCAGCCAATTCACCTTGCATGCAAGTACAAAGAAAGGAAATCGACCTTCCTACATTCGGGCTGCTCGACCTGAGTTTGCCATTCCGATGTATGAGTCTTTCGTTAAACAGCTTGCGTTGACAGCTGCTCGGTCTGTGAAGACGGGCCAATTTGGGGCAGACATGAAAGTGGCATTGCTGAACGACGGCCCAGTAACCATCATCATTGATTCTAAAAATAAAGAATAACTATGACCATTCAAGAAGCACAGCAAATCGTCGATCAGTGGATCGAGACCATTGGGGTGCGTTACTACAATGAATTGACCAATACAGCCATACTAACGGAAGAGGTAGGCGAGGTGGCTCGCCTCATGGCCCGCCTTTACGGGGAGCAATCCTTTAAAACCAAGGAGCAGGAGGCAACAGCATCCGCTGACTTGGCCGATGAAATGGCTGATGTGCTATTTGTTCTTATTTGCTTGGCCAACCAAACTGGTATTGATTTGACAGAGGCGCTGCGCCGTAACCTCGATAAAAAGACCAAGCGCGACGCTGCGCGACATGCTGGAAATGAAAAACTAAAATAGCTCTGTATGAAAAGCTTTGCTGCACTGTCGCTGGCTTGTTTGTTATCCTGTGTGGGTCTGTATGCTCAAAAGGGTGGAAATATTTACATCCGCAACTTGGAGGATCAGGCAGCGCTGAAGCAAAATATGGTAAAAAGCAATCGCCTGCTTCAAGCACAAGATGACAGCAAAACTGCGCTTTTTCTCAGCGAGCCTCTGTCCGTACCGACCATCCGCGGGGCGCAGGCTGCCTTTACAGCCGTCTCACTGTCGTGGTCTGCCCCACATTGGGACCGCCAAAGGAGCAAGGTATGGTTGCGGATGTACAACAACAGCGATGAGGAAGAGTACATGCAGATAAAGGTGGATGAACATCGCGAATCGAGTGTAGAGAAGTTTGCAGGACAGTTGCAATTCTTTCAAAAAATTTATCGCTACTGTCAATTGCGGGTTGTGCTTGAGGCAGGCGCAAATAGTAGTATGGAAAATATTGTGATCCGCTTTTACGATCCAGGGCCGACTTCGTACAAGGCCAAACAAGCAGCCGCTGTTGCGCGTGGAAGCTGTGATTGTCCGCTGCCTGAGTTTTTAGAAAGAGACGAATGGTGTTCTGGTGGTCGCTGTCCGACTTCAACTTCGCCCCAGCAAACGGAGGTAACCCATCTCATCGTTCACCACTCTGCCGGATCCAACGCGAGCAATGACTGGCCGGCAGTGGTCCGTTCCATCTGGGATTTTCATGTCAACACCCGAGAGTGGGCTGATATAGGATACAACTGGTTGATTGATTCGGATGGAAAAATTTACCAGGGGCGTGGCGATGACATTAGAGGTGCTCATTTCTGTGGCGCCAACTCCAACACGATGGGTGTGTGTTTGTTGGGAACTTTCACAACAGAAATGCCAAGCCAGGAATCTCAGGATGCTTTGAGTAAGCTACTCAGTTGGAAGGCTTGCGACAGAGACATCGATCCTTTGCAGACCCAGCTACATCCGGGAACAGGCAAGACCATATATACCATCACCGGGCATCGGGACGGCTGTGCTACGGAATGTCCAGGTACGGCCTTTTTTCCTACCCTCGCCAGTTTGCGTACAAAAGTGGATCAGCAGTTGAAGGCATGTGCCACTACTTCCGTCGAAACAATGGCAGCTGCTCAGGAGAAGATTCATCTTTTCCCCAACCCTCTATTCGGCGATCAATTGTCTATCGACTTATCGGCCCAAGCATTTCGCTCACAGCCTGTGTACATCGAGCTGATTAACTCTGCCAACGGTCGAAGATTGAAAGAGTGGATGAAAAGTGGGCAAGATCGAATGGCTACTTTGGCGATTGGCGAGCTACCCGCCGGTCTATACCTATTATATATACGATCTGGTGAGAAAGCATTTATTCGGAAAATTGTCAAATATTAGAATGAAGTCCTTTCATTCATTACAACTTGAGGGATTTAATGAATGAATATGTGCTTTATAATGAAATAGTCATTAACTTTGGAAGGATTGCCTCTGACTCAAAGTGGTTTTCAATAGAGACGAAGCAAAGGAGCAATCTATCGATCTTTGTCTCTTACAATCCGGTTTAATTTGAACAAAAAAATTGATTCCTGTTGGTAAGGATTGGCTCTGCCATTTTTACTACTGACAGGAGTATTTGCTCTGCTAAGTTTTTGCAGAGTAAGCACTTATTGTTCTTTCACACAATTAAACCGAGATACTATGGAAAATTCTATAGAAGTAAGCGAGCACAACCTGCCCGTGGATGTAGAGCGCTATTACGAAGAGTGGACCAACACTTACATAGAAGATTTTGGAAATTACTTCCAGGCACTTCAAACCGAGAATCCCGACGACTTAATGTTTTACATAGGTGAAAACCTAGACCTCAAAGAAGGCATGCGGGTGCTGGATGCCGGCTGTGGTATTTGTGGTCCAGCTATGGGATTGTGCAAAAAATTCGATCTGGACCTAGAGGCGATTACCCTATCGGATAGTCAGGTAAAATATGCCAAAGAAAATGTTGAGGCTGGAAAGTCGGATTTGAAAGGCAAGATCAATGTTCGACGAGGAGATTTTCACAACCTCAGCCAGGACTATGAGGCCGCTTCTTTCGATGTGGTCTATTATCTTGAATCGCTTTGCCATTCCCACGATCCTGACAAAGCCATACACGAAGCGCGAAAGGTATTGAAAGATGGTGGCCTGATTTACATCAAGGACCTTTTCCAAGCGCCCCGCAATCCAAACAATCCCGAATATGTCGAATATGCCATCAAAGCAACGGATGAGCAGTTTTGCCTGAAGGCTCGCCAAGTGGGGGACATCCTCAATCTGTTGACGAAGTATGGTTTCAAAATTAATTTCTGCAGAGAAATTGAAATTCCACATAGCTACGACATTGGTAATGCATTTACAGCTAAACACCTATTCAAACTCAAGATGGATCAGGAAGGACCTTGGTTCTACGATGGATTCTTGTTCTTGCAATGGTTGGAAATAAAAGCTGTGAAGTATTACTAAACCCCATCAAAATGTCGAAACAGAAAATATTTACTTTTTCTGCCATTGTATTTCTCTGTTTGCTGGATTCGATGTTCTGCTTTGCACAGACAGATGCCTACACTTTTTATACGGCCGAAAAAGATGTGTACCGCTTGGAAAATCCTTTTGAGGATTCGGACAATGTTTGGGTTGTTCACCAGGCAGGCGTTTACAAGCCTTATTATGTAGAGTCGGAAAATAAATTTATCGTTATTGGTTTTGAAGATGCTGTTTTTCAATTGCAACAAATGGAGGATGCAACCTCCTTGGCTCCCTTAAAGTTGTGGGATAGCAATGCGTTGCGAGAGAAAAAAATATATCGGCATTCCATCTTGGAAAATCCGTGGCCAGACAACTGGTTGACGGCCTTGATGCGCAAAGACAATCGATTCAGAGATACCATATATATAGGTAGCCTTTCCGACAAGGGTACGCCAAGCATTGAGTTGAAGTTGCTCAACTTTTACATCAGCAGGCCCAATCGATTTTCCATACGGCTAAACGACCAGTCAATCGATACTGTCCTACAAACATTCGGTGGTTATTCCATGCAATTGGATTTTCAGAAATCAGAAGAAAATCCGAAGCATCTCATTTTTGAAATCGAACCATTGAATGGAGACTTGGGAGTGGCAGGTTATAAATTAAATGTAAACGTTGATCAAATTGATTACGATCAAAGCTTCTACTGCTACAGCTCGATCGAAGACTTACAACTTGGGAACATCGACGACCAGCATTTTTATCATTTCTATTTGGATGGATATGAAATGAAAAGGCTGACGCAAAAAAATCCTCCTGCCAATAGGCCAGTAAGTTTATTGGTTAAACAAAAGAGTGACATGCAGGACTGCCTTGTACAAAAGGCTGCCTTTGCAAAGATTTCGGAAAAGCCAATTGATATTTTGCTGGTGTATCATCAACGTTTCGAATCGGCAATGGATTCTTTGGTGGCTCTTTACAAATTTTTGCGACCCGATGCCAGCATACAAACCGTTGGAACACAGGAGATTTACAATACCTACAGCAGTGGAACAAAAAGTCCTCAAGCCATCCGAACACATTTGTGGAAAGTACAACCCAAGGAGGTTTGCTTGGTTGGAGATGCCAATGCCAATGAACAAAGTGAGCAGGACTTGGTACCTACTTTTTACTTTAAACAAATGATGAAATACACGAGAGTCCCAAGTGATTTTCTGTATGCGCTCTCTTCGGATTCCAGCCGCATTGGATTTTCGATTGGTAGATTGCCGTTCGACAATGAAGAAACATTGTTGCAATATGTGCGGAAAGTCGAGCGATTCATTGCGCTTCCACCTTCGCCACATAAGTTGATGCTGTACGATGATAGTGAGTATCCGCTAGACATTGGCATTGTTCGTCAACATGCAAATTTTTTGTACAAGCGACCCAATCCAAAAATAGCGCGATTTGAAAAAAACATCGTTCAATGGTCCAATCGCTACGACTGCCACAATGTTGCCTACCATGGGCATGGTGCCTTTTCGAGCTGGCGGGAAAACGATCGGGTGGACATTCGCAAGTACGAAGAACTCGAGGTGGATCGCTTATTTTTGTTGTTTGATTTTTCTTGTTTGACCGGAGAGTTTTCTTTTCCATTTAGAAAAAGTTTTTCGGAGGAGTTGCTTTCCAAACCCAACGGTCCAGTTGCAATTGTCGGTTCATCCGGCTTTGTGGAAGGTACTATTTACAAACAATTGGTATCTTTCCTGCTGGAAAGTCCCGAACAGCGCATTGGCCATTTTGTCAATCGCTTTAAGTCTGGAATGCCGGATAAATTATCTGGTGACGACTTTAAAATTATTCAGATTTTAGGAATCCCATCATTGGTTTACAGTGGTGGACCTTTGCTCGACAAGTCGACTCAAAATTGACCTTAAAACAAAAATCGATATGGACACGATAATCGACCTTTGGCATTTTATCAAAGAACGAAAAAAATATTGGCTGGCTCCTTTGATTGTTGTATTGCTGATCATTGGACTGTTGATTGTATTTGGAGGTGGCAGTGCGATTGCTCCCTTTGTGTATACTATTTTTTGATGTAAAAAATATCTGTGAATCATACTAAAACAAATCCTGCCAAAAATATTTTGGCCATCTGCGTAGGCTTTGCATTACTCTATTATTTTACCAGATGGGAATGGACCCTTCTTGTGGTCGTGATCATCGGTGGTCTCAGCATCCTATCAGATTGGGTGACGGAGAAAATTAGTGATGCTTGGATGTGGTTGGCTAAAGTATTGGCCTTGATTGTTCCGAATATTTTACTAAGTTTGGTATTCTTCCTCATTCTGACACCCCTTTCTTTTGTGTCGAAATTATTTGGTAAAAAGAATTCGCTAAAGCTTAAAAATCCTCCTGAGAGTACTTTCACAGAAGTGGATAAAGCATTTGAACCAGCTTCTTTTGAAAAGCTTTGGTAGATAAAATTCTATTCTGATCAATGAAAAAAATCCTGGGTATATCTGCATATTATCACGATGCTGCTGCGGCATTGGTTGTGGATGGTAAAGTGGTGGCCGCTGTTCAGGAAGAGCGATTTACAAGGATCAAACACACAGAAGATTTTCCCCTGGAATCCATTCGGTATTGTTTGGAAGAAGGCGGACTTACGCTGGAAGAGTTGGATGCCATTGTTTTTTACGACAAGCCATTTTTGAAATTTGAACGCTTGTTGGAAACCTATTTTGCCTTTGCTCCAAAAGGGTTAATTTCCTTTTTGAAAGCAATTCCAGTGTGGTTAAAAGAAAAAATATTTTTGAAAAAAAATATTTTGGATGAGCTAAAAGAGGTTGGTCCTTATGACAAGAAAAAGATAAAGCTTCTTTTTTCGGAGCATCACTTGTCCCATGCTGCCAGTGCTTTTTTTGCGTCGCCCTATGAGGAGGCAGCTGTGCTGACCATCGATGGTGTGGGTGAATGGAGTACTGCTTCGATAGGTATTGGTCGGGGCAATCAGGTACAGATAAAAAAGGAAATGGCCTTTCCGCATTCTGTCGGATTGTTGTACAGTGCTTTCACCTATTATCTGGGATTTAAGGTCAACTCTGGCGAATACAAATTAATGGGTTTGGCACCCTATGGAAATCCTGATTCCGAGCAAACGGCTACTTTTATTCAGCAGATAAAAGACCATTTGGTCGACATAAAAGCGGATGGATCTATTTGGTTGGATCAATCCTATTTTGATTATGCGACCGGATTGAGGATGGCCAAGGATAAGAAGTGGGAAGCTCTGTTTGGTTTGGCCAGAAGAAAAGCAGAATCAGAACTACTTCAGGTGCATTGCGATTTGGCCTTGGCCATTCAAAAGGTTACAGAGGAGATTGTTTTTCGCATGGCACGAGAGGCCAGGCGTCTGACCGAAGCAGATTATTTGTGTATGGCAGGTGGTGTGGCACTGAATTGTGTAGCCAATGGAAAACTGCTGGAAGAAAAAATCTTTGAAGGAATATATGTGCAGCCAGCTGCTGGCGACGCCGGCGGGGCTTTGGGTGCTGCGCTGGCCATCAGCCATATGTACTATCAAGAGGAGCGTGTGTTGCAGGAAGTGGATGGCATGCTTGGCACCTATCTGGGGCCTTCTTATTCGAATAAAGAAATCCGATCGATGAATAAAAAGGTCAAGGCAGTTTGTAAACACTACGAGCGCTTCGATCAAATGACTCAGTACGTTGCAACAAAGATTGCAGAGGGTAAAATTGTCGGTTGGTTCCAGGGGCGAATGGAGTTTGGGCCGCGGGCGTTGGGCAATAGAAGCATTTTGGGAGACGCTCGCGATCCGAAGATGCAACGCAAGCTCAACCTCAAGATCAAGTACCGAGAAAGTTTTAGGCCGTTTGCTCCTTCCGTTTTGGCGGAGTGTGCCGGCGACTATTTTGAGTTACAGGCAGATTCTCCCTACATGCTTTTTGTGTCTGCAGTCAAAGAGTGCCGCCGAACCGAACGGCCAAAGAATTACGCTCAATTATCGTTGAATGAAAAGCTCTACCACTGTCGTAGCGATGTACCATCTGTTACGCATCTTGATTATACGGCAAGGGTTCAGACGGTACATCGGGAAACAAATTTTCGTTATTGGTCTTTGATAGAGGAATTCAAGCGACAAACGGATTATGGGCTGTTGGTCAATACCAGCTTCAATGTTCGTGGAGAACCCATTGTATGCTCTCCTTATGACGCTTATCGGTGCTTTATGAGTACAGAAATGGACTATTTGGTCATCGAAAATTTCGTTTATTTCAAAGAGGCGCAGCCAAATTGGGATGACAAAACGAGGTGGCGGGTCGTTTATAAGCAAGATTGAAAAAAATGTGATCCCCAAAAATCCCCAAGTTGCAACAA
>JBCCSZ010000233.1:0-12816 GCA_039199225.1 Bacteroidota bacterium
AGCCCTTGTATGCTTTCCGGGCGGAGAAAGGCAAAGAAATCATCGACATAGAATATCAAGCTCAGGTTTACAACGATACGGGAACTGATTGGGAGGGTGTGCCGATGACCCTGGCCATTCTTGATTCTTCGGACGATATTGACATGCCCAGCCTGGAGGTGTGGAACTTGGAAAATAACTCAAACCAATACGCAAAGCGCAGATACGCTTCATCAAAAGCCAGATCACAAAGGAAAAAAGGAACGAAAGAGGTGGACGAGTCAGACGACTTCGACGAGCTTGAAATAGACGATTTGAGTACCAGGTTTGAACTAAAAGATGTACATCGAATTCCTTCTGATGCTATGCCGCATATTATAGATGTCACCTCTTATCAAAAGAAAGTGGCGTTCTACAATCTGTCCATTCCGAAGATAAAAAGTGGT
Organism: Bacteroidota bacterium; assembly: GCA_039199225.1. Classification (GTDB taxonomy): domain Bacteria; phylum Bacteroidota; class Bacteroidia; order Chitinophagales; family Saprospiraceae; genus JBCCSZ01. The sequence goes on from JBCCSZ010000233.1 coordinate 426, forward strand.
GGCTACCTAATTGCCAGAATCAGTGATTGGGAAAGCTTGGGCTTGATTGACGGAGTTGCGAACCTCTATTACAACAATACATTCCAAGGGTTTACAAACCTCAAAACCCAACAAGTCAACGATACTCTGGATCTATCACTGGGAAAAGAAAGTTCCTTTTCTGTTTCGCGCAAAAAGGTCAGCAGCAAGAGTCGAAAGAATTTGATTGGCTTCAACATCAAAGAGAATCTGACTTATGAAATTCTGTTGAAGAACAACAAGAGTGAGGCAGTGGCGATCCAATTAAAGGATCAAATTCCCGTTTCTACGAGCAAGGACATTGTGGTCATTCCCACGAATTTGAGCAATGGAAAATTGGACCCTCTGACGGGGGAGGTTTCCTGGAATGTGCAATTGGGGCCGAACGAGTCGCGAAAAATTGCGCTGAAGTTTAGCATTAAGTACCCAAAAAATCAAAAGAATAAGATTCAGTACAACATCAACCGAATCGTTACGCCGCGCTACTTTTAGTGTGCATCAAATCACATTGACCTCGGCAGATAGTTCGATGCCGAATTGCGCCTTTACCGAAGCGATGATGTCCAATGCCAATTGCCAGATGTCGCTACCGGTGGCCCCTCCGTAATTGACCAGTACCAGCGCTTGTTTGGCGTGGCTCCCGGCCGCCCCGATGCGTTTGCCCTTCCAACCGGCCTGCTCGATGAGCCACCCGGCAGGCACCTTGATCAGCCCACTGTCCATGGGGTAGTGAGGGACCTGGGGATACTGCTCTTGCAATGCCACAAAATCCGCTTTGGCGATTTCTGGGTTTTTGAAAAAGCTACCAGCATTCCCCAATTTGGCGGGGTCGGGTAGTTTGCTGGATCGGATGTGAATGACGGCCTGGCTGAGGTCGGCGATGCTGGCCTGCTCAATGCCCATTTCGGCTAAGGTTTGGCGGATGGCCCCATAGCGGGTGTTGAGGCGATGGCTGCTGGCCTTTTGTAGCCGCAAGACGACCCGGGTGATGCAATAGCGGCCCTTGGCAGCCCGTTTGAAGATGCTGTCGCGATAGCCGAAATGGCAGTCTTTTTTCCGAAAGATGCGCTTTTTACCACTGCTCAGATCAATGGCTTCCAAGCGCACAAACACATCTTTCAGCTCCACGCCATAAGCCCCGATATTTTGAATGGGCGCTGCCCCGACAGTCCCCGGAATCAACGATAAGTTCTCAATGCCGCCAAGACCTTGCTCGATGCTCCACAAAACAGCTTGATGCCAGTTTTCCCCACCGCCAAAGGACACATAGACACAATGGCGAAACGTCCTTGTGATGGCCTTGCCTGCAATGGCATTGCGGATGACCAGCCCCGGCAAATCCTTGGTCAGCAAGATGTTGCTCCCACCGCCCAGGATAAAAAGGGGGCGAATGTCTTCTTGCAACAGTTCAACCAGTGCCTTCTCCGAATGAACTTCCGCAAAATGGGCAGCCCTGGCCGGCAGACCAAAAGTGTTGTAGGATTGTAGAGAGTGGTTTTGTAGCAGTTCCATAAAATTTGCGGTGTCATCCGAAACAAAGGACAAAAGAAACACAATTCTTATTTCTTTCCAACTATGGTACACACTTGATAGCCGTTGAAGTAGGCAATGCAGTCGCAATGAAAGGCCGTTTGCAGCTCTTCGAGCATCTTGGCACTGCTTACAATGGCCTGTTGTCCAACCTCTGGCATGGCTTGGCAGTCTTCCAACGAATTTCTAAATCCACAGCTTTCCAGCTCGAAGCCCTTTATGCGCTCATACACCTGCTCATACCACAAGTAGGACGAATTGCGCCATTGATAAAGCACGAAATACGCTTTTTGGGTGGGCGCTATTTTTTCCAGATGTTCCAGTAGCTCGCCATATTTGTCACTACTGCCTTTGTCTTGATCGATTTTTTGAATCATCTGTTGATAGGGCAGTGCAAAAAAGAGCAGGGCCATTGGGATGTACAAATAGGCTGTTTTGATTTTTAGGTGAGCATAGTGTCCTATCAAGCGAATGCTTTCTGCCAGCCCCATTCCAATCAACATGGCCAGAAGTGGATAGGCAGGTGTGGCATACCATCCCTTTTTGGTCCCCAGCGAGATCAGAAACAGGAAGCTGAAGGCTGTAATGGCCAACAAAAGATAGAAAGATTTATGGGCCAGTTTTTTATGAAAACACAGCAGCAACAGCGGAATGATTAGAAACCAAAAATAGTACTTAAAGTGGGAGCCTTTAAGGATGTTGAAGTAGTATAGTTTATCGGAAAGATGGACAAATTCCGGATCGTCATTGAGGTTGAAAAAGCGGGGGAGTAGTTCGTTATTCCATACCCATGTCAAATAAGATGGATTGGCTGCATTGGCTGCCAAGTAGTAAGTAGCGACCAAGCCGATGCACAATCCTAGGCCCAGGTAAAAGGACTTTCTCTTGCACAGTTGGAGGAGTTTGCCCGAGAGGATGGTGTAGAGTAGTAGGCCCGGCAAAAAGAAGAGACCGGCGATGCTTTTAGTCAAAACGGCCAAGGCGAGCAACAGGCCACAAAGCAAGCCTCGGAAGATTGTATCTTCTTGCAGGTATCTGTAAAAGGAAAGTAAGAGGGCCACCAGAAAGAAGATGAGCACGGTGTCATGGTCGCCATTTCGGGCTACGTGATAGTGGATGTAGCCATTGGTTGTGACCAGTGTTAAGGATGCAAAAAAGCCTGCTGCGCTTTCCTGCAGAACATTTCGAAAAAAGAAAAAGATCATCAAAACGGTACCCAGGGCAAAGAGGGCTATGGGAAGGCGGATGGCAAGTTCGTTGAAGCCAACTATTTTAAGGCTGCTGACTTGCAGCCAAGTCAGTAAAGGTGGCTTGGTTTCCCATTGATCGGGGGCGCCCATGTAATGCCTGACCAAGTAGTTGCCATTGAAATACATCTCATTGGCATTGAGTGCATTTCGGGCTTCATCCCAATGGTAGAGACTGTGGCTGTCTAGCTTCCAGAATATTGGAAAATAAGCGAGGATCAGCAGAAAGATGATTAGGAACCAATCTTTTAGAGACATGTTCAAAAGTCGATAGAATGAATTGCTCGTGGAGCAAAAGCGGTCCGCTAAAGATAGGAAGTACAGCTACAAAATTTTCGAAAAACCATTTAAATCCTTTCCTTTATCCCAACTTGGGTTGTTTGCTTTGAAAAGTGACGTTCCCGTTATAGTCGGTTTGTTTATTGCTTTTCATATTTCAAAAATGCTACTTCATGGAATTTTATCCGGTAGGCTTTTTCCAAATCTTCGTGTTTACTTGCTGATACATATAGTTTTTCGCCATCATCAAAATCTTTGAAGAATACTTGTAGGTAGGTGGAATCTTGCTGGCCGACCCACCTTCTTTCGCCTGCGTGGTAGCTCAACTTTGAAAAAGACTGTTCGTCCAGCGAAACCTGGCCATCCGCTAGTGTCAAGGTATGTGCGTCGCTTTTAAAGATGCCCTGTACTGCCAATACATCCCTTTCGTCGGGCTTGTCCAATGAATAAATATTCCAGCCGTGGTCTTCAGTTGCATCGGGCTTTGGAACATCAAACGCGAGGGCCTCCTGCAGTCCATTCTTTTTACACTTGTGTTTGTAAATTGTCAAAGACTGGTCGGTTTTGCCCTTGAAAAATAAGACGTAAATAATGCCGTTTTCATCTCGCCCAATCCACTTATTATTGGTCTTGTCAAAAGAGAGCTTTTGCATCGTATACTCGGTGCTGTAGACTTTGCCCTTCATCGAGTAAGTGATGCTATCAGCATAAAGGGTATGAATGGAATGCTGGGTGCCACCCATTAGCTGAAAGTCCCAATGATAGGTTCCCTCTAGCTCAAACTCATCTTGCTGAAATTGTGCCTTATATTTTGCTACCTCATCGTTTGTACTCTTATGGGTACAGGAAAATAGTAGACTCAATGTGCAAAGACAAAATAGGTATCTCATGTTAATTTTTTTTGAATGCACGCCAAGTATGCTTTGGATTGGTTCAACCGTTGCAGTCGATTTAAAGATTCAATACAAATAAACAAAATCGCTATTTCTAAGCAGATGACATTCATCAGTGCAACGCCTGATTTCCATCAATAGCACCAACAATTCGCTGGTGAACCTATTCCCTCAAGGCCACAAACTCAAATCCCCACAGGCCCTTCTGCACCGGTAGCCCGACCTTGTCCCCACGCTGAGCTTTCGGAAAAGGGTGGTAATGGCTCTGAAACTTTTTGACCTCCTGCCGATGGAGGAAGTGAATGATGTATTTGGAGACTTCCACCTCCTGTCCCTTCTGTACGCCAAAACGCTCCGATACCCGCGCCTCTGCCGACAGGTATTCGATCTCCACATTCTGAGCTTCCCCCCTAGGTAAAAGTCGGTTGCTGAGATGGGCGATGGTCGGTGTGAATATGGCCATGGGAATGGCTACCATGAGTATGACAGCGAACCGCTCATGGACCTCGTAAACGACCGTGCGGATGAGATAGCCGATCGCCAGGCCAATCGCCAATCCAATGAGCAGTGAGACAATCACCAACATCTTGACGTCGAAGGTGCGACTGAAAAATGGAATTTCCAGAACGAATAGGGTGATTAAAAAGAGAATCAGACCAACGATGCCAAAGGCAGTCAGGCGCTCCTTCCAACTGATCTTGTATCTGTTCTGACCTAGATAGGGGAGTGGGATCATCGAGTTTGTAACTTTCTATTGAGCTCGGCGGTGTGTACCTCCTTGGTTTCGGTGAGCTGAAAAATAATCAGATCGGGGCTACTGGTACTGGTATCGTAAGTAACCAGCCAAAGGCGGCCGCTGTTGTTGAGCTTGCGCTTGAGCTGAATGCCATAAGCGCCCATTTTGTGGACCCAATCGGGGATGTCTGCATCGGGATGGAAGCGGACGATCAATTCGCCCGGAATGACCCGCTTGTCGGTTGGGACATCCTTCAAGGGTTCTATCAATGTCCAACCGTCTGCCTGTGCAATGGCATCCATTTGCTCTTCTAGGGCTTTGACGGCCTCGGGCCTGGCAACATCGCCATTGATGTATTTGCTTTTATCGCCTTTGTGGTATCGAATGCCAATGAACGGCAGGTCGTGTATGTCGCTTCTGTACTCGTCTTGGTATTGCCAGAGGTCGGCTTTATCGAAAGCTTTGCGAATGGCTTTGAATTCTTTTTTGGACAGCTGTCGGGTGTGAAAGCCCAACTTGTCTGTATTCATTCTGCCGTCGTAAGATGCTTTGCCATTTTCGTAAATGATGAGGCCAAAAACCGGACATTTTCCGAAGCAAGCTGTTTTGTGCATCTCCATTACTTTTCCCAATTCTTTGATGGCAAGGTTTCGCTTCCTGGGGTAGCAACTAAGGCCGAAAAGCAATATCAATAGGAAAAATGTGAGGCGGTACATATGCGAAGGAGTATTTAAGTCGTATGTTTTAGAGTGAATGTTTTTCCCTCTCAATATAATCAAAAAGCGCTGGACTGGTCGTGTGGGTGAAGGAGTCATGGCCACTACTCGTGCCTGACCATTAGTTTTTCTGTGAATACTTGGTCGTCTACGAAAATACTCACTAAGTAAATGCCTTCTGCCCAATACAAGGTCGGCAGCGAAGCCACATTGCCCGTGCAACCCGATGCCGCATAAATCCTCCGTCCAGCTGTATCGAAGACTTCCAACACAATGTCGGCCCGTTGGGGGTAGTCGAATACAATTTCTACGGCATCATGGGCAGGGTTGGGGAGCAATTGTAGGCTGTTTTCATCGGAGGGCGGTATGACTTCACACTTGTTGCTATTGGCCAACTCTGTGCGATACAAGACCAGCGTCTCGCGCATCCGAGCTTTTTGACCATTGGTAAAAAACATCTGACATTCATCCCAGGTATTGTCCATATAGTTCATAAACATATCGCTGCTGGCACAACTGATGGCTGGATAGTCCGGACAAGCATCGTATCGATCCAACTGAGGCGGCGTGTCGGCAATGCCATCGTCTACATCGCAACCCCGGCGATTGCCCCAGATGTGTGGCAAGTTAAAATAGTGTCCGACTTCATGTGTGACAACGCGTCCTAGGTGATAAGGCTCGTAACAAGTATAGCCAAAATGGCGCGGATTGATGACGATACCATCTTCATACGGCCTGAGTTGGTTGCGACTGCGAAAATCGGGATCGGGCAGTGTTCCAAAGCCTAAAAATTCAGAGCCCGTATTGGCAACCCATATGTTGAGGTATTCTTCGACGGCCCAGGCATCGGCCCCGCCTAGGTCGGTACGAAAAAGCCGCTTTTCACCCATATTGTCCCGCACCGAAAAGATGTTGCCGATGGAATCGTATCGCGTAACGAATCGATTGGTGGCTACGAGGCAAAACTCAAAGCCAACATCTGCTGCATCATCCCTGAATTCGCTGGGTACCCTTGCTAGGTTTTCATTGCGTTTGCGAAAGGTCTCATTGAGGATGTCGATCTGGGAGGCAACCTGCCAATCGGGAATATTTTCTTCTGGATGGTCTCTGTGCCACACGATGTGGACTACTACCGGAATGATGCAGAGGGTATCGCCTCGCAGGTCGGCAGTGGGAAGGGTATGAGGAAATGTATGACGCCAGGGGGAGACAGCCGAATGGTCCAGCCCACACTTGTGTTCGTGTGCTTGGCCGCTGAGGATGCCCCAGCAGCAGATATGTATCATGGTGATTAATGTAGCGATTCTCATCTCTAAAAATCAAGCTTCAGCAACGAAAGGCCATTGCTTCGCATTCCGAAATAAAACGGTTAATTGCTCACTTTGAGTGTTCTTTAATACAGGATGTTCGTCGTGGACGATCCTCAAGCAAGAGCTTTGGACTGTTACAGATGAAATTGAAACGCCTGAAAGGGGGAAAGCGTTACTTTATTGGTTGATTATCTTATACAATTCATCCAAATTAGGTGTCAAAATGATTTCTGTGCGACGATTTCTAGCTTTTCCGGTGGCTGTGCTGTTGGAGGCGACCGGCAAGTAAAACGATCTTCCGGATGCTGTAATTCGCTTGGCGTCGAGGCCATTGGAGGTCAGTATCTTGACAACGGCTGTTGAACGGCGTACGCTCAGGTCCCAGTTGTGATCGGCAGAGCCATCCGAGTCGGTATGTCCTTCCACATTGATTTGAATATCAGGATTGCGCTTGAGGACGGTCGCTAGCTTCTGCAGTGCCTGTTTGCCTTTCCAATCCAGCCGATCGCTGTTGGACTTAAAGAGTAGGTTTTGGCTCATCGTCACATAAATGCGGCCATTGGACTCGCTGACGCTCAAGTCGGTATCCGAAAAGCCGAGTAGCGCTTGGTTGATGCGGCTGCGAAGGGTCGACAGACTCGCATCCTTGGCTTGCAGCAATGCCGTCAACTGATTCAGCTGCTGTTCACATTGTGCGCTGGCTTCTGCCTCATTGCTGTTGCCGTTGTTCTCTAAGTTTTTATCCAGGTCGTTAAGAATTCCTTCCTTTTGCTGTAGTGCAATTTCAAGATCGCGTAGCTTCCGGGCCTTTTTATCCAATTCCAATTGCTTAGCCGTCAACTCTTCATTTAGGATTTGAACCTCCTCAGAAGAAGAAGCTAAGAGGGTCTGGTTTTGAAAAATCAACTCGTCGTAGCGATCCAAAAGGTCCTTGTAGTTGCCTTTCAAAGCTGTGAAATTCTCCTTGAGGGCATCGAATTGCTGTTGCTGCTCTTCTGTTTTGGCTTCCGCTCTTTGAAGGTCGTATTGTACATGCCGGTTTTTGTCTAGAACCCTCCGGATGGAGTCCCTTTCGATTCTTGCCCTGGCATTCTCTGTCCGAAGTGCTTCATATTTTTTGGAGGAAACACAACTGGAAAGAAAGCCGAGGATTAACAAACTAGCGAGTAGAATTTTTCTGTGGTCCATAATGAAGGTTTTTAAAAAGCCCATCTCCAATTCGTAAGGGCCTGCTAACCGATCTGCAAATATAAAGGATTTATTGTCATTGAGGGGTTCTTGTGATCTGGTGGTTTTATGATTTGGTGATCTGGTGGTTTTGTGATTTGGTGATCTGGTGGTTTTGTGATTTTTGATCTGGTGATTTGGTTGGGATTAGTAGCCTCCGAAATATCGTCTTAGGACCCATTCCAATGTTAGTAGGCCCAGGAGGAGGAAGAACAACCAGCGCAGGTTGATGACCGAACGGGTTTTGGATGTTTGGTAGACGACGGGTTTCACGGTGCCTTTTTCTTTGATTCGGCCGCTGAGGCTGCTCAATTGGGCGGGATATAGTAGTTCGCCACCGTATTTTTCGCTGAGCAGTTTGAGCAGTCCGTGGTTGGCAGTCGTTTCGAATACTTCCAGTTGGATGGGTTGTACACTGAATTGGCCATTGTAATTGAGCTGATTGCCATTGGTATTGACCAAGCCACGAAATTTGTAATTGCCGACGGGGAAGTAGCCAGCGTCCAGCCGATAAGCGCTGCCATTTTTGTTGAATACGAAGTTGAAGTCCTTGCCTTCGCTGTTGGTGATGACAAGGCTGACGTCTGGTTCGTTGATCAGCTCGTAGCTTTCGTTGTATAGCTCTGCATCGAAGATGATGGGTTCATTTTCGTTGAAAATATTTTTGTTGATGCTCACCCTAAACCTGCGTTTATCTTCTTTCAGGCTCAAGTACTGGACACTTTTTCCGATGAGCTCGTCAAAAATATTGTGGTTGTCGTGCTGTAAGAAATCGAACAGTCGCCATTTCCAGATGCCTTCTGCACAGATCACACCGACCTTGGTGTTGTTTTCTTCGCCAAAAAGGAGCAAAGGGTATTGCGTTTCGATCTTGCCGATGCGTTGGTACAGCAGAATTTGGGCGTTGGCGCTCTCTTTGAATTCGCCGAAGGGAGCCAGGAGGGGCGCGAAGCGTGGCAATTCCTGCTTCAGTTCGTCGCTGAGGTTGAACAGGCTGAAGTTGCCAGCTACCTTGGCTTCTACATCATTGGTGTTTCGGCCGTCGGCACTTACATTGATGAGCGACTGGGCCTTGCTGAATTGGGGAAAGTTACTTTGCGTACCTAGCACAAACAAGCGGGGCAATTTTCGGTCGTTCAGCTTTTGCAGCAGCGAAGCCGCATTGTTGCTTTTGCTGGGTAGCTGATGGAGAATGGCGAAATCGAAGGCAGCCAAGTCTCCTTGAAACTTATCCGCATAGGCTGTGGTGACCTGATAGTTTTTGTTGGTCAGGATGGCCTGTTTGATGGCGGTCAGGTCGGGATGTGGGGAGTTGGCGAGTAACAATATTTTCTGGCGGGCATCCAATACATCGACAAAAATGTCCCGGCTGTTGTTCGCCGTAGTCACTTCGTTGTCCACCTTTCCCAGAGAAAAGCGATAGCGTTGCACGCCGCTGGTGTTGGCGTCTAAGATGACCTCTTGGGTAGTGAAAAAGCTCTTTCGATTGATGGCGATGGGAAACTGCTGCAAACGCTGGGTTTTGCCGTCTACTACCTTGGAAACGAACAGGTTGGTCTGCGAGCCATCGCAGTTTTGTGCGTCCACATCGATTTGTACGCTGAATTTATCGCCCAGATAGGCTATCTTATTGTGAAAGATGCGCTTAATGGTCAGGTCGCGCTTGGGAGTTGTATCGCCCAGTGCAACGGTGTAGATGGGGGCATTGAGTTGACTTCCGGTATAAATGGGATTGCTGCCTTCGTTGTAAATGCCATCCGTTGCCAGAATGACTGCTCCGAGGTTTTGATTGCTATACAGATCGTACAGCGATTGCAGCATATCGGATAGGTTGCTCACCTTATCCTTGAAATCGAAGTCGATACCTTCCCGAACCTTGTCTCCAAAGGCGTACTGCTTGAGCTCATACTCACCAGATAAATCCTTACGGAGCGTCTCAAATTCGCTTTGGTATTGCTGAAGCTTCTCTGCTGGCAATTCTGCACCGATGGATTCCGAATGATCTTGTGCCAGCACTACGATGGGCTTCTTGGTTTCTGTGACAATGGACTTCAAAAGCGGTGAAAGCAGCAGAATGGCGATGAAACTGACCGCTAAAAAGCGGATGGCTGCCAGCAGGCCAGTAAAATAAGTAGCCTGTTCCTTAAAGGTCTGGTCCCTAAAATACAAAATGGCAGCATAGGCCGCGCCCAATGCCAGGCAAAGTAGGATGTACCAGGTAGGATATTGAAAACTAAGACTTTCCAATGGATAGAGGTTTAAATTTTAACGCCACGCAAATTAACAAAAGTATTCATATGATGCCACCACCACTGCTAAATGTGGAACCTTGCGTGCATTTTGTACACTTGGATCGACATTTGGCAATCCTTTTTCGATTTTTCTCGTTAGTATAAGTGATCTAGTTGCTTTGCACAAACGTAAGAATGCTATAAACGAGACCACTGCAAGCAAGACTAATTCTTCGAACGTTTACAAACACAAAGTGTTTCTCAAAATACAAATACAATCAAATGAGGAGAGGTATTATTCTTTTGGTGCTTTTGCTGATAGGTATTAGCCAGTTGCAGGCAGCTTATGTTATGCTGCCGATGGATGAACGTCAAAAAAACCATCTTAAAGCCTATGGAATTACGTATTGGGTGCTCAACAATGGGGCAGAGGCTTTTTGGTTGCTCAATTATCGCGGAGGGACTTTCGCCTTTCGCCACAATTCTGTCTTTGAGAAAGAATGCTTGACACGCGGCGTCAGCTACGAGGTGATTCCCGATGCGCAGTTTGCTAAAATACAAGGAGATATTGCGAATCCGGAAGTCAACCAGGATGTCATCAAACTGGAAGTGGCGCCCAAGATTGCCGTTTACACTCCAGAATTTAACTCCAAGGGAGAAAAAATCCAACCCTGGGATGATGCTGTTACTTTGGTGCTGACCTATGCCGAGATTCCCTACGAAACCGTCTACGACTCCGAGGTGTTGGACGACAAGTTGGCGCAGTACGATTGGCTGCACCTTCACCACGAGGATTTTACGGGCCAGTATGGTCGGTTTTTTCGAATGTACCACAATTACCCCTGGTACAAGGAGAATGTTAAAAGAATGGAAGCACTGGCTTCTTCTCATGGCTTCGAAAAGGTGTCTCAGCTCAAATTGGCTGTTGTGAAACGCATCAGGGAATATGTGGTTGGCGGCGGATTTATGTTTGCCATGTGTTCAGCTACGGATACCTATGATATTGCGCTGGCCGCTGATGGACTGGATATTTGTGACCATATGTACGATGGCGATCCTTCCGACCCTACGGCTGAATCAAAGCTCAATTACGACAATACCTTTGCTTTCAAGGATTTCAAATTGATGAAAAATCCACTGGTTTACGAATTCTCGACCATCGATCACAACATGGGGCGCAAGGTCAATCCGGAGCAGGATTATTTTACCTTGTTTGATTTTTCAGCCAAGTGGGACCCGGTTCCGACCATGTTGACCCAGAGTCACACCCGAACTGTGAAGGGCTTTATGGGGCAGACTACAGCTTTTATGAAGCGCCATCTGAAGTCGAATGTCCTGATTCTGGGCGAAAATAAGCCGGCTTCAGAAGTTCGCTATGTTCATGGTGTCGTTGGTAAAGGGTTTTGGACTTTTTATGGGGGGCATGATCCGGAAGACTACCGCCACTTTGTCAATGATCCGGAGACCGACCTGAACCTGCATCCCAATTCTCCTGGCTACCGCCTGATACTCAATAACGTACTGTTTCCAGCCGCAAAGAAGAAAAAGAGAAAGACCTAGAAATTGTTGGGGATAGTCAATCGTTGACTTTGTATTGAACAGCCATCGGTAGAAAGGTAGGGATTTTGTATGACGCATAAGTCGTACGGCTAAAAAGTGTCTAGCCATATAAGTAAGTCTATGAAAAGAATTTTTATCCTTGCAGCACTGGTGTGGTTGCCTTTCCAGATGTCGGCACAAGCAGCGCAAGATACTATTGCTTGGCAAATCGCTGATTCGTTGGAAACGACCTTTGGCCAAAACAGCTTAGGCTATTTTCTGAGAAACTTCAATGATTCCATCTTTCTTTCAGGCATCCTTTTTCACAAAAAGGACAATGAGAACCTGACATCCTTCAACAAGGGATTCGTACGAGGGAATGCTATGAAGGAGTTCATGGGACAGGTACTGAAGAACATCGAGCGAGGGGCCTATTACAATTTTGTCAATTACTACCAAGACGATGTTGGCAACTACTATCTGATTTTTCGATATTTTTCACAAAGTGATGGGATCAATTACCACGAGTACTTGCTGGAAGTCATGCCGGATGGCGCGTTGGCCATCACCGATATCTATGTCTACATCACCGGTGAATTTCTCAGTGAAACCATCAGGGGCGTCTATGCGCAACTCATCAGTCGATTCCTGAACGAGGAAGACCT
>JBCCSZ010000234.1:0-12743 GCA_039199225.1 Bacteroidota bacterium
CCTACCGAGGCGGGGATTTATGACCCGTCAGCGCTCACGCTATCGCGCCATGTCCCAAGATCTTAGCGTTTGACGGGCATCTAATCACAAAACCATTAGATCACAAAACCACCAGATCACTAAATCACACACCCCCAATCACAAACTCGTTGCAGCAAAAGTATCTCCTTCGCTGAGGTCGCCGGTTTTCAGACCTTTGACAAACCAGTTCATGCGCTGTTCGGAGGTGCCGTGTGTGAAAGTTTCGGGGACAACATAGCCTTGGGCTTCCATTTGCAGGCGGTCGTCACCGATGGCACGGGCGGCATTTAGGGCTTCTTCGAGGTCTCCCTCTTCCAGAAATTGCTTCATTTTTTGACCGTGGTGCGCCCAGACACCCGCCAGGAAGTCGGCTTGTAGTTCCAGTCGAACAGATAGCTCATTGGCTTGGGCTTTGGGTAGGCGGCGCTGACGGGAAGAGACCTCCGTTGTGATGCCTAAGAGGTGTTGTACGTGGTGAGCAACTTCGTGGGCTACCACATAAGCCATCGCAAAATCACCGGGCGCTCGGAAGCGATCTTTTAGTTGGCGGTAGAAATCGAGATCGATGTAAACGCTTTGGTCGGCGGGGCAGTAGAAGGGGCCGGTGGCGGCACTGGCAAATCCACAGGCAGAACGATCCTGGCTGCTGAAGAGTACCAAGGTCGGCTCTACGTAGCGTTTGCCAAATTGCTCGCGGAAAAGTTTGTGCCAGACGTCTTCCGTTTCTTTGAGTACGACAGAGACAAATTGCGCCAATGCATCTTCCTGTTCATTGGGTACGTAGGCTTCCGACTGTTGTGGTGCGGGTTGCTGAATCTGGTCGATGAGGCCGCTGGGGTCTTGGCCTGTAAAAAGGGCGAATGCTAATAAGAGGAGGGTTCCAATTCCAATGCCTGCTCCTGCTTGTGTCCGACGCCGCTTGCGTCTGCGATCGTCAACATTTTGACTGCCTTCTCTGCCTTGCCAACGCATATCTTTATTTGTTTTAGGTTAGAAATAAATTTTTGAGATTGTAAGCAGTTCGCAACTATTTAAACGAGCTATGTGAAAAAGATTTCATGCAAATCATTGGTTCCTATAATTCCACGAGCTGCTTAATTCCCTACACGAAAATAAAACTTTTCGCGAAACCGGAACGCCCCCTTTGAAAAAACTTTATCGCTTTACAAAGCTTAATATTTGAGGGTTAGAGGCTCCGTCTGTCAAGCTGATAAAATAGACTCCTGCAGGTAAGTCTGCCAGGGTAATATCCAGCTGGTTTTGACCTGCGGCCGATGACAGCGACCTTGAAAAAACCCGCTGACCAGTGGCGGCATGGATGTGTATTTCGGCCTTTGCAGACGCATCGCTTTGCCATTGTACCCACAAGCGACTCGACACCGGATTGGGAGCAATTTGCAAGGAAGCCGTCGAAGCAGAAGATTGGCTTTGGGTAGATTGCCTTTGGTTGGCAGACGATCGCAACGGCTGCAAGTCAACGAGCGCCTCATCGTCTTCATCCGCTGTTTGATCTTGATCGTTGTCCGGCATTGCATCCCAATCCAAAGGGGAAGACGCCACAAGCTGTGCAAATGCCTTACGCGGACCGTCCTCCTTAAGCGAAAAGAGCGTCAAGCTCAAGGTTGCCTCCTCCCCTGCCCCCAATTCATCAATGGCCCATTCCTGCAACCAATCGTTGTAATCGCCGAGGGTTTCTGATTTTTCAGTAAAAACAAAATCCTCTGGGAAGGGAAAATCGATGAGCAGGTCTTTGGCCGCAATATTGCCTTTGTTCTCCACCTTCAGCTCAAATACTACAAAATCAAATATTTCAAATACCGTCTCATCTGCTTCTAGCGACAACTCCAAATCCACAAAGTCGCCTTCTATCGGCTCGAAACGGACGATCAATTCATTCGATACAGGATTGACATTACCTTCCAAATCCATCACTTTTCCACTCAACAATCGCAACTTGACCAAGCCCGCTTCTCTAGGCAATACCTGCAAGCTGTAGTTTTGTCCACTCCCATTGAGGTTTTCGATGGATCCATTTTCAATGGCAAAGTCCTCGATTTCAAGTCCTTGGATGGCTTCCGAAAAACGAATTGCAACTGTAAAGGCTTCCAAAACAGTCGATTGGCTGCTCGTTAAAACAGCCAGCGGAGGCGTCCGGTCAATTTCGCCAGGACCAGGCGTAAGGATAAGCACGGCTTCGTCGTCTTCGATCACCTGCCCTTGCACACCATTGCCAGGAGCAGAATCTTTGTCTTCTGTATCTTGCTGTACAACTTGCGTATAAAAAGAAATCTGCTCTTCTTGCAAGGTAAACAAGCGCAATTTCAATGTTTGTGTACTGCCAGCTACCACCTTACCAAGCCGCCATAGGCCATCCCAATCAGCATAGGTTCCCTGAGAAATTTCACTCTCGGTAAAGGCCAACCCCTCTGGAAGTTTGGCTGCTACCTGGACATTGTCTGCATCCTTCGCACTGCTGTTCTGCAGAACGATTTCAAGGTCTATGAATTCATAAATTTCAAAGTTCTGGCGATCTGCTCGAATGCTGAGCGATAGGTCTGTTTTATCATCGGCGGTTGGTTTGGGAGAAAAAGTCAACTGTGCCTCGTCGTCTTCATTGACAGATTGGCCATCGAAATTGCCAGGAGACGAATCGGGGTCTGGCAAATCAGCCGTCGCAAGTTCGGCGCCTATGGTAAAAGCATTGTCCAGTTGATGAATGCGGGCCTCTAGGGTCAGCTGAATGGAGGCATCCACTGCAAGCTGCGCTACCGACCAGGTGTTGGCAGCAGTGGCGTAGTTGGGATCGTCTGTCGAAATGCTGATGTAATCGGGCAGGATCGTTTTGACGCTCAGATTCGTTGCTACTTCCGGGCCTTTGTTGCTCAGTTGCAGTTGGAGTTGTACGACATCGTCGACTTGCAGGTCATCGGTTCGATCGGCACTAAGGGACAACTCAATGTCTGCAGAAGGTTGTGGCTGCTCGCAATCGTTGCAAATCGGATGGTTCCAAAAATTCAAAAGGCCCACATCCCGACTGTTGACAATCCATCGCTCTGCATTGTCGGCATGGCCATAGTAAGACAGTCCAGTGTAGTCATGTGGAACAGCTGACAATTGCAAGTAGATTTTATGGCCATCTGTCCAACCATCACTGATAGACACATTGCCACCTTCCAAGGCAAAATCCGACCAAGGCCATCCTTCCACCAATAATTCCCCATCGACCGAAGTCATTTCCAGCTCCAACAAATCTGGCTCGACAAAGGTAATTTTGCCGACATCAGCCGGAGCGACATCAAAGGACGGCTGGCCGTACATCTGGCTGGCCATCAGAGCATAAAGCTGGTTGCCGAGCTTGTCATGCCCACCAAGATATTCAAAGTGGCAACGAACACTGGCATCCGTCGTTGCTTTGGTCGTCGACATAATTTCCACCTGATCCAATTCACGCGCCAATTGGCGCTGGGCCTCCATAATGGCAGGCGAAGGATGGCCGCACATCTGGTAGCGCACCTGAAAGAGGTACACCCTTGGCCAGCGATAGTCTGCCATCCAATCGTCGTATAAATCTTTGAACCGCGTTTTGTATTCCTCCAAAGTCGTCAACCAGCCGTCGGTCTCGCCCTGGTACCAAAGCACGGCCCTGATGCGGTCGGCCACTCCGGCAGCTTCCAAACGCCGCCTCATCTTACCATAATTACCCGCTTCTGGATTGGCATCGTCCTTGAGAAAATGTAAGATTTCTTTTCCTCCCTCTGCCTCATTGAAAATCGCCACAGGCATCCCCAATTCGGTAATCATGGATTTCGCCAGACGGCCACCCCACAATCCTGGGAAGGTCCGATTCATCAGCTCCCAGCCCAGCCCACTGCTGTAAGAGCGCGCATACAAATCATAGTCGTTGGGATGCATTCCGGCACCTGCAATGGCATTGGATTGACCATTGATGATGAATACCTCCCCGGCGACCAGTTCATCTGCCGAGGCAATGGGCGTTTCAAAAGCACCATTCAGTCCAGCCAGCTCTAAGCGGAAGGAAGCCAATTCAGCGGGAATGTCTACAGTAAATTGGAAATCCGCCCGATTCTCTGTGTAAGACAGATCGATCGTTTGGACACTGTAAAGCTCATTGTTGCGATAGAGCGACAACTTCATGGCCACATAGCCAGAAGAGGCAGCGACAGAGCCTTCGGCCTTAGCCTGCCCCATGTTGGTTGCCAAATCACGGGGAAACAATTGTCGATAAGTCGGAAAGACCTGAATGTCTACGGCATTTTGTGCCTGAGATATTGCAACGAACAGCAAAAAAGAGATGGCGAATGCCAATACAGACCGGATGCTTAACATAGTGATTGTGCTAAAGGGTGTTAGGTGCTAATGTTTTGCTTAAAAATCAGTTAGTGGAACAAGCTGACCAATCAATGGTATTCAGATAGGGTTCGGAAGAAAGCGGTAAAGCATCAAATATAAGCCAAGTTGTGGTGAATGAAAGCAAATTTGGATGATTTTGTCTGAAAATCCAGCTTTACAGAGACGTAGTAATGCATGGTTCTGGTGCAAAGACCAACAAAAAAGCCCTCCGGGAAATACAATTCCCAGAAGGCTTTCCGATTCAAAAACGACTATTTCTCAATTTTGGAGCTTATACAATGTTGTGTTATGGCCAGTAGTTGAACAGAGCAAAAAGCATCGGACACAAACGGCCCGATGCTGTATAACTCTATTTACCTATCGGCATATCGGAAGTTGGCGGATCGATGGAACCACCAGCCATCTTCCTCATTGGATTTCGTTGTGCATTGGGCCGTTCAGCATCGGTTCGTGATCTTCGCCCGGTGCGGCCCATTGATCGTGTCTGCTGTGCGCCCTTGTCTCAGACTTTTCGCTGCTACGGTCGGAAGCTCTACAGATGTTCAAAACAGCGCCCTGTTTGACTAATGTTAAATTGATCCTGTAGCTTTGGCGAAATGACCGTCTTCTTGCGTCGGCTTTATCCATGGCGTTGTCTGTTTTGTGTGAAGCCTACTCTATTGTCTCAGGCTTTTCGGCATCCGCCTTCCTGGTGTTCGATGACTTGTCCGTGGTCCTCAACCCACCACTTTGAAGGGGCTGTTGATTTTTTCGGTTACCACTTTGCCATCAAACAGATTGATGATCCGATTGGCATACTGGGCGTCTTTGTCTGAGTGGGTAACCATGATGATGGTTGTTCCTTGGCGGTTGAGTTCGGCCAGTAGTTCCATGACTTGTTTGCCATTGGCAGAATCGAGATTTCCGGTGGGCTCATCTGCCAAGATCACCTTTGGGTTGGTGACGATGGCCCGTGCGATGGCTACGCGCTGCTGCTGTCCACCCGACAATTGCGGCGGATGGTGGTCTTTGCGATGAATGATTTGCATGCGCGCCAGTGCCGCCTCGATTTTTTCCCGTCGCTCCGCCTTCGGCATTCGGACGTAAGACAGGGGCAATTCCACATTTTGATAGACAGACAACTCATCAATCAGGTTAAAGCTTTGAAAGACAAAACCGATGTTTCCCTTTCTCAAGCGAGACCTTTCCGATTCGGAGTAATTGGATACTTCCTCATCTCCAAACCAGTATTCTCCGGCGGAGGCGCGGTCCAACATTCCCAGAATATTCAGCAGGGAAGATTTCCCACAGCCCGAAGGCCCCATAATGGCGATGAACTCTCCGCGCTCAATATTGATATTGATCTTGTTGACAGCAGTTGTTTCTATGTCTTCTGTTGAATAAATTTTTTCCAGATTCTTGATCCTTATCATTGTTCCGATATTTTAAGTATTTAGAGTTAATAGTATAAAGGCAGACTTATCAATTTTCAAAGTCTGCCTTCCTTTCTGATGCAAGGGGTATGGGGCTTCGTTGGGCTACAATAAAGGTTTGCTTCCTCAAATTTCTTTAAGGCTTTAGGAGATCGCGGTACAAAACGCAGAAGGAAGCATGGTATAGCAAAAAGCACCCCAAGGCCAGTAAGTAAGGTCGGTAATCGCGCTTGTAGAGTACATCGTATAAAATGAGTGCCAGTAGGATAAAATCAGTAATGCCGTAGGTAAAAAACATGACGTTTGGAAAAG
Organism: Bacteroidota bacterium; assembly: GCA_039199225.1. Classification (GTDB taxonomy): domain Bacteria; phylum Bacteroidota; class Bacteroidia; order Chitinophagales; family Saprospiraceae; genus JBCCSZ01. Next base: position 6,117 of record JBCCSZ010000234.1, read on the forward strand.
GAATATCAAACCAGAAAATCCCAATGCGGGTAATTGTCTGATCGAGTAGAATGATGGCCAGTGCAACCATGTACCGCATGTGTCCACCGATGTTTTTGTTTTTGATGTCGCGAATAGACAGTCCAAAAAACAATACCATCATAATGCCACATACGACGGGAAAAAGCAAGTTCTTCAGGTTGTCGGCGATGGCCAAGCCATTGATGATTCCCCGGTGGTATACATGAAACATCATCCCGATGGAAGTCAGGATGACCATCGGAAAAACACCGTAGGTAATCTTTCCCAGTAACTTGTGCAGCTTATTTTTCTTGTAGAGAATCAGTATCGGCTGAACGATCAGTAACAACACCCAGGTAATCATGAAGAATGCATGGGAGTGAATCAATATTTCGAGCATTGAACTTAGGCCCGGTATTGCATTGAAATAGGTTTTGAAGAATGCAAAAAACACGAGCGCAATCAGTAGCGTCATAAAATGACCTACGTATTTATATCCTTTTTCCATTACCGCTGATGCATTTTTCTGTTATCAAATAGAGTTCGATCCCTTCTTTTCTTTAGTAGCCGCTAAACTGACGAGCGTATGCCATTTCTTTTCGTGGAGACATGAGGGAAGTTCGGCCTGCCAACATGGACCTGACCTCCGGTAGTTCGATAAATTCTTTGATGCCCAGGCGGTTGTTGGTACGCAGCAAACTTTGGTAACGTTCGTACAATTCCTCGACGATTGCCTTGTTGCGTTCGGCAATGGCTACAACCTCTGCAAAAGGAATTTGGGTAAAGGCAACCATTAAATATTCCGGCATCAATACATCGGGATATTTGTTCCACAACTTGCGCTCGATTTTCCACTTAATGTCAAAGCCCTCCTTGCTGCTAAACTGCAAATTGAAATAGTTGCGATTGGTCAGAAACTGCATGGCATCGACATCTTTCTTGCGATTTTTACAGAAATCTTCAATGGCATTGCCAAAGTTGAAACTGTAGCGCTCCAGGGATTCGATGAACAATTGGCAATCTTCAAAGCAAGTATTCATTCCCATGGCATAAAAAGGAGCAAAGGCGTGGGCCGAGTCGCCAATCAACATCACTTCGTTCTTGTACTTCCAGTTGTTGCATTTGACTTCATAGATGTCAGAAGCCGGATTGCTGAAAAAGTCTTCGGCAAACTTTGGAGAAATGCTGCTCAGGTGCGGCAAATAAGTGTCCAGGTATTGGCGCATACCTTCCACATCCACTACTTTGTTGAGAATGCCATCTTCCTTGTTGCTGTAGAAAAGTGTCGATACAAAAGACTTATCGATATTTGGTAAAGCAACAAAGACAGCGTCGGGCGTACTCCAAATGTGGACGTATTCCGGATTGAGGGCAAACTCTCCCTCATCGGTTGGCGGAATGGCCATTTCCTTGAAGAAGTGATTCATCTTGGTCCGCTGGTAGTCCAGAATGTCGCGCTCACACAACAAGCTCCGGAGGTTGGAGTTGGCGCCGTCTGTACCGAGTACATGGGTGTACTCCTGTACGCTTTCCTGACCGCTTTGTGTATTGACAAATGTTAGTTTTTTGGCTTCGAGATCTGCCGCTGTCAGCTTTTCCTCAAAGTGAAAGCGAACCATGCCTGTCTCCTGCGCTCCTGCGATCAATAAGCTATTGACCGTTTTGCGATTGACGGTGCTGAGGTATTGGCTCCCATCGCCATACATTTGATATTTGATGGACCCATCGATAGCATGCGTGGCCCGGCCGTACTTAGGCATGGTCGTAGGTGCCAAGCGGTGCATGATACCCGCTTTTTGCAGCGCCAGGCGCCCTCTGGTCGATAGGGACATACCCAGTGACCGTTTTTTGGTCGGGACGAAATCTCGAATGTCGCAACGCTTGTCGAAGACATCTACCTGAATACCTTTTTTGCCCAGGTACAGTGCGAGTAACGAACCCGTTAGTCCAGCTCCTACTATGATAATTTTGTCGTTCATTTTTCTTGAATTTTATCATTTATCAAATTGTGATTCCATACCAATCGACAAGCGTTTGGCACAATTGAATGGTGTTCAGGTACAATTGTTATTCGCGCGTTTTAGGAAGTGCGAGCGTGTTTAGCAGATGTCCATTTTTTGCTTTGGGGGTTGCAAATGATCCATGAATTGTACATGACAATTGCCTGATCGTTTTGATAGGAGCGTTTGAGGAACATCTGACAGTAGCTTCAACTTCCCTTGACCCCCAGAACGGGGATGGGCGAAATGATCTCAACATTTGATTCTTTAATAAGTGCTTTGGCCAGCACTTCGGTCGAGTCGATCAATAAAATCTGATCGGTCTGTTTTTCGTCTTTGATCATAGACAGCTCTGTACAGCCTAGTATGATCGCATCTGTATTCTGTGCTTTGAAAAAAGCAAGTGCCTCTTCCAGCAATCGATGAACTTGTTTGGTCACCCCTTTTGTATTGGCTTTTATACCAAACTTCGGATCGTAAATCATTCGATGAATGATGTCGTTTTGGAACAAAAAGTCGGGCAATACAACTTCGAAGCCCATCTCTTGTAAGGTATCCTTGTAGATATTTGAATTGTATGTTCCGTTGCTGCTCATGAGTCCAACTCGACGAACCCACTTGTAATTTTCTTTGAGGTAGTGGCAGGTAGCTTCTGGCATATGAATCAGTTTCACCAGGCTGTTGTTTCGGTACAGCTCCTCCATGATGCAATTGTAAATCCGTGGACTATGTGCCGTATTGCAGGCTATCCCGATCACCTGTGCGCCAAGAAATTCGAGGTCCAGGATGATCTTGGCGATGTGAACGGCCGGATTAACTGCCACCTTACCTTCCAGAAATGCCGTCCGATCGGCGATGTGTTTCGGGAGCGACATCAGGACCACAGAAAGGTGCTCCTGGTCTGTTCCGGCATCGGTATGTTGCATGATGTAGTTGAAAAGAGTCGCCCCTGCCTGGGGTCCCATACCGCCAACAATACCGATCACTACTTCTTTCTCTATATCCATTTCTAAAGCATGCATATGACAGTGGTTTTTTGATTGAATGTCAGTTTGACATCGACACCAGGACCCTCCGATCTCCGGTGTACGAATTCCGTCCATGGGCAATCAAGACATTGTCCAGCACCAAGAATTCGTTGCGTTCCCACTTTGGTGCGATGGTCACCGTTTCGATGGTATCGAGGATTTCTTTGACCATTGCCTCTTCGATGGGCGTACCATCTCCAAATTGTACATACATTGGAAAGTCGGCAGCAGATTCGTACATGGATTGCATGATTCCATAGAGTTCTTCTCCCAGATGCGAAGGATGAAATTGATCGATCTGATTGAACCAAAGCAATTCATTGGTCTTATCGTGTCTGATGATTCCCTTGCTGGGTTGTATCAATTGAAGGCCATCGTTTTCCCGCCACTTGTATTGGATGTTATAGGATTTGCAGTAAGCCTCCAATTCGTCTTTGCTTTCAGTCTCAAAAGTATCCTGCCAGCTTGGGCCAAGTCCCATGCCGCCGTGCAGATTTCGAATATATGTAATTCCTTTTCGTTGTACTTCCTCAACGATGTCGTCGTTCATCACTTCCAATATGATGCGGCTATCGGCCAGCAGTGTTTCGCCGCCGGTTTCAGATGGCTGTATACAACTGAAGTAAATTCGGCTGGGCCACTTGGCAGAGTAGGACAGCTCATTGTGCATGGTAATTTTTTGGCTCTTGTCGTACTCCGTAGAAGTGTATACATTTCCAGTGAGTTTGGTACGAGGAGAATTGCCATCGATGTAGCTCAAAAACTTGGCAGAGATGCCATCGACAATCTCCTGAAAGTCGTCCAATGAATCAATTTGGACCCCTCGAAACTTAACGGCACCGACATCCTTCAGTATGCCGTCGATGGTTGCTTTTTGTTCTTTGAAAAACGTCTTGAAATCCTGCGGAGAGAGGTTGTCTACTTCCAGGATGGCAGGCAGAACATCGTGTTCTATGACGGTTTGATGCATCATGTTTCCAGTTTTTATAAATGGTAAGAAGATTATTTTTTATTCAATTTTGAACCAGTTCATATCGTACACACCGTATATGGTTTGGATGCGCAAGGTATTTTCACCAGCTTTCAAAGGCAGTTCTGTAGAAACGGTTTTCCAGGTATCCCATCCACCCGTCTTTTCAAATTTCATATTGGACAGTACTTCTCCATCAGCGATGAATTGCAATTCGTTGCCTTTCCAACTGTTGGAAGCAACCCGAAAATGAAATTGATAAGTTGTTGTTTCGGGAACACTGATTTTGTACTCTACCCAATTCCCTTTATTGTTGTAAGCGATTTTTCTACCGATCTCTTTAGACGCATCCACCAGCGTAACCAAACCTTCCATGGCATTGAAATCTTCGGCTTCAATTTTTTCGCCTTTTTGGATGATCTTCACATTGTCGTGTTGGTCTTTTTCAAGATTGGCCAAGATATGGTCACAGTCCTGTTTGTTTTTAAATACGGGTGCAAAAACAAAATTGTAATCCATCGCCTTTTGGTAGTACTCAGAAGCTCTGCGGAAGTCCTTCATAATTTCGCAATTGGTTCCCAGCAAGAAATAGGCGTATCCAGACTCAGGAAACAGCTCAATGCTTTTTTCCAACAGGTCCAACGAAACGGTAAGACCGATATTGAAAAATATTTCACCTAGTTCATTCAGATTATTTTCTGTTATGAATTCCTTATCTTTTTCCAACGCCTCAAATAAAGCATTGCCTCCGCTGTCTCGATAAGTTTTCAGCCAACTGCTCACACGGCCAGGATGTTGCTCGGCGTGGAAATCCTTGAAGAATTCGTCCAAGTCGAATTTGGTCGTCATATCATTGATGCTCTTCATCAGTGACAGACCTCTATCGCTATTGGTAAGCAATACAAAGCCTTTTCTACTGACTGTAGAGTACATGAAGAAATTCGTAAAACCAGGATTGTGTCCACCATGTCCAACCAAAGTATCATTGGGCTGATACTGAACATCGAAACCCGGTCCGTAATAACGATTCTCCCCATGCAATTTCGTCAAAGGAGCAAGGAGTTCTTTGTGTCGATCGGCCGATAAACCACCAGGCTTAAAGATGTGTGTGATCAAGCGAGCATAGTCTCCTGCCGTCAGATGATAACCAGAGGCCGCACTTAGATTTTCATTTTTCCACTTGTCGGTTTTCACATCGCCACTTCCGTAGTGACCCATCACAAAATTCATGGGCTTTGACTCTTCATACTTTACGAATGTGTGTTCCAATTTCAGGGGTTGGATAACCATCTCGTTGATGTATTCATCCTGACTTTTACCCAATATTTTGGCTGCTATCTTTGCCAGGTACTCATAACCTTCGCCCGAATAAACAAAGCGCTCTCCGGGATTACTGATGAATTCTAGGGTATCCGGGTTGTAAAAGTAGCGCCAGTTCTCAAGGCCAGAGGAATGGCTTAGTACCATGCGGGAAGTGACCTGTTTGTAGCGAGGGTCGTGCTTTAATTCTGGATAATCTAGGTATTCGTGCATGGGTTTGTCGAGGTCCAACTTTCCATCGTCGACCAACTTGTGTACCACATAAACGAGAAATGCTTTTGACAGGGAGGCTGCCTCAAAAACCGAAGCATCGTCCATTTTTTCCTTTGTATCTATTCGCTTATAACCAAAATTTCGGGCGTAAGTCACTTTGTCGTTGTCAATAATGGCGAGCGAGACACCAGGAATACCCTCAAAATCCATCATGTATTCTATCTGTTGATCGAATAAGTCTGCTCGCATTGATTCTCCATTGATTTGGATCGTCGATTGGCTTTGAGCGAATGAATTTGGAGCATACGCCAATACAAGTGGGATTAAAAGGGCTAACACTTTGCTCTTCCAGCCCATTGTGTGATTTTTCATGTCTTTAAAAGTTTGAGAAATTATTTAATGCAAATTATTAAGCAACCTTATTGGCCGTCGATAAAAAGGCAAGAGAATCTTCTACGGAATACAAACTGAGGTGTCCATACTTCATTTCCATAACCTTATCGGCCACATCGAAATAGTGATCGTCGTGGGTGATCGCAATAACAATTTTACCTTGTGCTTTCATTTCGGGCAGTAGTTTGCGGTAGAAAAAGTTCCGATAGCTCGGGTCTTGATCCGCAGCCCATTCGTCGAATAAATAGATGGGAGAATCTTCCATGTAACACTGTAGCAAGGCCAGTCTCTTGCGTTGTCCACCAGACAGATCAATGGTGTTGTATTTGTTTTCTTTAATAGTCACTTTATTGTCAAGCTGCAGTTTTTTCAGGTATTCATCTGCCGCTTCTTTTTTAGCTTCGTAGTCTATATCATATAATTTTTCAAAGAGGTGAGCCGGGCTGAAAACGGTAGAAAAATATTCGCTCAACTCGTGGTTACTAACCGTTTCGCCATTTATTTTCAATGCGCCTTTATCTGGTTGGTACAAGCCAGTCAGCATTTTTGCCAGGGTTGTTTTACCGCTGCCATTACCACCAATGATGAACAGGATTTCGCCCTGCTTGACTTCCAAATCAATTGGACCAATGCCAAAGGCTGCTTCATCTTCTTTCTTGTCGTACTGGAAACAAATGCCTTCGGCTTGGAGGCTTTGTATCAC
>JBCCSZ010000235.1:0-12709 GCA_039199225.1 Bacteroidota bacterium
ATCAACTGACAACTGTTGGCATCTGTAATGGTCAGGTCGTATTTGTCAGGACTCAATTTGCTCAACAACAAACTGGTATCGCCCGTTTCCCATTGAATGTCATAGGGCTCATTGCCGCCACGAACCTGAATTTCAATACTGCCATTGGCACTGCCTGCACATCCAACATTTATGATGTTGACAATATCTACCGCCAATGGGTCGGGTTCATCCACCCGGATGATGTCGCTGGTATAGCCACAATTACTGGAATCCCGAATCGTCAAGGAGTAATTACCTGCCCGCACCTGCCCGAGGTCTTCCGTCGTTGCCCCTGTATTCCAACTGTATTCATAAGGGGTTCTTCCACCACTTACGATGACGTCAATGTTGCCATCTGCCAGCGAATGACAGCTTGCGTCTTCCAAATTGGCCACCACCACATCCAGCGGATCGGGCTCTTGTATTTCAATTGTGTCTGTCACCAAAATACAACCGGCAGCGCCTGTGATCGTACAAACATAGGCCCCTTTTGACAATCCATCGATGAACGCCTGTGTATCTCCATTGTTCCACTGATAGCTAAAGCCCTGCGCGTTCCACAAGGGTGTAATCAGTACACTTCCATCCGACCGACCACTGCAACTGATGTCCGAAGAAAAGGAAAGAACATATTCTAAAGGCACCAAAAAATCCAAATCTATGGTATCACTGACAAAAACGCAGCCATTGGCATCCGTTACCGTCAATACATAATCCCCTTTGCCCAAGCCCATCCGATCTTTCTGCCTTTCCCCATCCGACCAATTGTATTCGTAGGGTGCCGTTCCCCCCTTGATCGAGAACAAAATAAATCCATCGTCTATTCCTGGACAGGCTGGTTCTTGAATGGCGATGCGGTCAAAGCCAATGAGCCCTGGCGCTTCGATTTCAAAATCATCAAATTCCTTTCGGCAGCCATTGGCATCGGTCAACGTCAGGTGATAAACACCACTTTCCAGCTCCGCTAAATCCTTGCTCATAGCGCCATTGCTCCATTGATAAGTATAAGGCATGGTACCGCCGCTCACTGTGAGATCGATGCGACCATCGTTTACCCCATTGCAAGAGGCAGCCTGGATGAAGGCATCAATGCTTAGTTCGCCAGGTTCCATCAAGACAATCGCTTCAGAAACCAGTTGACAGTTGTTGGCATCTGTTACGGTCAGTTGGTACGTTCCCAGGCCCAGGCCCGTAGCGTCTTCCATGTTGGATGCATCCGACCAACTGTAGACATAAGGCTCAGTTCCTCCATCGACAGACACATCTACAGCCCCGTTCAATGCCCCAAAGCAGGCTGGCATCCGGATTTGATTGACTGAAATTCCTAGGGAAGCTGGCTCTGTCACTTCTACTGCCGATAATACAGCACTGCAACTGTTGTCGTCTGTCACGGTCAGATCGTACAGGCCAGCCGACAGTCCATCGACGAGGGCCTCTGTGCGACCATTGCTCCAGGTGTATTGATATGGCGGTGTACCACCTGAAACCGCGACAGCCAGAAGGCCATCTGTTCCATCCTTACAACTGACAGACTGCTGATCCATCAAGATGATATCCAACGTATCCGGAGAGCCGACGAAGAGGTCGTTGAGGACATTGACACAAGTTCCTTCGCTGATGGTAACGGAATATTTGGCAGAGGGCAACTGACTGATGTCTTCGGTTGTTGCTCCATTGCTCCACAGAAAATTGGGATTGCCAGAGAGGATATTGATGTCGATACTTCCATCCGACGAATTGGGACAGGAAGTCGGTTCGATCACTATATTGGTATCAACCACGACAGACGGGCCGTTGATGAGGACCACAGGTAAAATCAAGGAACAATTTGCTCCGGATTGGTCGCTGATGGTGATTCGGTAGGAACCCTGGCGGAGGTTGTTTAAAGTAGTCTCGCTGGTCTGGCCGCTGAGGCTACCTACGACGGGACCGTTCCATTGGTAGTCGTAAGGGGCCAGTCCATTGGCGGGTTCCAAGCGAATAAGTCCGTCCGCTCCATTGCAGTCGGACACGTCCTTTACCTCATTGATTGCAATGGCAGTAATACTTGCAAGGGTCTCCACTTGAATGGAATCCGCTTGTTGACAACCATTCGCGTCTGTGATACGAACGCTGTGTGTCGTTTGACTTCCAGGCAAAGCAGCGTTGGCCCGAATCCTGGATCGATTGCTGCCATTGCTCCAACTCAGCTCATAGGGAGGCGTGCCGCTGGTTCCGGGGATGGCTGTCAAAATGGTACTGCCATTGGCGCAAATCAATTGATCCGCTGCTGGGCTGATCTCAATCCCTGGCAGCTCATGGACCTTGAAGTCCATGACAATGACATCCGAGCAGCCAAAATCAGTGATGGATTGGATGTAAAATGAAGTATCAGATAAAATTTGAACACTGGAAGACGATAGGGAATCTGCCCCTGAAGAAGGATCGCGGGCAAAATACCTCAATCGACCACCAGTCAAATTATCGTCATTGATATCCAGTGTGGCTAAATCAAAGCGTTCACCAAAGCAAACTGCCGGGTTTTCATTGCTGCTGAGAATTGGAATTGGACGGACAATCAGTTGAATGGCTTGTCTTTCGGAAGAACAACCCGCATCCAAAGAATCTACCAGGTAGTAAAAACCGCTGGTTGAGACCAATCCTAGGTTCAATTGAGGTCCGGTAGCAATTGCTTGGGTGGCCGTCGGTGCTGCATACCAATAGTACGCACCTGCTGCAGGCGTGCTAACGTTTAAGACGGCTTGCTCCCCTTGACATACTCTCACCTCTTCGACCCTTGGTGCAGGAATAAAGGTATCATCTGCCATGCCGTTGCAGTTTTCATCGAGGCCATTGCAGAGAATTTCAGCAGCAGAAGGATTGATTTCAAATAACGCATCATCGCAATCTAGGGCGTTGGAAACGTAATTTGGAGGGATATTGGGTACGCAGCTTGAAATGGGTTCGTTGGGGTCGCCAAAACCATCGCCATCCAGGTCTAGAAAGTATTGAAACAAGGAAGTTCCCAAATCTTGAGCGCCATAAAAGCTGATTTGATCCAGGGCGATGTCGCTTTTGAAGCTCGTTCCTCTTGTGGCAACAAAACGAAATTGTACGACACGGTCGTGAAAAAAGCCTAAGTCAATGAATTGTCGAAACCATTGATCGCCTTGATCACCAGATAAAATCCAAAGCAACACCCAATTTTGCCCCCCGTCAATGGAGGCTTCGAGTTGAAGGCTGCCTGTTTCTGAACCGTACATATGGTAAAAGAAAGAGAGGTGGCAATTCGATTGACTGGTGTCTATCATCAAGCAATTCGACCGCAGTTCTGTGAGGCTCGCCAAGGGACATTCGCGATTGCTGGCTTCCGTATAGATGTACTGCCCGCCTCCACTGATGTCATCCGAAGGCCCGGTTTTGCTAGAAGTGGTCGCTCCACGGTTGACCAACCAATCTTGGTCGTCTGTAGAAACATTGTACCAGCTACCGCTCAGGTTGCAGTCATCAGCGCAGCTCCTTCCACAGGGATTTTGCGCATCGAAGGTCTCCTCCAAACTAGGTGGCGGCGGCAGGCAATCGGTTGTAAACTGGAGTTGGCAGGAATTCGGGGAATAGACATCTGCTCCACAAAGCTGACGGACATACAGATCGTAGGTGGAAAATTCTTCCAATCCCGTCAGTAAAAACGGTAGGCCAGCCGTGCAGGGAACAACTTGAATGAATCCATCGGAGGAAGTACCAGCCGAGTCGGGTTGAAAACCGGGCGGACCATATTCGACAATAAAATCTGTGCAGGAGGTATTGGCAGAACTCCAAAAAAGCTCGACCCCGCTGGCGCTGATGCTCCGAATGGAAACATCTGTTGGTGGCTGACAAATATTGTCCGAAAAAACCAATTCTACAAATTGCACCCAACCAGTGTTATCCGCTTGTACATCACAAACCTGCAAAATCCAATTGCCCAGCGGATTGCTGCCATCGTTGAAATCGTTGAGGTTGCCTTCTGGCAAAAAAGTACCTATAAAGGGAGGCACCGCATTTTGGATGGACGTACACGCTCTTCTGCTAAAAATGGTGGGAGCTGTGCAGGCAGGGCTGGTGGGATCGCCATAATTTTGGCCACCTCGCCCATTTTTGAGTGACAAAGGAATGCGAACACCTGATGGAGATGTTAGGCTAATTTCTAAATCCCCTACCCAATCGTGCTCGATGATCAAGCGAATTTCTTCCAGCAACACATCTGCCCCCAATTGACTGCCAGGGGCATTTTGTACATCAATAGCATAGTTGCTCGAGGCCGTACAACTGGCATCGGGAATGGCAAAAAACAAGCCGCAATCCGTGCTGTTCGTTTCAATCGTTTGCGCCCATCCATCGACTAGAAAAGTGAAAAAAAACAAAGCGATGACGGGACGGTGGCAAAAAAGGCCCTTCCGTAACTTCATAGTAAGTTTTCAGTTCTGAATTTAGGATGTTCTCCCACTGCTTTTGGCTGTCGACTGTCGCGAAACTGTAGCAAACAGACTGTTTTTTAACCTGAATTCAGGTGAGTGGCATTTTGATATGCTGAAAATAGGGAATTTTTCAGAATGTGTTGTAAAAAAGCTCGAAACTGATGTCGGACTGATGAAGATTTAGTGTTGAGTCCCAAAAGAATTGTGATAACAATCGTCACTACAGCTCTAAATAAATGACCCATAATCAGAAGTACTGCCCTAATAATCAGTGGATTAGTTCGAGGCCAAGCGGCAGAATTTAGTCACAAATTGTGTAGTTGCTCTGTTATTAGGATTATCCAATGATCTATCTTGCCTTCGAATTGATCGATAAAGCAGTAGTAACACTTTTCACGAAATTTATTTGTTCTAAGTTGCGATTCTACCAGCAAGCTAGGTAGCAGAAGGTTTGTGTAATGGCGCGGAAGAAAGTTGCCCGTTTGAATAAATCGCAGCCTAGATTTTTCAATCAGCGTACCGCTTGAAGATGCAGGTCATTTTCAAGTATAGCAGAATACTCGTAATACTAATTTTGTCCTTAAGCTGAGTTGATGTTGATATGGGAAACCTGCCAGGGTATTTAGATTTACCAAAATACCAGGGCAGGTCTTTTTATTATCCTACGACGATGTTGATCATCCGCTTGGGTACGACAATGACTTTGCGAACGGTCTTGCCTTCCAACCACTTTTGAATACCTTCCAGTGCCACTGCCTCTTTTTCAATGGTTTCCTTGGCGGCATCTGCCGGAAATTCCATTGTCAGGCGGGTTTTACCATTGATGGCGATCGGATAGGTAAAGGCATCTTCCTTCAGATATTCCTCGTTCAATGCTGGATATTCCGTCAGGTGAATGCTCGTTTCATGTCCCAATTGATGCCACAACTCCTCACTCATATGCGGTGCAAAGGGTGCTATCAAGCGAAGCATCGGATTCATAATCTGCTTCTTACTGCTTTTCAGCTTGGACAGTTCATTGGTAGCCACCATAAAAGCACTGACACAAGTATTGAAAGAAAAGCGCTCAATGTCCTCCGTTACTTTCTTGATGGTCTTGTGCAAAATCTTAAACTCCGCCTTGGTCGGCTCTTCGTCTGAGCAATGGAAATCTCCTTGACCGTCGAAGAAAAGCGCCCAGAATTTTCTCAAGAAACGAGAGACCCCATCGATGCCCTTTGTGTCCCAGGGCTTGGCTTGCTCGATCGGCCCCAGGAACATCTCATACAGGCGGAAACAGTCCGATCCATAGCGTTCCACCACATCATCCGGATTGATGACATTGAAATACCGCTTGGACATTTTTCCAACTTCCGACTTAGTGTGCAGGCGACCTTCGGTTTGTTCGCCCTTCGGCTGGAAGACCCCATTTTGATAGGTCCCTTCTACACATTCAAATGCAGCGCCCTCAAATTCTGGCCGCCACTCTGTGAATTGACGAATACCTTCCGCATTCAGATGCGAATTATCCGTGCCGTAATCAGCCACATAGGCTACGTAGACCGGCATTCGGGCAAAATCTTCGATGCCGCGCTCTTCGGCCAGCTTGGCGCATACGAATTGACTTTGTCCATCCTTCTTTTCCTTGGATAGATAAAGGTATTCTATCACGCCCTGGATCATCCCCTGGTTGATGAGCTTCTGAAAGGGCTCAATCGTTGGCAAATGACCCAAATCATACAAGAACTTGTGCCATACCCGAGCATACATCAAGTGTCCTACCGCATGTTCCGTTCCTCCAACGTACAAATCGACATCCCGCCAATAATTGATGGCCTCCTGACCAGCGAAAGTCTCCGCATTGGTCGCATCCATGTATCGTAGATAATACCAAGACGAGCCAGCAAAACCGGGCATGGTGTCTGTTTCATGGAAAAAACCATCGGGTCGATTGACCCACTCGGTCTTCCGGGCCAGCGGCGACTTACCGCCAGAGGCTGGCTTGAAATCGTCCAATTCTGGCAGTTCCAGAGGCAGGTCCTCCTCTTTCAAAGGATAAGAAACCCCTGCAGCATCGTATATGACTGGAAAAGGCTCACCCCAGTAGCGCTGGCGACTGTAAATGGCATCTCTCAGCTTATAGTTGATTTGCTTTTTGCCAATTTTTCTCTGTTCAATGGCATCAAGGGTCGCCTGAATGGCATCCAGAACTTCCATTCCATTGAGGAAATCAGAATTGATCATGGTACCCACCTTATCTTCGATGGTAGCGCCCGGATGAGCAGACTTATCGATGATGTCGATAATGGGCAATCCAAATTTTTCGGCGAAGCGACGGTCGCGCTCATCATCGGCCGGGACAGCCATGATGGCCCCCGTTCCATAATCTTTCAATACATATTCGCTGATCCAGATCGGAACGCGCTCCTTGTTGAATGGATTGATGGCGTAAGCTCCGGTGAAAGCGCCCGTGACGGTCTTTACATCGCTCATCCGTTCGCGCTCGGAGCGGGTATTGACGTAGTCAAGGTATTTGTCGATGTCTCCTTTTTGCTCTGCGGTAGTCAACTCGGCGACCAAGTCGTGCTCAGGTGCTACCACCATGAAGGTCGCTCCGAAGATCGTATCAGGACGGGTGGTAAAAATCTCCAGCTTTTCGTCTGAGCCTTCCAGGTCGAAAAACATTTGCGCACCAATGGATTTTCCGATCCAATTGGCTTGCATTTTCTTCATGGCATCCGACCATTCGAGGGTATCCAGATCCGATAGCAGCCTTTCGGCATAGGCGGTGATCCGCAGGGACCACTGCAACATCGGTCTACGCTCCACCGGATGACCACCCCGCTCGGACAAGCCATCTTTGACCTCGTCGTTGGCCAGTACTGTCCCTAAAGCTTCACACCAGTTTACAAAGGTTTGTTTCTTGTAAGCCAAACGATAATTCATCAATACATCATCCTTTGCTTTAGCATCCATTGCCGACCAGGCAGCCGAATCAAAGCTCAATTCCTCCGAGCAGGCCGCTTTCAAACCCTCCGTCCCGTGCGCATCAAAGTGAGCAATTAATGCTTCAATGGACCTTGCCTTCGCCTGTTCTTGGTCGTACCAATGTTGAAACAACTGCAAGAAAATCCACTGTGTCCACTTGTAATAGCTGGGCTTGGAAGTATTGACCTCCCGGCTCCAATCGAAGCTGAAGCCCAAATTGTCCAACTGGGAACGATAACGAGCGATGTTTTCAGCGGTAGATTTTGCCGGATGTACCCCCATTTGAATGGCATATTGTTCGGCAGGCAATCCAAAGGCATCGTAGCCCATGGGATGCAGGACATTGAAGCCTCTCAGACGCTTGTAACGAGCAAAGATGTCGGAAGCAATGTACCCAAGCGGATGCCCGACGTGCAAGCCGGAGCCCGAAGGATAAGGAAACATATCTAGTACGTAATATTTCGGCTTATCGCTCTGATTCGATACCTTGTAAACGTCCTGGTCTTCCCAATACGTTTTCCATTTTTTTTCAATATCCCGGGGACGGTAATCCATCGTATGACAATTTTATTTTGTGTACAACTGCGATAGGGTAAAATTGGTTTCTTAACAGCAAAACTAGCGAAGCAAAAGCTGCTCGATTTCGTTGAATCGCGAAAATATGGAAAATTGAGGAAATAATGATTGAACCACTGCATACAATAATAATTGACCATAATTTGTTATATTTCCCGACCTAAACCGTAAGGCTTAAAAAACGACCTCCTCATGATAAAAAGCATTTTGAAATTGGGAATTTTCCTGGTAGTAGGTATTCTTTGCTACAACTATTTTTTGGGAACACCAGAAGAAAAAGAATCCTCTCGTAAGATATTCAGTGAAATCAAGGATGTTGGACGCTCCGTCGGAAACCTCCTCAAGCAGGAAAAAGCCAAGCTGGACGATGGGAAGTACGACGATGCACTTCAGAAAATTGGAAATGTCTTCAATAACATTCGCGAAAAAGCCAAAGACAGTGGCGACTTGATGGACCGGCTGAAAAACCTGGAAGACAAAAAGGATGAGCTGACCGATCGGCTGAAGGAAAACGCAACGGAAGGTAAAGAAGCTACCGAGGCTGAAACGAAGGATATGCTGGAGGAATTGGATCGACTGACGGAACAGACCAAAGACCTTGTTCGAGACATGGAACAGGAGGAATAGCCTTCAATTGTAATTACCCCTTGGCTTCGACTTGATTGTTGGCTGGCTGGCTTGGACGATGCTCTGCTCGGTGGCATTTGCGGATCACCGACAAATTATCCAGCAGGATGTTGCCTTTGTAATTGACATATACCCCATCGATAAAGCTCGCCTCGAAGATGATGTACTCACAGTGTTGTTTTACAAAGAAATTGAACTCATAACGTTCCCAATCCAGGTGGCGAATCACTTCCGATTCAGCTAAGAGTTGCATTTTCTGACAGGTCGAACTGCCCGCCCAGACGCGCAGCTTCAAAGGCAAATTGTAATCGGCATAAGTATCTGCGTGCGCCAAATCGAGGCTGAATTTGTAACATTCATTTTTTTCCAGCGGTGTAGAAAGGCGTTGACCAACACTTTCCCAAGACCCATCTTCCCGAGTAATCAATCCCATGTAAGTCTCTCCTTCAGAAGGCTCTGTGTAAACCCCCCAGTGTCCTGGCAGAATATCTGGCGTGGTCCCCGTCTCGCAAGGATGCCATCCTACTGGAACCGTTGCATCCTGCGCCTGGCCTTCGAAGGAAGCATTTTGAAAGGCAATCTGCCCATTCGATTCGATAGAGGGCAGTAATAAAAGCAGCAAAACAAAGTTTTTCATAGATGTTGGCATAAAACAAAAATAAGTCTAGCATCCAGCTTCAAAATGTCTTGAACATCGAAAAGCGCTGAAAAATTGTATTGTCCATCTATAGTTTCCATTACAAATGTAGGCTTTTTTAGGCTGCTTTGAACCGACTAAGACTGATAGTGTATGCATAAAACGAAAATAGCCAAGGAGCTTGGCGGCTAAATGGCGTTTCATTCTCAAGCATTTATGTGGCTTGTTCCCAGTTTTTTTTACTTTTGTGCGTTAATTAAAGCGTCCAATGTCAAAACCGGAAACACGCCCGACGAAAAGACCGCCGCTTGGGAAGAAACCCAACTACGTTTATTCCGTTGTAAGCGTAGCTCTGGTGCTTTTTCTACTTGGCCTTTTTGGATTGCTGCTACTACACGCTCAACAGCTTGTGACAGTTTACAAAGAAAGTGTCAACATCATGCTGGAATTACAGCCAGGTTCCAGCAAAATCGAAGCACTGGAGATTCAAAAGGCACTCAAAGGAGCGGCCTACACCAAGAAAGGCTCTGTCCGATTCATCGACAAGGAGGAAGCTGCTGCGATGCTGCAGGAGGACCTCGGAGAGGAATTCTTAAAGCTGGATTTCCAAAATCCCCTCTACGATGTCATCACCTTCAATCTGAATGCTGCTTCCATGGATGCCGCTCGGTTGGAGCAGATTCGGGAGCAATGGGTTGACAACTCGGCCGTTCACGACGTTTATTATCAGGAAGACATCATCCAGGACGTCGAAGCCAACATCAAAAAGCTGAGTTGGATTGCCTTAGGCATCGGAGTACTGCTCTTATTAGTGGCCATCGTATTGATTCACAATACCATTCGGCTAGCCTTGTTCGCCAATCGCTTTTTGATTAAAAATATGCAATTGGTGGGTGCCTCCTGGCGGTTTATCAGCTGGCCCTATTTGGGTCGGAGCTTTATCAATGGCCTCATCAGCGCCTTGTTGTCTATTGGTGGCTTGGTGGGTCTAATGGCTTTTATCCAGAGAGATTTGCCTGAATTGCGAAGCCTTCAGGACAATTGGCAGATGATGTTGTTGTTTGGCACCTTGATACTGACTGGCATTGTGATCACCTTTGGTAGTACGTTTTTTGTGGTCAACAAATATTTAAAAATGAGAGTAGACGACCTTTACTAGGGTTGTACAAAATAATTCAAATTTTGAAACATGAGTAAGAAATCGCCTAAGAAGAAAGTAGTGGTCAGCACCCGTTCCAAGACGGCTAAAAAAGTTACGCCTACCAGCTCGCGGGTTCGTCAGGGTGCGACAACCAATGTCACCAAAGAGCCGCTGCTTTTCGATAAGCAAAACTACCTGTGGATGGGTGTCGGTATATTGCTCATTGCACTTGGTATGATACTGATGATGGGAGGCAACATGCCGGACCCCGATACCTGGGACCCCAAGATCATCTACGGCTTCCGACGGACTGTTTTGGCTCCATTCCTGATTTTAGCTGGCTTGGTTATTGAAATATTTGCCATTTTCAAAGGCTCCAAAGCCTAAATTTATTCAAGTTGCGATCACTTAGGTAAACTAGTACTTCAATAATGATGGACATCCTTCGGTCCATACTGCTGGGCATTATTCAGGGATTAACCGAATTCCTACCTGTTAGTAGCAGTGGACATCTCGAATTAGCCAAATACATCCTGGGAGACACTTCGGTAGCCGAACAAAGCATGTTGATGACCGTCATGCTACACGCCGCTACTGCTCTGAGTACAATCGTCATTTTTCGCAAGGACATCATACAAATCTTCCAAGGTCTGTTTGCCTTCAAGATGAATGAAGAGACACATTTTTCCTTCAAAATCATTTTATCCATGATTCCGGCCGTCGTCGTCGGTTTGATGTTCGAAGAACAACTCGAAGCACTTTTTGACCAGCAAATCCTCTTGGTGGGCCTCATGCTGATTGTCACAGGCATCTTGCTTTTTTTCGCCGATCGAGCCAAAAAGACAGATCAAAATGTGAATTATTGGCAGGCATTTCTCATCGGTATTTCACAAGCTATTGCCATCCTTCCGGGCATTTCGCGCTCCGGTGCGACCATTTCGACTTCTGTCCTCCTGGGCATTGATCGGGAAAAAGCTGCCCGCTTTTCCTTTTTGATGGTTGTACCGCTGATTCTTGGCAAAATGGCCAAAGACATTCTCGGTGGCGAAATCACCTATTCCAGCGAGGTGTTGATTCCCTTGCTCGCAGGCTTCGTTGCAGCCTTTGTAACGGGCTACTTTGCTTGTAATTGGATGATTAAACTGGTAAAAAACAGCAAGCTTACTTATTTTTCCATCTATTGTTTTATCGTAGCAGCCATTGCCATTGCAAAAGGGCTTGCGATCTTCTAAACCATGAAATCTTCAAAAACTTTAGATCAATTTGATTTTTTGGCAGGTGAAACACTGCTGGTTGATAAGCCAAAGGATTGGACTTCCTTCGATGTGGTGAATAAGATCAGAGGGAAACTGCGTCGGTTGTTACAGCTCAAGAAGATGAAGGTCGGCCACGCTGGCACCCTCGATCCCATGGCTACCGGGTTGCTCATCATTTGCACTGGAAAATCCACCAAAAAGCTACACGAATTCCAAGGGTTACCCAAATCGTATACTGGCACCATTCGCCTGGGAGCCACTACCCCATCCTATGATGCAGAAACACCTGTAAACGAAGAATTTCCAACCAAACACATCGATGAAGCTTTGCTCGAATCGGCCCGTCAGACTTTCCTGGGCGACTTGGAGCAGATTCCACCCATGTTTTCAGCCATTAAGGTGGACGGCCAGCCTTTGTACAAAAAGGCGCGCAAGGGCATATTGGTGGAGGTCAAGCCCCGCCCGGTCCACATCAGCAAGTTTGATTTGGAGAACATTCAACTGCCCGACCTCGACTTCGAAGTGGATTGCAGCAAGGGGACCTACATTCGATCCTTGGCCTATGATTTTGGAAAGGCTGTGCGCAGCGGAGGGTATTTGACAAGGCTTTGCAGAACCCGAATTGGAGATTTTCGCCTGGAAGATGCTTGGAACTTAGCCGACTTGGTAGATTTCCTATCCACCGAAACATAAACACCAGCCACCAAAACTAGCGATCGCCCAGCATGATCTCATCTTCATCCGCCATAACTTCGGCACTCAAACGAGCATTGGAGAACGTAAAATGCTGTTCCAGCTTTGTTAAAAATTGGTGGGTGGTCAGGCTGCCTTCATGCTGTTCGAGCAATTCCCCATCGGCATTAAAAAATAAGATGGTTGGCAAACTAACAAATTGAAAAATTTGCTTCAGACTGATCGCATCGAAGTCCTTTTCATCAAGCTTAGTGTGTAGAAAATTATCCTGGATGAAACCCGCCAGCTGAGGGTTTTTCAAGGTTGTTTCTTCCATAATGCGACAAGGCAAGCACCATTTTGCCCCAAAGCGAAT
>JBCCSZ010000236.1:0-12632 GCA_039199225.1 Bacteroidota bacterium
ATGGAGCCAACGACAGGGCCGCCGCTGGATTCCCGAAAGTTGACGGTGAAAGTACCTGCCGATGTGTAGATGTTTTCCGGATTCTGTAGCGTAGAAGTCTTGGTATCACCAAATTCCCAAAAGAAAGAACTGGAACCAGCCGGTGCGGTAAAGTTGACCCTCAAAGGGATACAACCCTCGGTAACCGATGCGGTTTGAGCGTTCAGGGAGTAGGTGAATAAGGCAAAAGCGATAAAAGTAAAGATCAACCGAATGGTTTTCATAACTTGCCGTTATTAAGACAGATTTTGGAAATTAAGAATGTGTCAAGTTGCAAACATAGCCCCAAAGGTGTATGTTTGCAATTATATATAGTACAAATATGAAAACTTTAGGCTATTTTTTCACATTACTCCTATTATTAATGACTGGTTTGGAGGTTTCAGGACAAAATCTTCACACCCGTCAAGCTCCATTACCATGCCTGAATAAACAATTTACGATTGTGGCGCACATCGTGCGAGATAGTCTTGGCAACCTAGGAGCAGAAGAAAGTGCTATCCGAGCCGATTTGGACTCGTTGAACATGGCTTTCGCACCCATTTGTGTCTCCTTCGAGATTTGCGAATTCCGAATCATCGAAAATTTCCAATACGACACGCTCCGAAATAATGACTTTGCCGAACTGCAAGATCAATACAACTTGCAGAACCGTATCAATATGTATTTCGTCAACTTTACCGACGATCCGCTAGCACTTTGTGGCCAGGCTACACAGGATGGTATTGCCTTACAAGACAGTGGTGCCATCGTGATTCTGAAAGAGTGTATTGGCCAAAAAAGAGCTATGACACATGAGATGGGCCACTTTTTTGGTCTGCTCGATACCTTTGAAGAGGAAGGGGAAGAATTGGTCAGCGGTGCCAATTGCGAAACAGCGGGCGATTTGATCTGCGATACTCCCTCCGATCCATATGTCCATCCGGAGCCTGTCACCTCTTATGTAAGCTTGGAAGACGGCTGCCGCTTCATATCTCAAAAACGCGATGCCGATGGTCAGTTTTATGAACCGGACGTTGGAAACTATATGTCGCACTACCCCAACGAATGTGCCTGCGGCTTTACGTATGAGCAGTATTTGACAATGGCCAACAACTATCTGGCAACCGATCCCAGACTTTGGTAGTTCTTCAGTAGACAGTCTATCGACTTGTAGTAGGCAGTACTCCTAAACGATTCCGTGGGGTACTGCCTACTGCGTTATAGCCCATTGCCAACGGAACCAGCCTCAACTCAAAAAAGCAAACAGCAACTGAACGAATAGGATTTTCGCGATAAGGGCTACTGGCAGCATGGTCGTAAAGCCGATGGTTGGCAGTTTGTTTCCCGTCTTATTCAAGGCAAAATCCAAAATTGCTGGCTGATTAGAAACCATCCCCATCAAGAAACTAAAGGGTATTTTGAAGAGTTTGTAGCCGATCAATAAGGTGGTAAGATTGGCACTGATGCTGATGATGGCTCCTGCCAAAAAGAGGTATCCACCGCTTCCACCACTCAAGGTATTCAAGAATGTATGTCCGGAATTGATGCCAATGCCTGCTAGCAGAAAGATGAGCCCTATTTGGCGCAGGGTCAGGTTGGCACTGTGGGGCAAGGTCCAAACCACTGGGCCGGTTCTACGCAATGTACCCAGCAGTAAGGCAACGATCAGTGGCCCTCCTGCGTAGCCCAGCTGAAAACGGAAGCCTCCCGGAAATTGGAAGGTCACCATCCCCAAAAGGAGCCCTAGGGCCATACCAAGGCCGAAGGAAAGCAGATTGATATGGCTCAATGCCTCGAATGAATCCCCAAACATGCGCACCAAAGCAGGGCTGTCTTTTTTCCGGCAGATGAACAGCACCCGGTCGCCCAATTCCAAGATGGTTTCCCCATTGGCCAGTAAATCCATATCTCCTCGGCTGATGCGGGTGATGAGCATTGGAAATTTCTCCGCCAAGTTGAGAGCTGCCAGTTTTTGACCAGCCACTTTCGGATTGGAGACATAAATCCGCTTGATCTCATAATCGGTATCATCGGAAGGAAAAACGTTGGCCTTGGCATGCCCAAGCATTTGTACCACCTTGTGAATGGCTTCTTCATTGCCAACCACGCGAACGATGTCGCCCTTTTGAAAAGACGTATCCCAATTGGGCAGCAAAATTTGCTCATTGCGGAGCATCCGACCAAAGACAATTTTCCAATTGTGCTCGCGCATTAAGTCCCGGATGGGAATGTCCATCAGCTTTTCGTTGGTAACCTCCACCGTTTGCCCTGTAATGGACTGGTTGCTGGGATACTCGTCCTGCAAGCTGGTTTCTTCCGCTTTAAAGTCGATTCTCAGTATCCTACTCATCAAATTGATGGACAGCATGACGCCAAGGACGCCCATGGGATAACTCAGGGAGTAGCCGACAACGCCCAATTCGCTCAGGGGCTTGATGAGGGCCTCAGAAGCTGTGCTGTTGATCGCATCCAGGAGGCCCGCCAGGGCCGGGGTGTTGGTGCTAACTCCGGCAAAGAGTCCAGCTGTTGTGGCCGCTTCCAGGCCCAGCACAAAATGGAGGATGAGCGTTATTCCAGCCGATAGACTCAGCATAAACAGGACGAAGGTGACGTCGCGCAGTCCTCTGCGACGCAGATTCGAAAAGAAGCTTGGCCCGCTTTGCAAGCCAATGGTGTATACAAAGATGGCCAGGCCAAGAAAAACGACCATGTCTGGAATGTGCAATTCCGGATCGAGCGCTCCGAATCCCAGGCCGACAAATAAAACAGCGGCAACCCCAAGGCTGCTGCGTTGCAAGCGAATACTCCCCAGCCCATAGCCGATAGCTGCTACAAGAAAGAGTAAAAGAATGGGGTTTTCTTTAAAAGCTTCAATCATGGTGTAAAGGTACCTCTTACATTTAGATGATTATCCATTAACCAGCTCCAAAGATTTACTTGGGCATGACTTGTGCCGTTGAAATAAGAGCAGCCATTGTCTGTGATCTTTCTATATTTGCGGCTGATCAAATTTGCCTGTGTAAGGTGTTCGGCACACCGTAATCAAGTTATTTAAAGATTGAAAAACAACATCTCTACAGATAAGAATCCCACCTTGGCCAGTTGGCTGTTACTACTTTTGCTAGCCTTGGTATGGGGAAGCTCTTACATCTTAATCAAGAGAGGATTGGTTGCTTTCCAACCACAGCAATTGGCAGGTTTGCGGGTCACCATCTCGGCGCTGGCCTTTCTGCCGGTCCTCATCTGGCGCTTTCGTCAGATCGATTGGTCCAAATGGCGCTATCTGGCCGTTGTCGGTTTTACAGGCAACTTTTTTCCCGCCTTCCTATTCGCCTATGCTCAGACAGAACTCAACAGTTCTACAACCGGCGTACTCAGTTCCCTCACACCGCTTTTTACGCTGGTGATCGGGGTTGTGTTTTTCAATGTTGTTGGAAAGTGGACCAAAATACTCGGCGTAATGATTGGGTTGGCCGGTGCTGTATTTTTGATCTTATTTGGTAAAAAAGCAGGATTGGATGGCAATTTGGCCTATGGTGGTTTGGTTATTCTCGGCACCTTGATGTATTCCCTCAGCGTCAATACGACCAAGTACTACCTGCAAGACGTAGACGCCCTTTTGATCAGTGTTGCTTCCTTCGCCTTTATCAGCATACCAGGAGCTGTTTACCTGTTTTCGACAGATTTTGTGAGCGTCCTACAAGAACATGAACAGGCTTGGTCGTGCTTGGGCTACATCGCTTTGTTAGCGTTGTTTGGTACCGTAGCTGCCTCCGTTCTGTTTTATCAACTTGTACAGATGACCAGTGCCATTTTTGCCTCGACCGTTAGCTATCTTATTCCAGCTATTGCCTTGCTATGGGGTGCAGCAGATGGCGAACCCATTACCAGTCTTCACCTAGCCGGTATGACCGCCATTCTGCTAGGGGTCTACATTGCCAGCCGCTAGTACAAAGGCTTATCCAACCTTTACATTGTCTATTTCCGCACAAAGGCGTGCAAAAATTTCTTCGACAGCGCCTACACCTTCTACCATTACAGACTTGCCAGACTGGGCATAATAGTCGTAGACAGGCTGTGTTTCACTTTTGTAGACATCGATGCGGTTGCGGATGATTCCTTCATCGGCATCGTCAGCGCGCCCAGAGGTTTCTGCTCTGATGAGCAAGCGGCGGACGATCTCTTCGTCGTCAACACTCAAGGCAACCAAAGCCGATACCTGCTCGCCTTTCTCACTGAGGAAGGCATCCAATGCTTCAGCCTGCGGAATCGTACGGGGAAAACCATCGAAAATGTAACCCGCAACATCTGGATTTGCATTCACCTTATTCTTCAACATGCCAACGGTGACTTCGTCGGGTACCAACGCTCCTTTGGCAATGTACTCTTTAGCCTTTAAACCCAGTGGGGTGTCATTACCCATTTCGTAACGAAATAAATCTCCGGTGGAAATGTGTAATAAACTGTATTTTTCAAGCAACTTGGCTGCTTGTGTTCCTTTACCAGAACCCGGAGGGCCAAAAAGAATAAGATTGAGCATGTGTTTGTTATTTTTAAAAGTCTAATGTAGTAAGGCCAAAAGATTGATATTGTTCAGCCACTTATTCGCCTTGTTTTCGATCAAACGAAACGAAAGTACGCAATATTCAACACAAAATCGAGTCGAAGAGTTCAAGCTTAGTGGCAAAAGTACAATAAGTGCAGCCCTGTACAAAATCGCACTGCCTCAAATTTAGCAAGTGGCTCTTTATCTATTTTTTGCAGGCAAACCACTCTAAGAAGGGAGTATATGAGCCACAGACGGCTGAAACCATTCGCTCAATCCGGTTCAATACCAATGACAAGGCTGAGTTTGCCAAAACGCGACAAGAAGTTGCCACTGCCATTGGCTGTTTTGTCGAAGCCTAGACCGTAATCGACCCCAATCAAACCAATCATCGGCACGTTTACGCGGAACCCAATCCCTACCGACCGCTTGAGATCAAATGGATTGTAATTATCTGTTCCCTGCCAAGCATTGCCCGCTTCTGCAAAAGCATGTACATAAGCAGAACTAGCAGGCTGGTCCAATAGTAAATAGCGCAACTCCATGGTGTATTTATTGAACAAGGTGGCGTTTCCCTTTTGATTGATGGCAAAATCCCGCTCTTCGTCATAGCCTCGCAGGGCGATGACATCCACGCCTGTGTAGCCATTCAGTCGATTTAGGCCATCTCCGCCCAACTGGAAGCGCTCGAAGGGGGAAACTGCCTGACCGTATCCACCCAGATAGCCAGCTTTGGCAGTCGCTCGCAAAGTCATTCGCTGGGTGATCGGGAAGTACTTCGTTGCTTCCAGCCGCCATTTGTGGTACTCCAACCACTTGAAGGATTGACTGGGTTCGGTAGAGTTGTTCTTGCGAAAGAGGGAGTAGGGCGGTGTCAACTGCACAGATAGAGAGAAAAAATTCCCTTTGGTTGGAAAGAAAGGATGATTGAGATTGGTGTATGTCAGGCTTTGTTTCAAGAAAAAATTGTGAAAAGAACCATCGCTCAAGGGAGTACCATCCTCCAGGGCAAAATCAGCCAACTCCCAATTTTCGAGTTGAATACGCTGGAAGTTAACACTGGTATTGCTCACCAAATAGTCATCCCAAAAGCGGACCCGCGCACCATAGTCGACTACCCCTCCAAAAACGCTGTAGTGTGCGTCTGTCCCTTCTGCCAAGGTCTCGTTGCGGCGTGTCAAAAAACCGGCCACTGTGAGGCTGCGAGGCTTGCCATTCAACCAAGGCTCTGTAAAAGAAATATTGTACGACTGAAAATCCAAGCCACTACTTTGCACCCGAAAAGAAAGCTGCTGCCCGTTGCCTTGCGGATAAGGGCGCCAACTCCCCTTCCGAAATAAATCGCTGAATGCAAAGTTTCGAAAAGACACACCTACCGTCCCAAACACCTGATTGGAACCGGGGTCCCAACCTCCGGCCAGCTCGAATTTATCCGCAGAGCGCTCCTTGAGAACATATTCAATATCCACGGTCCCTTCCTCGGGATGCACCTCCGTCCGGACGTCGAAGGCGCTGGGATCGAAGTAGCCCATATTCATCAGCCGACGCTGGGATCGGATAATGGCTGCCCGGCTAAAAGGCTGCCCAGGCCGCGTGTCCAACTCTCGGCGAATGACATAGTCTTTTGTCCGATCGTTTCCAGAAATGGTGACTCGGCCAATCGTCGCCAAAGGGCCTTCCAATATGCGAATCTCCAAATCGATAGAATCTCCTATCAATGATTTTTCCACCAAGTCGGCCCTAAAAAGCAAATGGCCATAGTCCAGGTAGAGGCTACTGACATCCTTCCCTTCGGGATGAAAGTGAAGGTTCTGATTTATTTGTTGTGGCCGATAGACATCTCCTTTTTCAAAGCCCAGAATCTTCGATAAAAGACGATCTGAGTAGATGGAATTTCCTTCCCACTTCAACGAGCGGATGTAGTACAGTTCTCCCTCGCTCAATTGAACATTTAGGTGCAGCAAGCCTTCGGCGTCCCACCAGAAGGTATCCCTTGATACTGCCGCATCCAAATAGCCCATCGAGTGATAATACTCAACGATTCGATCGAGGTCTTCGCGATAAGCCCTTTCCACAAAGCGGGAGCGCGACCAAAGATGCGCACGCTCCTTGGTGTTCTCCATCAGGCGGCGCAATTTGGAGGACTTCACCTTTTGGTTACCCGAAAATTTTATTTGATGAATCTTCCATCTGGCTCCACAATCTACCTCCAGATCGAGGACATACTCTAGGGACGTACTGTCGTAAATCAAGGCCATATCTACTGTAGCTGAAGCAAAGCCCTTCTCTGCACAGTAAGCCGAGATGATTTCCCGAATCGAATTTTGAAGATGCCCAGTGTAAGCCGTTCCCAAAGGCAGTTGGTTCTCAATGTCTTCCTCTAATTGCTTTTTCCATTCCTTTTTCAAACCGCGCAGGCGAAAGCGCCCGACTCGATTGGCCTCTGTCACGATAATGGTCAAAAAAATGAGATGATCCTCCCGACGGTCTTCATAGATTTGGACGTCCTTCAAAAGCTGTAACTTCCAGAGCGCTTCTACAGCTTGGGCCGTTTGAATACCGGGCAATTGAATCTTATCCCCTACCCTCAAGCCGCTCAAAGTAATCAGTGCTTCCGGGTCGGTCAGTTGGCAGCCTTCTACTCGGATACCTCCAATTTCAAAAGTCTTTGCAATGCTGATGTTGTCTGTTGGTTGGGCCAGGGCGATACTCCCCAAAAGGCATAGCGATCCCACTATGAATATTGCTTTCATATAACACATTTTGATACAAATTGAAAATGGGCGTGTGGAGAAATGTTGTACGACCTAAAGAGGTAGAGAGGAGGTTTTGGGTTGGTTAAGAAAAACAAAAGGCTTCCTCCGATGATTGGAGAAAGCCTTTTGTAGGAGCTATGCCGACGTACTATTCCGGCTCGAATCCAAGGATAATGTTAAATCTTCCAAACCGCTGGAAGATGGACCCTGTACCGTCTGTTTCTTTATCAAAACCAAGACCGTAGTCAAACCCAAGGGTACCAAACATCGGCAGGAAGACACGTAGACCCATACCTGCAGAACGCCTGATGTCGAATGGGTTGAAATCACGAATGTTCCGCCAAGAGTTTCCACCTTGGACGAAGGCTGTCAGGAAGATGGTGGAACTTGGGTTGAGGGAAACCGGATAACGCAATTCGAGGGTAAATTTATCGTAGACCGGCGTACCGATGATCCCTGTACCTCCTTCGAAGCGGTTGTCTTCCAGGTCGAGTTCATCATAACCCCGCAAAGAAATCAGGTCAACACCAGTGTAGCCTCCACCAAATTGCTGGCTGGAAAATCCATCGCCACCCAATTGGAAGCGTTCGAAAGGCGAAACACCAATCTCGTCGTTGTAGTTGCCAAGGATACCGATCTTAGCCTGTGTCTTGAGGACAAATTTTCCGAACAGCTGTGTATACCATTCTGCATCAAAACGCCACTTGTGGTATTCAATAAACTTGAATTTCTCAGAAACATCCAGATCGGAATAATTTCTATTGTTGAACAAGGAGTACGGTGGTGTGAACTGTACGGAGAGCGAGATTCTCGAACCACTCTTGGGAAAAATCGGGTCGTTGATGGTCGTCCGGGTAATGGTTTGGTTGATGCTGAAGTTGTAAAAATTACCATCTGATACCTGCGTACCATCATCCGTAACGAAGAGTCCCCGACCGGAGCCCCAGTTGACCAAAGATAGGTTTTGTAGGGAGAGGGTGGTGTTCGAGATAAAGTTATCATCCGGCCACTTTAGGCGGCTTCCCAAACCGACCGATAGACCAACGATCACAAACTTTTGGAAACTGGACGTTTCTCGGGTTCCAAATGCAAAGCGATTGTAAAACCCAGCCACTGTAAAAGAGTTGGGTTTTTTACCACCCAGCCAAGGCTCTGTGAAAGAAATATTGTAGGACTGGAAAAAGCGGCCATTTGTTTGAGCCCGCAAAGAGAGACGCTGTCCATCTCCCTGTGGCAAGGGGCTCCAAGCTTCTTTGTTGAAAATGTTACGGAGTGAGAAGTTGTTGAAGGACACCCCAAGTGTCCCGATCACCCCTCGACCACCTCCGGCCCAACCGGCTGACAATTCCAGCTGATCGGAAGGTCGTTCTTCTACCTTGTATTCTATATCTACCGTTCCACGCTGTGGGTTGACGGGCGTATTCATTTCAAAAGCTTCCGGGTTGAAGTACCCGAGGTTCATAATCTGACGCTGGGAGCGGATGATGTCCGAACGGCTGAATTTCTGGCCAGGATAAGTCCGCAATTCCCGGCGAATAACGTGCTCGTGTGTCCGGTCATTCCCCGTGATGACAACGCGATCGATGGTAGCCTGCGGCCCTTCAAAAATTCGAATCTCCAAGTCGATGGAATCATCTACAATCGAAGTTTCGATGGGGTCGACCCGGAAAAATAAGTAGCCATTATCCATGTAAAGGGTACTGACATCCCGACCGTCCTGGCTGAAACTCAAGCGCGTATCCAGCAGTTCCTGGTTGTAGACGTCGCCCTTTTCGATGCCCAATACGGAAGACAAAGTCTTTTCATCGTATATGGATTGCCCTTTCCAGCTGATGTTCCGGAAAAAGTAACGATTGCCTTCCTCCAAGTCCAATTGAAGACGAATCAATCCACTATCGTCCCGCCAAATACTGTCTTTGATGACGCGGGCATCCCGAAAACCGATGGTGTTGTAATAAGCCACAATACTGCGCTTATCGGCCTCGTAGTCCTCTTGGATCAATTTGGAAGAAGAGAACAGCTTGCGCTTGCGCTTGGTATTCTCCATTTGCTTGCGCAATTTCTTGGACTTCACATTGGTATTTCCTGTAAAAACGATGTCTCTAATCTTGACTTTTTCGCCTCGTTCTATGTTGAAGACTAAGCGAACAGCGTTGACCAACTTTTCGTCCGGCACTTCCTCTACCTTTACTTTGGCATCGAGGAATCCCTTTCCTCTGAAGAACTTGATGATCTCATTCGAGGCATTGGTCTTGATATTATCTGTGATGATGGCCCCTTTGAGTAGAATGGGGGTTAGTTCATCGTTGAGGTCGTCGTGGTAAGACTTTTTGATTCCTTTGAAAGAGTGCCGAGCCAGTCTGGGTCGCTCTTGGACGATGATTTCTAGGAAGATGACATCGCCAATGGTTTTTTCTTTCAGTATTTGGACATCGGTAAATAAGCGGAGTTTCCAGAGTGCTTTCATGGCCCGGGTGATTTCCGGCCCGGGGATTCGCAATTTGTCTCCCACTTTGAATCCTGCGATGGCAATGAGGGCGTTGTCGTCACTAAATTCAGCCCCAACTACCTTGATGCCGCCAATTTCAAATTCGCTTGGGTCGGAGTATTTGATGACCGGAATGGAGTCGGTCAACTGGGCATGAAGGGCTGTACCAAAGAATCCCCAGAAGAAAATACCTAAAAATATCGCTACTGCTCGTTTCATTCTGACAAATAGTTTTCTTTCACTCAGTAAATAGTCTGTTTGTGAGATTATGACAGACGCAATCCCGACAGACAACGATAGAAAGAGTCTGTTAAGAGAACGCAGGTTGTGTCTGTGTGTTGCTTCCACTTTGGGAACCTTAAAAAAAAAGAGAACAGAAAGTCTCGGAGCGACACATTTTCTAGGCCAATTGATCACTGGTTTTGCCAAAGCGTCGCTCGCGGTTTTGATAATCAATAATAGCCTGATACAGATTTTCCTTTCGGAATTCAGGCCAAAAAATATCGGTAAAGTACAGTTCTGCATAAGCGATTTGCCAGAGCAAGAAATTGCTGATCCGGCTTTCGCCACTTGTTCGAATAAGCAGTTCGGGATCGGGCATGCCGCTGGTGGCCAAGGCCCGGCTGAAATGCTCCTCACTGATGGCGTCGGGCTCCAGTTCACCTGTGGCTGCCTGACTGGCCAATTTTCTAACTGCCTCGAGTATTTCCCACTTGGCGCTGTAGTTGAGTGCCAGCACCAAGGTCATTCTATCGTTACGTCGCGTTTTCTCGATGCCTTCCAAGAGTGCTTTGTGGCTACGCGACGGCAGACGCCCAAGGTCACCAATGGTTTGCAAACGAATGTTGTTCTTATTCAGTGTGGCCACTTCATTGGACAAGGTCTCGACCAGTAAGGTCATCAACGCATTGACTTCAAAGCGAGGCCGATTCCAGTTTTCTGTCGAAAAGGCATAAAGCGTTACATATTCGACGCCTAGCTCGGCGGCAGCTTCTGTTACTTCTCGGACAGCTTTGACGCCATTTCGATGGCCAAAAATACGGTGTTTTCCCTGCTGCTTTGCCCAACGACCGTTACCGTCCATAATCACAGCAATGTGCTTGGGCAGTTTTTCCAGGTTAATTTTCGACTTCAAATCCATTATAGCAGGGATGGTTTCCAAAAAATCGCCTCAAATTTAAGAAAAGTCTGCCAAACGAGCGCTTAGGATGCTTCTTATGGCGACAATTACCCTTAGTTTTTCCAAATTCAGGGCATCTTGCCTTTCAGATCAAGACCAACAGACAAAAATCAAACAGGCTGACCTCTCAACGAAGCCAGCCTGTTTAGAGGATGATTTATCCAGTAGGGGAACTAGTTCATGTTGGATGTCAATTCCTTACCAGGCTTGAATTTGACAACGTTCTTGCTCGGAATATCGATGGACTCTCCAGTCTTTGGATTGCGACCAACGCGAGCATTGCGAGTAGTGACAGAGAAAGTACCGAAACCAACCAGGCTTACTTTATTGCCATCCTTGAGGGTTTCGCCAATGCAGCTGATGACAGCATTCAATGCTTCAGAAGCCTGTGTTTTTGACAGGTTGGCCTCTTCAGCCATTCTGTTGATTAAATCTCCTTTGTTCATCTTAATTATTTTAGTATTTCAAAAATTTGGCACAAAAATGTCAATCAGACCAATTAAAGCAGCTGCAAATTCGAGAATATCTAATTTTGCCTTAATTTTAGATTAAGTTGTAGCTCCCATCTGTTTCCTGGGCAAGCTTTCATCAAAAGGTCTCTGAATCGAACTTTGTCAACAGCTAGGATCGCAACTTGGAGTTCATTTAGCTTGGCCAATTGGTCGATATAAAGGATTTCAGGCCATAAAACACCTTTGAAATACGTTTAAATTTCGGTCTTGATTCAAAATATTATAATTTTTTACACATGAGAAGGTATCTTTCCCTATTGTTTTTCTGCGCTTTTTTCACTTTCGTCGCTACTTCGACCTCCTCTTGTAGCAAAAAGACGGGCTGTCCGGTCAACGAAAATGCCCACGTCAAGCCCGGTAAAAACGGCCAGTTCTCCACCAAAAGAAGGGGAAAGTCCAATCTGTTTCCAAAGAATATGCGCAAAAGAGGACGCTAAGATTCACCGTCTATCGGCCGCGCGGGTCCATCGCTTCTGTCAAACCTTCTCCTATAAAGTTGAAAATCGATACGGTGAGGAAGATGGCAAAACCCGGAAAGACGGCCAGCCACCAGGCGGAAAAGTTGGAGCGTGCCAGGCTGAGCATCCGGCCCCAGGTAAGATTCTCAATTCCCACTCCTTGTCCCAAAAAAGATAGGAAGGCTTCCAATAAGATGGCCCCTGCAATACCGAAGGCAATGGTAATCAACACCGGTCCCAGAGCATTCGGAATGGCATGACGCCAAATGATCCGTCGATCCTTGTAGCCCATCGCACGGGCTGCTTCAATGTATTCCAGGTTTCTCACCCGCAAAATTTCTGCGCGGATAAAACGGGTAATGCCCGTCCAACTGATCATCCCGATGATCACCATTACAACAAAAATAGTGGGCTTGGGTACCAGGACCAAAATGGCCAAAAGCAACAACAGGCCAGGAATTGAGTTCATCACCTCGACCAAACGCATCACCAGTAAGTCGACAGCAATGGCATGGCGGTGACCCAAAAAAGGAATTTTCTCTAAAGGTCTACTAAGTAAATTGACGAAAAGCAGGATGCCCAAGGCAATCAAAAGACTGATCAACAGCTCAGTGTAGAGTCCTTCTCCGCTGGACAATTGGTATCTCCTCGCTACAATCGCATAGAAATAG
>JBCCSZ010000237.1:0-12573 GCA_039199225.1 Bacteroidota bacterium
GCTTAAAGGCATTTTCCACCAGAGACAGCAAGATGAGCGGAGAGACTGGATTGGTCATATTTCCCTCGGCCTCGAACGCTACCTTTAGGCGGTCGCCATAGCGAATTTGCTCCAATTCCAAGAAATGCCCGATGGTTTCTACCTCCTCCTGTAGTGGTACATTGGCCTGCTGACTCTTGTACAAAACATAATCCAGAATGCTCGACAGGCGCAGGATCATATCGGGTGCTTTGGGAGAATTGGTGACCACGTA
Organism: Bacteroidota bacterium; assembly: GCA_039199225.1. GTDB lineage: Bacteria > Bacteroidota > Bacteroidia > Chitinophagales > Saprospiraceae > JBCCSZ01. Next base: position 254 of record JBCCSZ010000237.1, read on the forward strand.
GGAATAAAGATTGTTGAGGGTGTTGAAGAGGAAATGCGGATTGATTTGGGCTTTGAGAAACTTCAACTCGGTGGCAATTTTCTCCTTTTCTAGCAGATGCATGCGCTCCAATTCCTTGCGCCTTTCCTGGTGGGATTCCCAGGCCAAAATGGCCATGGCTGGCGTGTAGTAACGGACCGTCTTCAAAAGGTATGCACCCATTGTCATAAAGGGAATATCTTGCTCTGCTTTTCCAAAGAACTCATCCATCCACCAAATGCCATTGAGCCGGCAAAAAGCGCCAATCACAAAGGCCGAGGCCGCAATGCTCAGACCGAATGCTACCATCTTACCTTTGTTGTATAGCAGCGGAATTTGAACGTATTTCAACAGATAGTAGGCCACCATAAAGAGTGGGACATTCACCAGGTTGGAAACGGCTCTTCCCCATAAATCGTCGTAAAAAGACATCATGTAGGTGTACACCACATAAATGACGATCCACAAAAGAGCATGTCGAAGAAAAGTTTTCATCTGGTAAATTTACACTAAAGGCCCGAAAGTCGCTCAAATTATATACGTATGTGGCCTAAGTGTATAAGAATGAGTTTCTGAAGCTACTCAAAGATACGTATGTCGACAAAGGCGGCGAAACTCGGTCTTCTTAGACGCTTGGCGCGCATCGGTCTCTTTTCTGTGCAAGCCACATTTGGTCGCTCTAAATTGCCAACAAAAACGACCTAATGCAAAAGACTTTCTGTTTATTGGTATGTATCCTACTGAATGTGTGTAGTTTCGCTCAGCAAATTTCCTACATCAATCAACCCATCAATGCCGATGGCCGCTTGGATGAGCCCGTCTGGCAAAACATTCAGCCATTTGACGGCTTTCACAACTTTTATCCCATCAATGAAGGCCGTGCGCGATTCGATACCGAAGTGCGGATTTTTCAGGATGGGAAATACCTCAATGTTGCATTCGTGTACCACGATTCGCTGCCGCAGGCTCGGGTCAACAGCCTCAAGCGCGACAATTACGGCGACGGCTTTCACCTGAGCGACTGTGTGGGGTTGGTCATTGATCCTTACAACAATCAAAATCGGGGCTATCTGTTTTCGGTCAATGGCCTTGGTACGCAGTTGGATGGGCTGATTGCCAATTTTGAAAATGCCAACCTCAGCTGGGATGCTCTTTGGGAGAGTGGATACAGCATCCAGGGAACGGATAAAATCTACGAGCTGAAAATCCCACTCAGTACCTTCAGCTATGAGGCGGACATCCACCAGTGGAGCTTTCAATTTTATACCCGTGATGCCAAAGACCGGATGTATACGGTGTGGAACAAATTCCAAAGAGGTTTTTTGCAATACGACACCCGCTTCCTGCGTCCCTTGGAAATGGAAAACCTCAAGCCTTCCAAGGTAGCTCGGACGACTTTGATTCCGGCCCTGACGGCAGCTTATCAAAAAGATCAATTGCTGGATACGGCCATGACCAACCTGCAACCGAGCCTGGATGTACAATACAAAATCAGCGATGGACTGCGCTTGGATGCCACCCTGAACCCCGACTTTTCACAGGTAGAGGTCGACCAACAAGTGACCAACCTGACGCGCTTTAATATTGTCTTTCCAGAAAGGCGCAATTTCTTCATTGAAAACAGCGACTTGTTTACAACGCTCAGCGTAGCGGAGGATATTAATCCCTTTTATTCCCGCTTCATTGGCGCTTCGCAAGACATCTTGGCGGGGCTCAAGCTCTCCGGAAATATATCGTCCAATACCCGTGTTGGTTTACTGAATGTGCAAAGCAAAAAGGAGGGTTTCGAATCTGCGCAAAACTATACCGTTGCTGTGGCCAAGCAGCAATTTGGCCCGGTGTTTAATACGACCGCTTATTGGATCAACCGCCAAAGTACGAACGGCCTGTCCTTCCAGGAAGATTACAATCGAATCGCTGGCCTCAAGGCCAACTATCTGAGCAAAAACCGCCGCTGGTCGGGCTTCACAACCTACAGCTACAGTTTCAATGACCAGGTAGAAGGGGAGGGGCATGCCTTTTCTGCAGAAAACAATTACAACACCCGCACCTTATCTTTTCGCACCAAGATCAATACGGTGGGGAGGAACTACTTTACCGATATTGGCTTCGTTCCCAGGCTTAACAATTTTGATGCGTCAAACCAGGAACTCATCCGGGAAGGTTACACGCAATTTCACCAAAGCTTGAGTTACAACTACTTTCCCAAAAACCAAGATGTCATTCAAACCTACCGAGTGCTCAATTTTTCTGCTGATGTCTATGTAGATGAAAAAGGTGATTTTTTTGAGGCGAATTATTTTTACAATACGGCGCTGTTTTTTGCCAACCAAATGTCTGCTTATGTCAACCTTTACCACGACAAGTTAAAACTGAAATACGCTTTTGATCCGCTTCGGAACGACAACTTAATCTTAGCTGGCAATTACGAAAATTCGGCCATTCGGATGGGCTTCAACAGCGATTATACCCGGAACCTGTATGGCTCGATCAACTTTCAATACGGCAGCTTTTTTGGTGGTCGCAGAATGCGCTTCGGTGCCAAGGGAGGTTATCGTTTCTTACCTGTTCTCAATCTGAGCCTAAACTATGAATACAATACTTTGTCCTTTGACGAGTTGGGCGATCAAAACCTGTATTTGCTGGGCGTTACAGCAGAAATTTTCTTCAGCAACAGATTGAACTGGACCACCTACCTCCAATACAACGAGCAGATCGACAACTTTAACATCAATTCGCGTTTGCAGTGGGAATACAAACCGCTGTCTTTTATTTACTTGGTTTTTTCAGACAATTATACGGAATCCTTAGATCAGAAAAATTGGGGTGTCTCTTTGAAGATTAACCGCCGATTGAATTTCTGAGAACTTATCCAAAGATTTTTAAAGGGGCCGCAGGACCAGTACGACCTGCGGCTATTTTAACTAAACTAACCTCCTCTAAAATAGATTCGGTATTTGTACACTTAGCAAAACAATGGCCACGAAAAAAATTAGGAGAATCACAATTTTGCTCCAATCGTAGTCGGCACCTTTTTCCAGCAGGGATACCTTGTCTGAATCTGCACCGGAAGGCAGTACAACGCTCATCGCCCAGCCAACGCCCAAGGTCACAACCGCTCCGACGGCATTCCACCAAAACCAGAAAACCTCTGGTACAAACAGCCACAAGTAAACATTGACGGCCACTCCTGCCAACAGGCCGATGTTGGCGCCCAAGGCATGCACCTGCCGCAGTGCAATGGCTGCAATAAAGGTGGCCAGGATGGGACCGTAGAAAACAGAACCTATCTTATTGATCGCTTCGATGACGGTCTTTGCAATATCGCCCACGAAAAATGCCAGCACAATGCAAACCAAGCCCCAAAAAAGAGCAGCGTATTTGGAGTAGGCCATGTATTTTTCGTTGGATAAATCTTTTTTGCGATTGTAAAAATCTTCCACTGTCGCCGCACTCAAGGAATTGATGGCTGAGCTGAGGGAGGACATAGCTGCCGAGAAAATGGCAACCATCAAAATACCGATGATGCCGTGTGGTAGGTAGTCCCGGATGTAAATGGGAATCATCAAATCCGGCTTGTCTGTCGGAATGGCTTGCATGAAATCCGTCTGTGTAATTGCCAGCGTACCGATGACCAAACCCATCAGGCAATAAATGAAGGTGATCGGAAATCGCAGTAAACCATTGAAGAGCAAGGTCTTTTTGACGGTTCCCATATTTTGGGCGGAGAATAGGCGCTGGACCTGACTTTGGTCGGTGCCGTAGTAGGAGGTGTACAGAAAAAAGCCGCCAATGAGCATGGGCCAAAAACCAAACTCATCGCCCTTTTCAAATCCCATCGAACTGAAGTTGACGGCCTCCAATCTGGGTCGGTCGATGTTGGCGACGAACTCGCCCCAGCCACCCAGGTATTGTATGCCTGTGAATAAGCAAATGATGATGCCGATGAATAAAATAATCATCTGGATCATATCGCCATAGACCACGGCTTTCATGCCGCCTTGATAGGAATAAATGAGTGTTACCGCACCAATAATCAGGATGGTCTGCCACATCGGAATGCTCATGACGCTGGTCAAAATCAATGCGACGGTGTAGACCATGACGCTGGTGCCAAAGGCTCGACTGACCTGAAAAACGGCACTGACCAATACTCGGGTCGAGGAGCTGAAGCGCTTTTCGAGATAGGCGTACACACTGACCATACCGGCTTTGTACATGGGCGGAATGAGGAAAACCATCAAAAAAAGCATGGCCAAAGGCACCGCAAATTCGTAGGTCAACCACATCATCCCACCGCCCGGCTTGAGGCCGACAAAGGCCGGCGCCGATATAAAGCTGATGGCCGATAATTGGGTGGCTATCGTACTGAGCGACAAGGGAAACCAAGTAAAACTTTTACCTCCCAGAAAATAGTCCTTGCTGTCTTTATTGTCTTTGAAGAGTCTGCCCAACAGCAGAAAACCAACAATGTAAAAAATGATGACGGTGTAGTCTACGTAATTCATTTGGATGCTTTAAGGGGGCTGCTGAAAGATCGTTCAAAATCGGATTTGACGTTGTCTTGCCATTCGTTTTGGAGCATGCTGAAAAGCAGTAAATCGGTTCTGCCTTGGCCGTTGACCTTGTGCAAAAAATCTCGGAGTCGGCCTTCTTGTTGACAGCCCATTTTCTGTAAGGCATGGATGCTGCGCAAGTTTTCGGCATGCACGCCAAAGCCAATGCGCGCCAAGCCAAGGGTTTCAAAACAGAACTGGAAAAGTAGATATTTGCAATGCTTGTTGAGGCCCGTTCCCCAAAAGCTTTTACCCAACCAAGTATGTCCCATTTTGATGATCCGTAAATCGGGATCGTAGGCATACAATCGGGTGATACCGGCATAAGCGCCCACTGATTTATCGTAAATAGCAAAGGGATATTCCTGCTCTGCTTGGTATTTTTGTAGGGCAGATTGGACGTATGCTTGCAAGTTTTCAATGCCCTGTCCCTTTTCCAAAAAGTAAGTCCAAACGGCCGCCTCTTCGGAGACTTTGGCCAGCTCTTTGGCATGTGCCATTTCCAACGGGCTTAGCCGGACGCGATCGTTTTCTAAAATATAGGTCTTGGAAAAATCCATCGGACGAGGGAGCGTTTTGCTTTTAAATTACTTCTTTTAATAAATCCAATGTGCAGGCAGCGGTCCATGAAAACTCACCACCACCATAGCCACTTTGCAAGTCTTTAACCAGCTCTTTTTGTGCTTCAAAGTATTCGTAAAATCCGAGTTTGGATACCAGTTCAATCAAATCGGACTTGACAATTTGTGCAGTCGAATCAAAGCCATATTGCTTGAGGCCGTGGTAGATCATCCAATTCATCTGGGGCCAAATCGGGCCTCGCCAATACCGCTTGGAGTCGAACAACTCGCTATCGACATCGAAGCTGGGGCAGATGAAATAATTGCGCTGGTGCAAGTCTTGTAGGTAGTTGTTTAATTTTTTCGCCTGTTCCACATTGGGGATTCCGGCATAGAGAGCAGAAAGTCCACCAATTTCCTTGTGTAAAATAGAGTGTCCCGCCCGGAGGTCGTATACCACAAAAGTTTCCAGTTCGTCGTTCCAAAATTTCTTGCTGTAGCTCGGCTTGGCTTGTTGCTGCCACTCTTCGATTTCAGCCACATCGAATCCGAAGCGCTGGCCGATGCGAATCAGGCTTTCGTTGGATTTGATTAAGACCGCATTCATCAACGTATCTTGAATCAAGAAAGGACTTTCCTCGAAAATTCCCTGTTGGTCGTATCGGTGTTTTTTACCCAATTCCAGCAAATACACATAGCGATCATACTGATAAGAAGTCGGCCGCTCCTCGGCTGCTGCGATGCTGGTATCCCTTCTTTTGTATGTCGGCAGTTGGCTCTTATCGACACTGATCCGATCCAAGGATTGATCCCAAAGCGGCGAATTGTCGCGGCCCGATTCCCAGGGGTGGAAGATGAATGTGAGCCCTTCGCGTTCGGGATCGCGGTATTGGTAAAACCAGCGATGGCTATGGACGATCTTTGGAAAAAGAGAACGAGCAAAGGTCAGCAACTGCTCGTTGTCCGGAAATTTATCTAAGAGATTTTCCAGGATGAAACCATGAACGGCAGGTTGTGTGATGCCCGACGTTTTGGGCTTATCCGGAGCCCCCTCATTGACGGCGGCATTCCAAAAATCGTAATTTGGAAAGTAGGTTTTTTCGTTTTCGCTGTGAAAAATAATGTGTGGAATCATACCATTGGCCCACTGGCCGGAAAACAGGGATTGCAACTCCCGAATGGCGTAATCCAAATCGAAATGACTTTGCCCAATGCTGGTAAACCCAGAGTCCCAATTCCATTGAAACGGATATAATTTGCTGGCCGGAATGGTAAAACCGTCCTTCCAATTTTTTTTGAGAATCTGAAGGGCTGGTTCGTAAAGCTCTTCCACTGCAGTAAGTTTTTAGGTGGTTGATTCTGAATGTTTCAGATTGATACTTTTTGTCGAAGGTAAGCAATATTTGTTGCTTGCTTTTTGAATTCTTCTTTGCGTTAAAAGCATTGACGGATGAAGTGATCCGCCAATGCATTCAAGAGTGTATGAAACTATGTTAAGTTGATGATTCTCAAAAATTCAGGGTACCTGTAAAGAAGATCCTTCTTGGTAAAATAGGTCTTCCGAAGAAGAATTCGCCTTCGCCTTCGACCAGTGCTCTGGGGTTGCCCTCCGTGACGCCCTGAGAGTCGAGCAGGTTGAAAACGGAGAAACCAATGCGGAAGGATTCGTTGCCCTCATCACTCAAATTGAAACTGTAGCCAGCGCCGATACGCATAATGCTGATGGGGTCCAGCTCGATGGTATTGTCGTCGCTGGTGAACTTTGAACCGGTGTAGTTGACGGTTGCAAAGGCGTCGAATTGGTTGTTGTCGTAATACAAGCCGAGGAATCCGAGCAGGTTGGGCTGTCTGGCCAATTCATTGCCTTCGTTGGTGTTGACGGTTGTTCCATTGATGAGGTCTTCCTGGACATTCTTCGTGATTTCGTGGCTTTGGAGCGTGAAGGATCCGCGGAGGTTCAAGTTATTGATCAATTTGTAGTCCCAGGTCGCTTCCAGTCCAAAGGTGGCCGTGTTTTGCTCGTTGCGACGCACCTGCTCCAACTGGCCATTGACAAAGGAGTTGACAATAGAGATTCGGTCTTGCAGGGCCACGTAATAAGCCGCGATGGAGCCGCTGAGTCTTTCATTGCCAAACTTAAGGCCCGCTTCTCCCTGGATGATGGTTTCATCGTCGTATTCACTGCCAGTAATGCCCGTTGCGATGGGCGCAAATCCTCGGAGTTGAGGGAAGAAATAGCCTCTTGAAAAGTTGGCGTACAAATTGGCAGAGCTGTTCAGCTCGTACAAGGCCGCCAGGGAGACTGCCCAGCCGGAGGCATCGACATCTGCTCTGACAAAGCTGCCATCGGCATATCTGACGTTGGCCAGTTCAGGTGTCAAGCCAGGGGTGTCGTAGATGGTAGACTCGACGATGTTGCCATTGCTGAATTCACCGCTGGTGGTTTCGTAGCGGAAGCCAATATCGAAGCGCCATCTGTCGGCGATGATTTCATCGGTGATATAAAAAGCAGCTCTGTTTTGTCTCAGGTAGCGGTTGGTCGTTTGGCCGATGCGATTGTAAATGCCACCTTGAGAGTAGATCACCTCCTGCCCTGAAGAATCGGTATAGGTGATGTTGACCAGTTTGGGATCGTTGTTCCATTCGGAAACGACGCGATATTGAAAATTCAGGTCATCGGCTTCGGACCGGCCGATGAAAGTTCCCACGGTGATGTTGTGGCTGCCGTTGTCTGTAGAAATGTTCTTAGTGATGGAAGCTTCCCCAGAAAAGTCGGTCATGGGGCGAATGCGATCCACATGCAAATTATCGACGACCAAATCAGAGCCATTGATGGGGTTGGTTAGGCCATTGTAGTTGGCCGAAAAACCCTGGTTGTCTGGCGCCACCACATCCATGTACCTGTTTAGAGTGATCGGGTTGCCACCGTTGGCCCCATTTCCTCCGACGTAGAGCGCAAAGCTGTGCTTGTAATTGGCCAGTCGAGTCTTGGCCTTAAACTTCAGGTCTTGTGAAAGATTGTATTCAAATTCGCCCAGGACATAGCCACCTTTGGTGAAAACACCATCCTCGATTGGACTTTCGTATACACCGCCGGCCGTGAGGAAAGACGTATTGCTCAGTTCGCCCGTCATCAGCTGGGTGACCGGATCGCCATCGTTTCCATCCAATCGCTCCCGGCTACCTCCTTCCAAAGGCAGGGGCATCAGGAACTGCGCCCGATCATTGATGTATTGACCGTGGATGGTAAAAGAACCTTTGTCGAATACCTTTTTGATGTTTCCTCTCAGTTGGCCACCTCTACTCGGAATGCCCGTGTTGTAAGGCCCCTCATCGTAGCGCATAAAGCCCGTGATGGCGTAAAAAGTGTTGGAGTTTTCGCCCCCCAGGGTTCCGCCGCTGTAAAAATCTGCTTTCAATCGACCTTCAGTGGCCCATTCCAGGTTGACGATGTTGCCCGGGTTGGTTTCTCCGGTTTTACTGACGTAGTTGATGATCCCCGCTGCCGATCCGGCACCATACAAAATGGAGGCGCCCCCTCTGACAAATTCAACGCCCTTGAAGCCAATATCGGGCCGTGCATACACATCGTGTGCGGAGGAGTTCAATCCAAAAGTTGTCATCAACGGCAAGCCATCGTACTGCAGGGGATTGAAGGTAAACTGTCCACCGGAAGGCAGTCCTCTCACAAAGAGATTGGTAGCTGTTTCACCACCGCCCCCTTCGGCCGTTATACCAGGAATACTCCTCAAAATATCTGCCTGGCTATTGGCATTCAACTTAGTGATGGCCTTCATTTTGAGAGAAGAAATCGAAAGCGGCGCCTGCTTTTGCGACCTAAACGTGCTGGAGGCTGTGACCACCACCTCATCCAATCCCACACCAGAAGCCAGCGCAAAATCCTGTGTAACATCCTGACCACCACTCACGGTAATTTCCGCTGTTTGACCACTGTATCCCGTGTAAGAAACCTGCAGTGTGTACGTCCCATCTTTCAAAGACAGTGTGTAGTTGCCGTCGAAGTCTGTGATGGCACCATTGTTCAGTTCGGAGACGAAAATACTGGCTCCAATCAAGGGGCTGCCGTCTATTTTGTCTGTGATATTCCCGGAAACCGTATTTTGCGCCATTGACAGGCCGGATATGGAAACCAGGGCTAAGACCAATAGAAATTGGGTGATTGATTGTAGAGGATTTTGCATAATTAAATTTTGTACTGTTAAACTATTCGATACTTTATTTTACTTATTTGGGTCTTTCCGTACAAAATTAGAGTGCTGCTTATATTGAAAATAAATAGAATACTATCGTTGAATGACACTATTCTATATTTTTTTGATTAATTTCGGTGTATCCTGGTCATTATAGTATGTGTCATTTTTACACGACCTAAAGCTTTGAGCATTTTAGAAACAGCAAAACAAACGAACGCCCAACCCTTATGAAGCCGGAATACGAAATCATCACCGAGCCTGCCGAGCGCTCCTTCATCGTCAAGATAGTCCGCCGCAAAAGTCGGCCTTTGTTGAGTCAAGCCTGGCACTTTCATCCGGAGATTGAGATTTGCTACACCCTGAAAAGCAGCGGTCGGCGATTTGTCGGCAACCAGATTTCCGACTATGCAGAAAGCGATTTGGTGATGTTCGGCTCCAACTTGCCGCATGGATTTACGACGGAAGTCTTCAGCAGCCAGATTGTCATTCAGATGACGGAGGATTTTCTGGGATCTGCCTTTGTGAACAGTCCCGAGATGCGCATTATTAAAAGTCTGTTTGCGCAAGCCAAGAAAGGGTTAGAATTCGAGGGGCGCACCAAGGAGCAGGCCATCAAGATCATCAAGCGGATACTCCAAAAAGAGGGTATGCACCAATTGATTTTGCTCTTGGAGCTTTTGCAACTGTTGGCAGAGGCGCAGGATTGGACGGAGATATGTTCAGAGGAATATGCCCTGAACTTCAACGTCGCTCAGTTGGGCCGCATCAAGATCGTGTACGACCACATCATGGCGAATTTTACGAAAGAGGTTCGCATCAAAGACATCTCGGATAAGCTCAATATTTCGGAGGCTGCTTTTTACAAGTTTATAAAAAATCAAACCAATAAGACCTACACGCAGATCATCAACGAATTTCGCATCAGCTATGCCAGTAAGTTGCTGATGGATTCCGAAAAAACGATCTCTCAAATTTGCTTTGAAAGTGGCTACAACAACCTCTCTTATTTCAACCGAAAATTTAAGGAGATCATGCATCAAACGCCCCATGTATTCCGGAGTAACTACATCGGTCGGAAGGTGTAGATGATTGGTTGTGAAGCTATTATGCGCTTATTTAAAGTTCTGATTGTGCAAAAAACCGCTCTCTGATGTAGGGATAGACTTTGCTCAGCCGCAGGTCGGTTGTCGATGGTCCCGTGCGGATGTAGAAATGATCCTGCTTGGCATCCAATAGATAGGCCGGCTTGGTAGAAGGCTGGCAGTCGATGCGCAAAACGAATTGATCCTCTATTTTTTCGATGGAATATTTCAAGAAAGGATTGTAGGTCGATCCAATCCGATCTTTCACCAAAGAAGTTAGGTGCAACAGCAATTTATCGTGGTTGGAAAATCGATCGTTGTCCAAGCCCAGCAAGCTCCCATCGTCTGCAACACCAACGATCAAAATGCCTCCTTTGCTGTTCATAAAAGCCACCATCGTTTTGAGGGAAGCATTTTCAATGGCCCGATCCTTTTTGTCCGCCCGGAGGTTCCACCGCAGCGTCGATTTAAACTCCACCTGATCGCTTTCGCCTTGACTGATGATCTCCCGCGTGGAGATTTGCTCCTTTGTCCGCAGGTAGTTGGTAATCCGCCTGGCCAAGGCGCTCAATATCTTCAAAGAAGTCTCAGGGGCCGTTGCGGGCGCCTCAAACATCCGCTGCCCACAAATCTTGACAACAGAGGAAGCCTCCGCTGCCCGAATGGAGCCCGACCGAAAGTCCTTGTTGATGACCCCAATCTCCCCAAAAATCTGCCCCTCCGTCAGGGTTTTGTATTCGTTGTTGGGCAGTTGAAGAATAAAACTCCCCTCCACGATCAAATACAAATGATTAGGTGCCTGGCTGGTATCGAAAACCAACGCACCCTCTTCATAGGTGCTGTAGGTCGTGATGTCCTGCAGTCGATTCAACTCCTCCTGATCCAAATCAGCAAAAACCTCGTGTTCTTTCAGCATTTCTATGGTGCGCTCCATGTGGAAATTATTTGCGGTGATGGTTGAAGCGCCAAGGTACGAACTCTGGCTGTGAATGTTAGAAAATGCCTCTGTAGAAGTGTGGCCTAAAATGCAGCAGGCGGACAGCTTTGGCAGTTGAAGAGTGGGATGGCCGTCGCTCCTACATCAAAGCATAGGTCCATAAATCTCAATGAGCAACTCTCCAATATTGGCATTATTAGGATGGCGTAACTTAAAAGGATTCTCGTTTTCATCATTTGACCCTATGCTGTACCAATATCTGACAACATCTTGAAAACTAACATTTCTACCATCATTCCTGGCTGTTTCAATAATGGTAAGAATGGTATTGTAATTCGTCGCCCGTGGAGGATGATCTAGGTAGGTGATCCAAGTTGAATTACTGCTTCTCAGATGCGTCCTTGTCTCCGGTGTATTCACCAGCTTTATCCGTTTACTGGGCGGCAATTGACCTCTGTCGAAATTTGTTTCGGTAATGTACCTATTGTACAATCCTTCACTGTAAACAGCATTAGGGTCGTGTACTTCGTCATCACTGACAACGACTGCCGTAGCCTGGGCAAAGATTTGATCGTAATAGGTCTGTCGCATGCGGTTGGTAGCGCATTTTCCTGCCATGGTGTTTTATTTATTTATGTCAACTTTTCGGACTTACCTCTTAGTTGACAAATTGGGTTAGTGAATTTCTACCTTTGAAGAGATTCCTTTAGGTACCATACGGTACTGTTTTGTCGTGGGTTACAAATTTTGTGTAGTAAGTACTTTAGCGAGTTGCAGGGAGAGGGAGAGGCAGCACCACAAGATACAAGATTACCTTTTGAACATGTTCTTTGACTTAGAGGCAGTTAGGAGGGGAGTAGCCCTTTTAGGATTTTACACTTTTGACAGCTGATGCATATGGTATCTATTATAAAGATACTTCAATGGGTAGGAATATAGAAAAAGTATAATCA
>JBCCSZ010000238.1:0-12559 GCA_039199225.1 Bacteroidota bacterium
GATGAACTGATAATGTACATGGAAGCTTATGTATTAACCCAATAACTGCGATCTGCCTACATTGTTAATCGCACAAACCCTTTTTTGTTTCCTCCTCTTTCAGCAGGATAGAAAAAATAACGCTTGTCATCTGTAAATTGAGATTCAGGAAGATGCTTGAAAAAATCCATTAAGAAATGTGTATTAAAGCCATACTTCATAGTGACCATGAGGCTATTGATGCGGGGCGATCCTTCCTGGGCTTTCAAAAAATCCGCTGTTACATTACCATCTTCATCAATGACACCTTGAGCAAATCCACCACCTCCATCTATTTTCCAGAGATGAGGCAAAATAAAGGATACCTTGTTGCCGTCGGCTCTTGTTGCAAGAGGCGTGAATAGATAGATATCAGATTTTCTTGGCACATCGTACAATGCGCCAGAAAAAGTCAGTTTACCCTCTGAAGAAATATTCAGATATATCACAGCCCGCGCTTTAGTATCCGTCATACTCCCGTTTGGATCCCGGTTTGTATGGTTTGGCGCAAACACCTGCAGCACCGAATGATCATAGCCATAAAATACCAGTAGTGAGCCATCCTTTTTCCAAACGATGTTGCTTGGCTGAATGCCTCCTTTGAGGGTTTTATTAAGCTTTTTTGTTCCCATGGCTTCCTTGATTTTATCAAGCAAAGTAGCAGAGAAAGGAATTTTGGTGGTTTGGACACCCTCAGTATCGGCTAAGTTGATACGCGTGATATAGGTACCGCCACCATCTTTCGTATAATACATTCCAGCTATGGCAAACTCTCCCTTTTCTACATTAAATGAACTGTACTGTTTGGTAGAGCCCTTTTCATCATTGTAGACCTCCGACTGACCCTTTCCAAAGCAATACAGCCCAGGGGCAGCAACAGTCGATGCATCGATGTCCACAGTTTCAATTCGATGCGACATTTTGTCTTTTGCTCTATCGTAGGTCGATATACTGACGTAGGAGCGGGATGGCGATGCTTCCTTATCCGGATAAGATCGACCGATCATGCTAAGGTTTCCATCATTGTCAATATCAAAGAACTTATAAGACACTGAGATGGACTGACCATCCTTGTCCAATTGCAGTGGAACATCTTTTTCATAGACCACATTGAGCTGATCATCCAAAACCAGAACAACCAATTTGTCCTCAAAGGCATAGCTGTAGTCGATCATGGTGTAGGCTCTGTTGGGCGACTGTCGAATGGATTGATTGATTTTGTAAACACTATAGCCCGTAAATTTCGCCCTTCTTTCCTGCATTTTCTTGGGCATTTCAGAGGTATGGTCCAGCAGTGCGACCCGCTCTGTCACATCTCCACCTTTCAGCTTTCGATAACAAAGCCCAGCAGCTTTTGACTTTTTCGTAGGGCCGAACCGGCTGAATATGACCCAGGAGTCACCAATTTTAAATGGCAGACTATGCGCCGTTTTCTTACCCAGCTTCTTGAGATCGTATTTGTAGATGAGTTCGGACGCCAGGCTTTTCTTATTCACCTTTATAAAGGACACATTATTGGCCAACAGATAATGGTATTGTTCATCATCGCCCGCATGTGCCAATGAGCCAGGGGCAATTTTCTTTTGCTTTATCCAATCGACACTTTGCGCTTGTAAACCATAGAAAGCATTGCAAAAAAATAGGGAAAGTATACACAGGTACTTCAATTTCATAGCAAGAATGTATTTGTTGACAAAAAATAAAAAACTCCATTACAAAAGTAGCTCCAACTTAAACGCACTAGAACCAATAGCTGGTATTGCGGGATAGACCAAATTCTCGTGACTTATTAAGGTCTACAACTCGCCACTGATTAAGCCCATTGCTGTAGTATAAAAAAATACGCCCCGTTTGGTTCAAAAAAACACAATATACTGATTATCAATTACTTAAACATAAAACTGCATCAATAATCCACCTCTGCGTATCATATCTCCACCTTTGAATGACAAATCTCCACCTTTCTGAACAAATAGTGAGAAACGGCCAAGGAGGCTTACTGCATATTTGTAATAACAGAACACAACGACAAACATCCAACAGGAACAACCCCATTGTATCTCCAAAAAGCTAGAAGATGAATCCTCCTAAAATTTTTTTCATACTAAGTCTGGTGTTGTGCTTCAGTGCTTGTAAGAAAGACGAATCAACGGAGTCGAGACTAGACAGCGAATTGACAGAAGCCTTGGAAGCTGCTGCAAACGGGCAAGGACTCAGTTTTTTCAGCCTACCGGCCAGCAATGATTTCGCCAATATTCCACAGGACCCAAAAAACCCTCTGACAGCTCAAAAAGTCGCGCTGGGCCAGCAGTTGTACCACGAAACGGGATTGGCACTGTCTCCCCGGATGGCAATCGGGCAAGGTACGTTTTCCTGTGCTTCTTGTCATTTCGCATCCGCAGGATTTCAAGCTGGGCGGCATCAGGGAATCAGCGACGGTGGCGTCGGATTCGGCGTCAACGGCGAAGGCCGGAGGCCACACCAGCTTTATCCTGAAGATAGTCTGGACGTACAGCCCATCCGAACACCGAGTACCTTAAATACCGCCTATCAGGAATTGATGCTTTGGAACGGACAGTTCGGAGCAGGCGGTGCCAATGTCGGAACGGAATATGCCTGGACGCCCGGTACGCCCATCGCCACCAACCAGCTCGGGTATGAGGGGCTGGAAATACAGGCCATCGCCGGCTTGGGTGTTCATCGCCTGAAGGTCGACGAGACCATCCTGGAAGACTTGGGCTACAAGGCGGCCTTCGATGAGGTCTTCGCAGATATTGAGCCCACCAAGCGCTACTCTGCCGAATTTGCCGGACTGGCCATTGCAGCCTACGAAAGGACATTGCTCGCCAACCAAGCCCCATTTCAGCAGTGGTTGAAAGGCGACCAAGATGCCATGAGCGACGCGGAAAAAAGGGGGGCCGTGCTGTTCTTCAAAGATGCTCAATGCACCACTTGCCACACCGGCCCGGCCCTCAGTTCGATGGAATTTTATGCCTTGGGTATGAAGGACCTATTTGCTACACCAGAAGAAAGCTTCGGAGCTCATTCCGACTCAGGCGCCAATCTCGGGCGGGGTGGCTTTACGGGAAACACTAGCGAGAACTACAAATTCAAAGTCCCGCAACTGTACAACATGAGCAACTCTCTTTTCCTAGGGCATGGCAGCAGTTTCCGCAGCATCCGAGAGGTGGTTGAGTACAAAAATGCGGCAATATCCGAAAATGAGGTGGTTCCCACAGAGCAACTGGCCGATGGGTTTCAACCTTTAATGCTCGATGAGCAAGAAATATCAGACATCACAGCCTTTTTAAGTACCGCTTTGAACGATCAGAATCTGAGTCGCTACCAGCCCTCAAGCGTCAACTCCGGGAATTGCTTCCCCAACAATGACGACATCTCCAAAGTAGACTTAGGCTGCAATTAAGAATCCACAAGTTGTGATGAGTGATAGGCTTTTAGATAAGACAAATAACTAGCCTATGGCTCAACGGGACTCACGACTTACATTGAACATATACGATCCTTTACTTTAAAATACAATAGAGAATCTTCTTTACAACTGCATCCTTTGTCAAAGGACGAAGGCTGCAGTTTTTTAAAAAATCAATTCGGTCTAAAGGACACTCAACAAGCCAATGAGCTCAACGCTTTAGACCTACTACATAAATACAAAGAGGAGTGTTGATAGAATCAGATGGGTTTATGGTTTTCGAACAACACCTATCATATCGACCATTAAATGGAGAGGATTCAGGCAGGAAGAAGTTTTCAGATCACTTTTAAGGCTTGGAAAACCAGGTCTGAAACAGCTTCTCCTGCCTCTTTTTCAAACCCTTGGACCATAAATCCACCTTTTTGAACCAAAAGTCATCCTTTCCTCCATCCTTTTCCTCCATCTTTATTACGAAGTTGTTTCGAGCTGCACACCCTAGTTCTACAGATCAAAGGCGCAACTTGGACGACAACTGGTAAACGCAGTACCGACCGACCAACCAACCAAACAGATAAACATGACAAGTTGTGCTTTCAATGTTACTGTTTGTGGGTCTGGTGCATGGCCATTGTGGACTTCGCAGTAAATTGTATGACAGAATCTCTATCATTGAAGTACAACTGCAGGGAATGAAAAACAACCTGCACATACACCTTTGTTTTGTCCTGGTACTACTCTGCATCAGACCCACTGTACTTTTGGCCCAACGGTTTGATCTTCCGCAGAGTTTTGAATTCTATTCCAACAGCAATGGACTGTCGCAGGGAATGATCAATGCCATGTGTCAAGATCGCGAAGGGTTTTTATGGGTCGGAACCAAAGATGGGCTCAATCGTTTTGATGGCTATCAGTTTAAAGTCTTTCGACACGATCCATTTGATTCCACCAGTATTTCAAACAATTTTATCACGGCTATTTTTCAAGATCATAAAGGCTACCTCTGGATTGGAACGGAGGAGGGTCTCAATCGATTCGATCCCCAAATGGAAGAATTTGTCCGCATGAAACATTCTCCGAATCAAGCTCAAAGTATAAGTTCCAACCGCATTCTCTACATAGATGAAAATGCGGCAACACAGTCTATCTGGGTAGCAACCGACAATGGCCTCAACCGCTTGTCTTCTTCCTCAGACCGTTCAAACACCTCCTACGATATTCGACGCTTTTACCAACAGACCAATCTGCTTTCAGATAGCCACATCCGGCACATCGCTTTCGATACACCTGGCAATCTATGGGTATCGACTGCCTTGGGGCTGCACCGCATTGCACAGGAAGAGCTGATGAACGACCAACCCAATGTTCAACACATCCCAACAACTAGCGATAGTACGGGACTCCCTTCCGTCCAATATTGCCACATGAACAGGGACGCCAATGGCAATTTCTGGATCGGAACCGAAAAGTCTCTTTCCCGACTGCTCGACCGACCATCCGGGCCACCTACATTCGAACACAGTTTCTACGGCCATGAGGAAAGGATCAGCATTCGAAATATGACAATGGACCAATCGGGCAATATTTGGATAACGCGCAATGAAGCCATAGGGCTCATTTACAAACCAGCTGAAAAGACATTTACTCCCTTCGATGAGCGCTTTGGCAATCGGTCGAGTGCGCTCTACTACATCACCTCTGTTTTCTGCGATCGCAACAACAACATCTGGTTGGGAACATCCGGCTATGGGCTTTACAAATACAACCTACAGAAAGATCAATTCCGGGTCATCACCAAAAGCAACAGCTCTGATCCCGATTTGCCATCTTCCTATGTTTCTCAGTTCTGCCCCATCCCCTCTAAGGGGGAGGTTCTGGTCGATATGAGTGGTACACATTCTTACGATCCGCAAAGTCGAACCTTGGTTTATGACAAGCGGCCTTTCACCAATCAGGAGGGCATCGAGTATGTGCCACTGTCTGAAAGTTTTGCCTTGATTCACCACATCGAGGAAAAAATCTATGATTACTACAATCTGGAAACCGGAGAGTCCGCGCAAATCAAAAAGTCTCTCAATCGAGCCTTACAAATCCAAAGTTCTTTCGTCGATAAAGATGGTCGGGTTTGTTTTGTCGAGTTGGAACACGAAGACATTTTCGATAGAGGACGCTACTTTTACAATACCTGGGACCCGAATAGCCAAGAGATCAAGGAGTTTGAAATACAACTCCCAGACGATATATACCTATCCCGCCACTTCGGCAAGGGTCATCAAGCGTTGGATGGCTTGGTGTGGTTTCCCAATCCTGCTGGCTTGATTCAAATAGACCCGGCCAAGCAAAAATGCGATATCTATCGCTACAACCCACGAAAGTCCAACAGCTTGAGCCAAAACCATGTCAAGGTCGTCTGTGCCGATCCCATTCTGCCGCGCCGATTCCTATGGGTCGGCACCAACGGAGGGGGGATCAATCGCTTGAACCTGAAAGAACATACCTTCATCCACTATCGCAAAAGGGATGGCTTACCAAATAATGTCATTTACGGCATACTGCCCGATAAAAACGGACACTTGTGGCTCAGCACCAACATGGGACTGTCAAAGATGAACCTCAATGCTGCACGCAGAGCGACACACTTTCAAAACTTTGACACCAGCGATGGTTTGCCCGGCAACGAATTCAACACGGGTGCTTTTTATAAATCCTCTGAAGGCGACCTCTATTTTGGTGGCGTTAATGGCTTCATCCATTTCCATCCCGACAGTCTGAAGGTACAGTCTTCAAATGGTAAGATCGTTTTGACAGATTTTCAGATCAATTACAAATCCATTTCTCATAAAAGCCCCAACAGCCCGCTCAAGCAGAGCATTACCTATGTGGATCGGGTCCAGCTCGACTATTGGCAAAATGCCATTGCTATGGAGTTCGCCTCCCTTGATCTGTCCAATACTTCCAAGCAGCGCTTCATCGCTAAATTGGAAAACTTCGAATCCGATTGGACCCCCTTACGGGACGACCATCGGGTGGTGTATACCAATCTGAGTCCTGGCGAATATACTCTTCGGGTAAAGGCAAGCGATGGCAATGGCGATTGGCAGGCAGAAGAACTTCGCCTCGACATAGACATCCGCTATCCCTGGTGGCGCAGCAATTGGGCCTACACCTTGTATACGCTGCTGTTTTTGGGCATTTTTTGGACGATTCGCCGCTTCCGTTCCATCCGTCACCGCTTGCAGCAGGAGGCCATCATAGAGCGGGCGCGCGCAGAGGAAAAGCTCCGACAGGCCAGTAAGCTGGAAAAGGCGTACCAAGAACTGAAGGAAAAAAACGACGAGATCATTTCGGCCCAGCAGCAGTTGATTCGACAGGATAAGTTGGCAACCCTCGGGCAGTTAATCGCTGGCATCGTCCACGAAATTAAAAACCCACTCAACTTTGTCAACAACTTCTCCGATGTGTCTGTAGAATTGACCGATGAGTTGTGTGAAGAATTGGCAAAGCTTCAGGCACACATTCCAGCCCAGGGATACCAAAATCTAAGCGTCATTATCAGCGACATCCGCCAAAATGCTCAGGACATTCGCGGCAATGGCATCCGAGCAAATAACATCATCCACAGCATGATGGATCACGCCCGTGGTGCAGAGGATCACATGCGCTCGGTTGACATCAACCATTTGTTAGATGAAAATGTCAAACTGGCTTACCATGGCTACCGGGCCATCCACCACACATTTAACATTACAATCGATAAGGAGTATGCAGAAATGTTGCCCTCTGTTCCGGCCTTTCCATCGGATTTGGGGCGGGTGCTGCTCAACATACTGAACAACGCCTGTTTTGCGGTCCACCAAAAACAGCTGGCCCAGAGCAATGGCTTTGTTCCGACCTTAAAACTGTCAACGCATCTGGTGGGGAAAGACCAAATTTGCATCCGCATCCGCGACAATGGCATAGGCATTTCTGCTGACATACGAGCACAAATATTCAAACCATTCTTCACGACTAAGCCCTCGGGCAAAGGCAATACCGGGCTGGGTTTGTCCATCAGCCGGGATATTATCGAGCAAAAACACCATGGGCGTTTACTTGTAGACACTATTGCAGGGGAATTTACAGAGTTCCAGATTTACTTACCACAGCAAAAAATCGGTACATCTTGAACATTAATCACTTCTTTTAGAAGCATAATACAATTCTATCAAAAAGCTTTTCAATAACTTTATACCCTAAAAGACAACCAAATGAAGCATTCGGCTCTCAGGAGCGGGCTTCTTGCTTGTATCCTTTTATGGATGACCCCATGGCTCTTAGCCGGACAAAGTGATTCACAAAGAGATAGCCTTTACCAAATCCTGGACAAGGAAAAAGGCATCGCAAGAATTGATCCGCTCAAAAACATCTTCTATCTGGTTTACAAAAAAAATCCGAAAGAAGGTCTACAGATCAGTAAGGAATTAGCGCAACTCGCCCTTGCATATGAGCAAGAGGACGACCTTCTCGATTCCTACCTTTTCAAGGGCAATTGCCATCGCTTGCTTGCACAGTACGACAGCGTTCAGCTGTTGCTAGATAAAGGTTTCCAGCTTGCTCATAGAAAGCAAAATCGATCTGCGCTGGGGCAGCTCAGCAATCTTCAGGGCATTGTTTACGAAGAAACAAGCTCTTCTTTGGACAGTGCCATTTATCACTATGAAAAAGCCATCGAATACGGTGGCGTCAATCCCCTGTCTTTGTACAACAACATGGGCCTCGCCTGCAGTCGGAGGGGAATGATCGTTCAGGCAATCCAATATCTGGAAGAAGGACTGGAAATTGCCCAAAAGGAAGGCAATCTTGGCGCACAAGCGGCGATGGCCAATAACATTGCCGGTGCGCATTCTAAGATCGACAATCCGGAAAAGGCCAAGGAATATGCCCTCAAATCACTGGAATTGAAAGGCCGAATAGGAGATGAAAGAGGAAAAATCTTTGCTTTGTTTACACTTGTCTCTCTCGATCCTCCGAAGAAAGAGCGAAATGCTTATATTCAGCAGGGTATAGAAATATCAAACACCGTCGGCGACTCTGTCTTTATCCGTGGCTGGGCAGCCGTGTTGGCGATGGCTAAGTTGGAAGAGGGTAAATACAACCAAGCCTTGGCTTTGGCAGTGCCGGCATACAAAGGTGGCAAGCGTACCAAGACCTATGATTTTTATGAAAGCTTGATTGCTATGACCCAAATTCACATTGAATTGGGGCGATACGACGAGGCGCTAATCTATGCGCTGGAAATGAAGGCGATGGCAGACAAGGCCAGTTCTGTCGAGCAAATTCGGAAGGCCAATGTCTTCTTGCTCGAAATTTACGAAGCCCAAGAAGATTATGAAAAATACTACGAGATTGCCAACGAACATTTTCCGATGGTCGATAGCTTACGTCAAAAAGCAGCCATCGATCGGTTGGCGTATCTCGACAACAAATTGAAAAGTACAGAGCAAGAAAAGCAAATTCAACTGCTCAACAATAGCCTGCAACAGGAGACAATCAATCGTTTTTGGGTCATGGCCCTGGCCATATCGACTGTTTTGATCTTATCCATCATTCTCTACTTTCGCATTCGGCAGATCAAAACACAAAAACAAACCATTGCCAAGGAACAGGAAATTAGTAAAAAATTGGAGGCTCTCAACCAGGAAATTCTCAAGGCACAAGACCAATTGGTCGTTCAGGAAAAGTTGGCTTCTCTTGGGCAGCTCACCGCAGGTATTGCCCACGAGATTAAAAACCCCCTCAACTTTGTCAACAACTTTGCACAGGATTCCACAGAATTACTGGATGAACTAAAAACAGAAATCAACCAACAACAAAAGCAAGTAGGCACCAACTCCGTTGAGGAAATCGACCAAATCATCGGCAGCCTCCACCAAAATGTCAATGATATATATCGCAATGGCACCCGGATAGATCGCATCGTACGCAGCATGATGGACCACGCCCGAGATACCCAAAGCGAACCACAAATGGTAGACCTCAACGAATTGGTCAACGACAACATCAACTTGGCTTACCACGGCTACCGCGCACTCGACTCTAGCTTCGATGTTCACATCAAAAAACAATTTGATAAAGGCTTGGGCAAAACTTATGTTCACCCACAAGAACTGGGTCGGGTATTACTCAATCTGCTCAACAATGCCTGCTATGCCGTACAGCAAAAACAACGCTCCAATGGATTGAGCTACCGGCCAGCCATACAGGTATATACTGGTATGGAAGAAGACCTGGTTTGTATTCGCATCAGGGACAACGGCCCAGGGATTCCAGCAGAGATTCGCCAAAAAATCTTTGCGCCGTTTTTCACCACCAAACCGACAGGTGAAGGCAATACGGGACTGGGTTTATCCATTAGCTATGATATCATTGTCCAACAACACAGAGGAAGCATCGACATAGAGAGTGAAGCAAATGAATTCACCGAGTTCATCATCAGAATCCCCATTAGACAACCAAAGGAATAATTTATGGCTGCCCAGATTTTAGTTATAGACGACGAACCTCAATTCGAACGGCTGGTGCTTCAACGGATGCGCCGCCCAATACGCGAAGGGCTTTACGAATTTCGATTTGCCACCGATGGCATCGAGGCCCTAGAATTGCTCCGACAGGGAACAGAGATCGATATGGTGCTGACAGACATCAACATGCCGCGCATGGATGGCCTGACCCTTTTGGGGGAAATTCGCAAAGATTTTCCTGTCCTCAAAACCGTCGTTGTTTCAGCCTATGGCGATATGAAAAATATTCGAACGGCCATGAATTTGGGAGCCTTTGATTTTTTGACCAAGCCAATCGATTTCAACGATTTAAAAATCACCATTGATAAAACCCTCCAAGAAGTCAAGCTGATCCAGCAAGCAGAAGCGGCCAAAGCACTGGTCGAAAAAAACAAGCGACTGGAAGAACTCGACCAGCTGAAAACAAAGTTTTTCACCAACATCTCCCATGAGTTTCGCACACCCCTTACGGTAATCTCAGGCATGTCTAAGCAAATCGAAGAAAAGCCAGAAAGGTGGTTTTCCAAGGGCTTACAAATGATCCAACACAACACACAGGATTTACTTGACCTGGTCAACCAAATTTTGGATTTGAGCAGGCTGGAAGCAGGTAAAATGCCCCTAAAACTGTCGCAGGGTAATGTCCTACTACTGATGAGCTACCTCCATGAGTACTTCACGCCCGTTGCAGACGCGAAAAATATCCAATTACACTCTTTGATGGATGAGCAGGAATTAATCATGGATTTTGATGGAGAAAAACTGCATAGAATCCTTTCCAACTTGCTGGGGAACGCCCTCAAATTCACTCCTGAAAATGGCCATGTTTACCTCATCGTCAACACCCAACAACACCAACTTACTATACAGGTAAAGGACACCGGACCCGGCATTTCAGAAGAAGCCATACCGCATTTATTCGATCGATTTTTTCAAGCCTCCAATGGCGCAGACCAACAGCTTCCAGGCAGTGGCATCGGCCTGTCTTTGGTCAAAGAGTTGACAGAGTTGATGGACGGAAGCATCAGTGTCAGTAGCCAACTTGGCAAGGGAACAACCTTCACCATTCAATTGCCAATTCAGCGGGAAAGTCCAATACCAATAGATGCAGAAAAATTAAAAGAAGAAGTTTTCAAAAGCAGTCTCCCAGAAGACCTACCGTATACCGAGGCTGTAGAAATAGATACCAACCATCCCTTGCTGCTGATTGTAGAAGACAATCCAGATATTGCCAGTTATCTCACCTCTTGTTTGGAAGATCAATACCAATTGATTTTTGCACAAGATGGAGCAGAGGGTATCGAAAAGGCCATTGAACACATTCCCGATTTGATGATCAGCGATGTGATGATGCCCAAAAAAGACGGCTTCGAGCTTTGCGAAGTACTCAAAAACGACGAGCGTACCAATCACATTCCCATCGTTCTACTGACAGCCAAAGCGGATGTCGCCTCGCGGGTCAGTGGCTTGTCTAAGGGTGCCGACGCCTACCTTGCCAAGCCCTTTGAAAAAGAAGAGTTGCTGGTTCGGCTGAAAATGTTGTTCGAATTGCGCCACAAATTACAACTACGCTACAGCGGGCAAACAAGCGACCAAGCCACGGAAGTACAAATTGAAACTACCGAAGACCCCTTCATGCTCAAACTGCGAAGGACAGTTATAGACAACATTGAGGACGAAGGATTTGGGACCGCTGAGTTGTGCCGCGCCCTTGGCATGAGCCGCACCCAATTGTATCGAAAAATCAAGGCACTGAGCGGTAAATCTACGTCCAATTTTGTTCGTTCCATTCGCTTGCACAAAGCCAAAGAATTGTTGGTCAGCTCTCGACTCAACATCTCACAAATCGCCTACGAAGTAGGCTTTCGCGACCCAAAATATTTTTCCCGAACTTACACCCGTGAGTTTGGAAAATCTCCAAAAGCCGAACGTCAATAAAAGAGAAACAATAGTCCACTTTTTTGGATCAATAAAAGACCTCTCTCACACAATATTCCCACATCTTTGCAAGGTGTAAACTAGAAGTTTGAAGAGAAAAACTTAACAACAAACAAAGCCCTCTAAAGACCTAGATAAGATGACCATTTTAGTTATAGATGACGAGAGAGATATTCAACGCTTATTCGAACAACGCTTCCGCAAAGAAAGACGCAATGGTACGGTCGACCTGCATTTTGCCTTTTCTGCCAAAGAGGCGCTCGGATTCCTAAAAGCAGAAAAAGCCAAAGACCTGCAAATCATTTTATCAGATATCAACATGCCTCAGATGAGTGGATTGGAATTGTTGAAAGTCGTTCGCCAACAACATCCATTGCTTAGAATATATATGATTACAGCCTTTGACGACAAGCAAAACAAGCAAAAGGCTTTCGACTTCGGTGCCACAGATTATCTGACCAAGCCCATCAACTTTGACTCACTAAAAAAGCTCATTTTCAATGGCGAGGAATAGGGAATCTTGATTCGATAGAGCTGTCATTAAAATTCCGAAAACATTGTCTGCGTTTTCGTGTTTAGAGTACATTTGACAGCAAATCGCTAACTCGTATGGCTAAGATAGATTGGAAAATCC
>JBCCSZ010000239.1:0-12534 GCA_039199225.1 Bacteroidota bacterium
CAGATGGGACAATTCGGCCTTGACAGCTGCCTGAAGCTGGTGTATTTTCTCTTGCCAATAGGCCATTTGTTGGCTTTCCTGTTCGCTTCCAGTGGGCGCCGGACTTCGGACCTTATCCAGGATTAGCTGCTTAAGTTCTGCGATCCTCGCTAGGTTGGTCTGAACTTCGACAAGAATGGGAAAACGCGCTTCCAGTTCCTGATCGGACGTCAGTCCTTCTTGCTGCATCAGCACTTCAACAGTTTCTTTATACAGCACTGTTTCAGACTTTTCGGCATTAAGGGTCAAAGCAAACAATAGGATGGCCGTTCCGCAGCAGATGATTGCTGCAGCAATTTTTACAATACTCATGACGGATTAAGTTTTGTGTAATTATTCTTTCTGATACAAAATTAGGACCCACCCAAACGCCGTTCATTGATCTGGGTTAAGAAAGGAAAATACAGCCATGTGCAAGTGGCGCACCCATATGAAATCACAATGGAATGTGGAGCTTAAGAGCGACTAGACGACCGTCCCCTGAGAATTGCCTCCAATATAATCACTTAGGATTCGACCGGATTCTTTTCCGGATTCTACTCAGAGATTCCGGTTGTATACCCAGGTAGCTGGCAATCATATACTGCGGTACTCTGTTGATCAGATCGGGTCTGGTTTCCACCAACTTTTGATAGCGATTTTCGGGAGAAAGGTTTTTAAAATCATCCAAAAATACCTGCTTCTTTGCTGCCAGGCTGTCGCCAATTTTGACAAAAATGGGAATAAAGCGGGGAAATTTCTGTAAAAATAACTGCGTTCTCTCTTCCGTACCAGTGGAAATAATGCAAGGCTCTACACAAGATAAAAAGTATTGAGAAGGCTCTTTGGTGGTGTAACTAACGGGCGCGATGGGATCATTTTCTGTATAAAACTCCATGATCCGCTCCTCGCCATCTTCGAGGTAATACCGCTTTACACAGCCTTTCAGTACCAAAAAACACACCGTTGCAATCTGGCCTTCTTTCAGCAAAAAGTCGTTCTTTTTGTATTCCCGGATGAGGTTTTCATTCCTGATAAGTTGCACCTCCTCCTCGCTGAGGGTCATGTATTGAGAAAAGTAGTCGACCAAGAAGTTGGCTGCATCCATTTTGAAAGTGTTTTAGCGGTGATTCGAGCTGAAGTTAAAGGTATCATCTCACAAGGATAAATAAAGAACCGACTATTTTTCACTGGAGGCCAATTCTCTAATGTTGCGCCTAAAGAATTAACAGATATTTTAATGTATTTGTAGAAAAAATTCTTTAACATAGCAATCCCTATATGATTGAGGAGTATGGTCAGTCTTACACCATTTTCCGCTTGAAAAACACAAAAATTGGAACTTTTACAAGTTCTATTCTCCCATCTAGTACAATCTTCTAAAACCAAAAAATGATGAAAAATAATAAGAATGCGCATACGACCGATATTTCCAATGTCCTCGTCATAGGGAGTGGTGGTTCTGGTCTGAGAGCTGCTATTGAAGCCAGAATGGCCGGTGTAGAGGTCACTGTTTTGGGAAAACGCCAAAAGGAAGACGTCCACACGGTTTTGGCGGCAGGTGGTATCAATGCAGCATTTGGCAATGTAGACCCCCAGGATAGTTGGCAGCAGCACTTTGCGGATACCATGATAGAAGGCTACCATATTTCCGAGCCTCGAATGGTTGAGTTAATGGCGCAGGAGGCGCCCATGCTGGTTGAAGAAATCGATCATTGGGGTGCCAATTTTGCCAAGTTGGAAGACGGTCGAATTGACCAACGCTTCTTCGGCGCGCACACCTACCGCCGGACCTGCTACTCAGGAGATTATACGGGCCGCTCCATCCTATTTGCGTTGATTAACAAAGCAAAGGAATTGAAAATCCCCATTCACGACTCCCAATACGTCACAGAATTATTGGTGAGCGAAGGGAACTGTTTTGGGGCAATGACTTTCAATATCAAGAATGGCGAGCGCACCGTTTTTCTGGCCGATGCCGTGATTTTGGCAGCCGGTGGCCATACCAGAATTTGGCGTAAAAGCTCCTCTCGTCGAAATGAAAATACCGGAGACGGATTTTACCTCGCCCTGAAAGCGGGTTGTGAGCTGAAGGACATGGAGATGGTGCAATTCCACCCAACGGGAATGGTGATCCCCGAAAATATTGCGGGTACGCTGGTAACAGAAGCCGTCCGGGGCGAAGGTGGACGATTGACCAATAACTTGGGTGAGCGGTTTATGAAAAAGTACGATGCCAAGCGCATGGAACTCTCCACCCGTGACAGAGTGGCCATGGCCAATTATACAGAAATCATTGAAGGTCGGGGGACCGAAAACGGAGGTGTCTTATTGGACATCAGCCACAGAAACAAGGATTTCATCATTCAAAAACTGCCTCGTATGTACCGCCAGTTTTTGGATACCTTGATGATCGATATTTCTAAATCACCCATGGAGGTGGCACCAACCGCTCACTACTCGATGGGAGGCGTTGTGGTTCGTCCAGATGATCATTGGACGGGCATCGAGGGGCTTTTTGCGGCAGGCGAAGTAACAGGCGGCTTGCACGGAGCCAATCGCTTGGGCGGCAATTCGCTGGCCGAAATATTGATTTTTGGAAAGCGCGCAGGGGAAGCGGCAGCAAAATACTCCGACGAAATCATGGTACACCGCCGCTCTAAAAAAGTGATCCAACAGGCGCACGAAAAAATAGATGCCTTCACCAAGAATGGCTCTGAAGTCGTTCGGCCCCTACAGCGGAAGTTGCGAAACATCATGTGGAAGCATTGCGGCGTCGTGCGCGATGAAACGACCATGGTACAGGGCATTAAGGAAATCAACCAACTCAAAGCAGCCATGCCGCACATCGATGTCCGGCCAGACTCGGAAGGCTTTGAAGACCTGGTCCTGGCATTTGATTTGGAAGCCTCCATCTACTCAGCAGAAGCAACCATTCTGCCCGCCATTTTGAGGAAGGAAAGCCGCGGCGCACATCAGAGAAGCGACTTCGAGGAAACGTCCGAAGAACAGAATGTCAACTACCATTCTTATTTGGATCAAAATGGCAAGATTGTCCTTAAGCAACAGGAAATCGAACCACTCAATGAAGCATTTACAAAGATCATCTCTGACACCAAGGGAATCGACGATTTCACAGGTATGCTGCTAGAGTAAGACTGTAACACCATATATTTTCAGCCATCACAGAGCAATTGCCCCGATCTTGGCGCAAATGTCACTATATTGCCTGCGCATCCCGATGGGGTCCCAATACGAATTCAACAGCCATTATGCGCATTCTAATCATTGAAGACGAAGCCTCTGTGGCAGACCGCATAGAGCGTTTGACGCGACAGGTACTTGGAACCAACATCCAACGACTGGCCAAGCGTCAAACCCTCTCCGCCGGTCTACACTACCTCCAAAACCACCCCATCGACCTACTCCTGCTGGACCTCAACCTAAATGGTCTCAACGGCTTCAGCATCCTGCAAGAGCTGCTCAGCCACAGCTTCCAAACCATCATCGTATCCGCCAACACCGACCAAGCCCTGAAAGCTTTTGAATATGGCGTCCTAGATTTCATCCCCAAGCCATTCACCATCGAACGGCTCACCAAAGCCTTCGACCGCTACACCCAACAAACCAACCAGCAGCAACTCTCCACCTCCCAATACCTCTCCGTCCGCCGCAAGGGCGAAGTCCACCTCATCCCCATCAAAGACATCCAATTCATCAAGGCATCCGGAAATTACAGCGAAATCCACCTCATCGACCAACAAAAACACCTGCACGACAAAAACCTCAACAGCCTGGAACTACTACTCCCCAACACCTTCCGCCGCATCCACCGCTCCTACATCTGCAACTGGGAACAAATGCGAAAAATCCTCACCCACGGCGCCGGCAAATACGAGGTCGAACTGCAATCCGGCCAACGCCTACCCCTCAGCCGCTCCAAGTATCAACAGCTAAAATAAAAACCAGAATCAGTGCTTTTCAATAGGCAGTTTTTCCGTCAGCAGCCAGCAGTTTTTTTCAATCACAGGAAAGCTCATTCTCAGTAGACAGTTAAACAATATGCAGCATACATTTTTTCGATCACAGGAAAACTCACCAAATCACCAGCCAAAGGCAATCACCAAATCACAAACGGCCCCGCCGCAATCACCGCTACACCAGTACGCAGCATGCAGTTTCTTCGATCACCGTTCACCACTCACCAGTTTACCGTTCACCACTCACCAGTTCACCGCTCACCCCTCACCAAATCACCAGCCGAAGGCAATCACCAAAAACTCCCCCGTTCACCGCTCACCAGTTCACTGCTCACCGCTCACCAGTTCACCGTTCACCTGTTCACCCCTCACTCTCCCTTCCCTTCCTTCTTCAACCGATCCCGCAAAAACTCAAACCCATCCTCAATACGATCAAACAAATCCTCCTCTGGCACCAAATCCGGTATAATATCTACAGCTTTGAGCATGTCAGCCGGCTGCGATTCCAATCCGATGATGAGCACCTCTATGTTTTGCGAGCGAAGATCAAAGATGATGTCCTCCAAAGTATACAATCCCGACTGATCGATGTAAGGCACCCGATCCATTCTCAGGATGACCGCCTTGATGTCTTTGGGCAGCGCCTTAATCTGATCCTTGAAGTAAGAAGTAAATCCAAAAAACAAGGGACCATACAAATGCTTGATGATGACCTTATCCTTGTATTTTTCATAGAAGTCTTTCTCATCCTGCCAGGGCTTAGAACCATCCAGGTCGGCAATATTTCCCACTTCCATACCTTTTTCACTAATGTCACCCGATTTTTTCATAAACAGTAAGCAAGCCAGCGCAATACCGATGCCCACCGCATTGATCAAACTACCGAAGGTGGTAATGAGCAGCACCAACACCAGCACCACCGCATCCGCCCTCGGCACCTTGGCCAAGTGTCTCAAGCCCTTAAAATCAACAATCTTAAACCCAATAGGAATCAATAAACCCGCCAATACACAAAGCGGAATGTGCGCCGCCAACTGCCCCAACCCCAGCAAAACCGCCAGCAGAAAAGTGCCATGCAAAATACCCGACAGCCTAGTCCGACCACCCGCATTGATGTTCACCACCGTTCCCTTCGTAGCACCCGCTCCTGGGATACCCCCAATCACCGCCGCCAACATATTGCCAATACCCTGACCGATCAACTCCCGATTGCTGTTGTGTTTGGTCTTGGTCATGTTGTCCGCAATCACCGAAGTCAACAGCGAATCGATACTGCCCAAAACCGCCAAAACCAGCGCATACTCCAAAATGATACTGTAGGCACTCGAATCCACACTAAATATCCCTCCAAGCTGGAAAGAAGGCAAACCAGAAGGTATCTCCCCAATCAACGGAACCTCCATCTGGGTAAAATAGGCAACCAAAGTAGCCACAATCAGCGCCACCAAGGCACTCGGAATGGCCTTTGTAATCAGCGGAAAGACAAAGTAAATAGCAATCGTGATCCCCCCCAGCAACAGAGCCGACAAATTGGCCTCCGAAAAAAGACGAGGAAGATTCTGAATAACATACAAAGTAGACTTGGCCGAATCCAAACCCGCAAAAGGAAACAACTGCAAAATAACGATGATCAAACCCACCCCACTCATAAAACCAGAAACCACCGGATAAGGAAAATACTTCACATAACTGGCAATATTCAAAAACCCAAAAAGCACCTGAAAGAGTCCCCCCAACAAAAAGGCCAGTAAAATGATACTCATACCATTCTCCAAGCTACCCGTCATCTCAATAGCCGCCGCCACCAAAGCCGCCGAAACAACCGTCATCGGCCCCGTCGGCCCACTCGCCTGCGTTTCCGTCCCCCCAAACATCGCAGCAAAAATACCTACCGCAATGGCCCCATACAAACCCGCCGTCGCTCCCATCCCCGACTGCACCCCAAACGCCAGCGCCAACGGTAATGCCACCACACCTGCTACCAATCCTCCCGTAAAATCTCCCTTAAAGTTCTTTACATCGTAAATTTTGGATAACATGCTCATCATTGGTTTTTATGTCATTAACAATTAATCCGAAAAGATATAAATATTCCACCGCCCATTTACCATTCCCCCACCGATTAGTTTCCCCAAAAGGCAGTAGGACAGTTAGCAGTAAAAAGTTTTCCCAATCACCCGCTCGCTGCTCACCAGTTCACCATTCACCCGCTCACCGCTCACCAGTTCGCCATTCACCCGCTCACCGTTCACCAGTTCACCGCTCCCCCGTTCACTCCTCACCAAACCACCAGCGGCCCCGCCGCAATCACCAAATCACCAAAAAAACTCACCCGCTCACCGTTCACCCGTTCACCCGTTCACCCGTTCACCGTTCACCACTCCCCCACTCATTCCGCACCATCCCCCGATGATGCCGCTGCACCGCCGCCCTCAAACGCTCATCCATCGCCCCTGCCACCTCCGCCTGCTCCAGCTTGCGATCATGCACCAAACCGGGATCGGTCGGATGATGGAATAGGTATTGAGCATCCCGAAAATCGGTCTGATACAGATAGGCAGAGTCGACGATTTGATAGAGACCATTGTGAAACATGTAGCCATAGGCAGGCGCCAAGGTATCAAAACAGCTTTGGCCGAAGGCAGGAAAAGCTTCTGAATAATCGAGGTAATCCAGCACCGATGGCATCAAATCAATCTGCGAGATCACTCGATTGGTATCTCCGCTCAGCTGCTTGCTTGGATGGTAAAATAAGATGGGAATCCGAAAAAAGCCCAGCGAGTTGAGGTAGGGCGAGCCTCCAACAATTTTGCCGAGATGGTCTGCCGTGATAACAAAAAGGGTCCGCTCAAACCAAGGCATTTGCCGGGCCGTCCGAAAGAAATTTGCCAGTGCTGTGTCTGTATATTGAATGCTGCGCCAGATGGGCGGAACTTCGGGATACTGACGGGCGTACGCCTCTGGCACCTTATAAGGATGATGCGAAGTCAAGGAGAAAAGTAAGCTTACAAAAGGCTCCTCAAGGGTGTTGAGCTGATGCGCCGTATACTGAAAAAAGGGATCGTCCCAAATGCCCCAGTGGCCGTCATAATCCGCTGGACCATGGGCTTTTTCATAATCGTCCCGATCGTAGAAATGGTCGTATCCAGTGAGGTGGGCAAATTTTTCCAGCGCCATGGAACCCGGATTGGCGCCATGAAAAAAGGCCGAGCCATAGCCTTTTTGAGCGAGTATAGAGGCAATACCTTCTGCGCGATTGCCTTGATAAGTCGAAAACATCAAGGGGTCCTCCATCAAAGAAGGAATCGAACTACTGATGGCCACAATTCCGTGTGTCGACCGCATGCCATTCGCCAATCCGTTGCGACTGTAGTAGCCTGCTTGCAGCAACGAATCCAGAAAAGGTGTGTAAGAAGGTCCATCGTTGAACAGCCCCACATATTCCTGACTAAAACTTTCCAATACGATGAAAACAACGTTTTCGGTCAAACCACCTCCATTGCTTGCATATTGGCGAAAACGCGGAAAGTAATGCGCGAGACGGGCCTCATCCACAAAATCGGGCTCTTTCAATTGTCCCTGCCCAATGGAAAACAGAATGCTCAAGCCAGAATTGCTCAAAAGTGGAGCGAGGCGCTGATCGTTCACATAGCGTGTAGCAGTAATGGGCATTAAAGGGCGCAGTTGAACACCTCCTCGGATACCTAAGACGACCAGTAGGGCGGTCATAGCAAATATCCCCAACTGGTAGGGCAACTTTTGCAGTCCGTTGGATCGTACGGCCGGTTTGTACCAACGGTAAAGCACAGACAGCAAGAAGATAAAAGTCAGTAA
The DNA here is from genome assembly GCA_039199225.1 of Bacteroidota bacterium. GTDB lineage: Bacteria > Bacteroidota > Bacteroidia > Chitinophagales > Saprospiraceae > JBCCSZ01. The sequence goes on from JBCCSZ010000239.1 coordinate 7,833, forward strand.
CAGGTACCAAAAATCAGCCAGATAGGCCCCTGTCAAGTTCATAGATTTGGACCACAGACCAAAGTCGGATCGGATCAAGCGACGAGCAGAAAAACGGAAATAAGGGATACTGAGCAACTCCAAGCCCAACGCTAGCCCATTGCTACACAGGAAAAGAACTTTGAGCATTTTCTGGTAAGGCACCTTCGTGCGGCTCCGCCAGGGCAACAAAGCCAGTAGAATGTATAAACTGTTGAAATACAGCAAAGGTACCAGGTCGAAACGAATGCCGATGAGGGCCAAGCGCAGCCCCTCTCCCCATCCCAAGCCAGGGAAAGCACTTTGGTTGAGCCCATAAAAAAGCCAGCGCAACCCGGCATAGCACAGCAGCACCATCAGTAGATTGAAGGCCACCGAACGGATGAAAACAAATTCGCTGTGAAAAGAGCTTTTCAATGGGTCTGTGGTTGAGGCGCAAAATTAGGGCGAATTTCTCAATGTTCCTAAAGCCATCAAAAAGGGAGGAATAGATTTTGGACTTATTATGAAAAAAGTAATACCTTGCAGGCGGATTGAACAAATCGTTCAACCGCGCTTTCCTACTCAGGTACTATAAAGCTTTGGCCCAACAGTTTCATATAGAGGTACTGTCTCGGAATGCCAGTAGGGCGGGCTCCAACCGTTGACTTGTCCGGTTTTCCTTTCGGAAACAAGGAGATTACCAAAAACAGTTCGGCAGCCTCAACGTGTCGATAAGGGGTCCAAAAGCACCTCGGTACTTGGGTGGGATTTTTTTTGCCTACGGAAACAACTGCCGGCGCAATTTATCCAACTGCTCCACACTCCCCAAAACAATAAAGCTCGTCCCCTCCTCCAAGATCACCTCCGGCTGCGGATTGATGATGTACAAACCCTGCCGTTGCTTATACCCAATGATATTCGCTCCCGTACTCTTGCGGATATTGAGCTCCTTGATGGACTTATTCTGGTTTTGGGGCTTCACCTGATCATACCGAATCTCCTCAAAACCAATGTCGGCCTCAAACTCATTCGTAACCTGAGAGAAAAACTCCACCGTCCCCGGCTTACTAATCAAGGTAGCCATGTAAAAAGCCCCAATCTGGTCCGGCATAATCACCTGACTACAACCCGCCAATTCCAACTTCTGCCCCGCCTGCGGCGATGCCGCCCGACTGATGATGTTGATATTGGAATTCAACTGACGAGCCGATAGCACCGTGTACACATTATTGATGTCATCCGAAAGCGTACTAATCAAAGCCCGCGCCCGCTCGATGCCCGCATTGAGCAAAGCCTCGTCCTTGGTCGCATCCTCCTCGATATATAAAATCTTTTCAGGGCTGCGCTGTATCTCCACAATTTTTTCGTGATCCTTCTCAATCACCACAAAGTTCATGTTGTGCAACAAAAATTGTTCTGCGATCTCCTTCCCGTATCGCCCATAACCACAAATAATGATGTGATTGTCCAACTCCCCAATCCTCTTAGCAATTACATTGACGTGCATTTTTTTAAAAATTTCTCCCTTCACCACAAAACTCGTAATGGCCGAAAGGATGTAGGCAAATATTCCAATGTTCAGCAGTATCAATCCAGAAGCAAACAATTGCCCCTGACTACTCAAAGGCTGCACTTCCGTAAATCCAACGGTCGACAAGGTGATCACCGTCATATAATAAGCTTCCGTCCAACTGTATTGCTCCAGATAAACGAATCCAAAAATACCCAACATCATCTCAAAGCAAAACAAAAAAATCGCAATATTTACCTTGAGATAAGACCCCGAGTACGTGTACCAATTAAAATAAGGCCGAAATTGAGGCATGCATTAAGATATTCCAAATAGTTCATTTAAAGCAGCAGACAGTCCTTTCATTCACGGAGAAACTCACCCATTCACCGATCACCCAATCACAAGCGCCCCCACCGCAATCACCAAACAAGCTCACCGTTCACCCGTTCACCATTCACCCGCTCACCGATCACCAAATCACAAGCGCCCCCACCGCAATCACCAACAAGCTCACCCTTCACCTGTTCACTCCTCACCGATCACCAAATCACAAGCGCCCCCGCCGCAATCACCAAACAAGCTCACCGTTCACCAGTTCATCACCGTTCACCTGTTCACCCCTCAACTCCCAATATAGAAACACTTTGACCAAAAGATGAAAAAGCAGACCAACGATTTTACCACAGCCTTCGTAACTTGTATAAAAAAAGAATATGACGCTGCTCATTCTCAAAACCTTACACATCATTGGCTTCGTCTCTTGGATGGCCGGGCTCTTTTACCTCGTGCGCATGTTTGTTTACCACGAAGAGTCTTACGATCGGCCGCCAGCAGAGCAAAAGGTACTTGGCGAGCAATTCGCCCTGATGCACCAGCGCGTCTACAAAATCATCTGCAACCCAGCCATGATGTTTACTTGGGTCTGTGGCATCGGCATGCTGGTTGTCAACACGGCTTACATTCAGCAGGGATGGATGCACCTGAAACTAACCCTCCTGCTGATTCTGTTGGGCTACCACATCTACTGCAAAAAAATCAGCAAAAAGCTGGTGGCTGGCGAACGACCACTGAAAGCTTTCCAATATCGCTTACTCAACGAAGTACCAACTGTCCTACTGATCGCCATTGCTTTTTTAGGGGTCTTAAAATCTGGGGTCAACTACATCTACCTAGCTGTCGGACTGGCGGCCTTCGGCGGAATGATCTACTCTGGTGCGAAAGCCTACCAAAGAAAAAGACTAAAGGCCAATTAGAACGATTGGAATGTACATAGACCATCTTGAGGCTCAATCGGCAGCTAACAGGATCGCTATACGCTTGCCATCAGCTGCTTATTTTAAGCCATATCGCTCTAAAACAGCCTGGTCTGGACAAAACTGTATACACTTCAAATCTGCATTCATGTAATAAGTTGTGCCTTCTAATTTCACCCTGAATAAGTCATTGTAGCAATCCCCAGTATCAAAGATAAAATCAGTAAGGTTTTTACCATTTTCATCGATAATGGCCCACTTGTCCCCCTTTTTTGCACTAAACAAGCCATTGTCACTTAGGCACAAATGGTCATACTTAAGCGCAAGGACGATCTCATTGTCTCGGGTAACAGCCCCATATTTTCCATCTTTCGACACAACAAAGTAATTCATGGGTGGTCTGTACGGAACGATTAATTTGTCGTAAATAGGGTCGATCAAGATTTCATTGTCTATACTGATCAAGCCCCATTTTCCATCTTTCCTACAGGAAAATAGGCCATCGCCATAGCCTATTCTATCATATGCAAAGTCGATTATTACCTCATTTTTCGTGTTTATCAATCCGTATTTGTTGTTCTTCTTGGCAAGGAAGATGGAATCAATCGTTCTTGAGTTGTACCAAATAGCTGACAACATCTGATATTCAAATGGGATGACTTTTTCCAGTTCAATATTTATGATACCGTAACTTACCTTATCCTTGCTGACAGCATAGCGATTGTGACTCTCATATTTAATGTACATAAATGTGTCTGGGGAAAGTTGCTTCTCTGTCGTCCTGTCGATTAGGATGGAGTGTTTACAGTCGTCTGAAACGGCCAGAATATTGCCTCGCATTTCTTTGACCGAACAGTAATCTCTGGAGAGTATTTTGGAGCCATCTAAACGGCAAAGACCTTGTTTCTTCTCTCCGTTCTCGTCTTCTCTCGTATACTTTATGTGTTCCTTTCTGATTTCTATCTTGGTGTAGATCGGAGGAAGAACTTCCTGGCCTTTGTGATTATAGACACCTTTCTTTTTGTTGTGAACAACCAAAATCGCATCCTCATTGATCACGACAATTTCTCCATTGATCGTGGGTTCAATGAGGACTTGCTTCGCCGAATCCAGCAATCCGACTTTACCATCTTTCCGAATCCAGGCAAAGGAGTTGTCCCATTCGTTGAAAATCTCATACCCATCTTGTGCCGCACATGGATTTACCCCTAATAGATTGAGGATGACTAAAAGTAGTGTGGCTTTGTTCAATATTTTCATCGCTTTTTGTTGTGAATAAAGTCCTAGATGCAAGGACCTACAGAGACATTTTGTCCAATCAGCCGAACACCTCTATGAATATTTCTTTGAGTTTTTTCGATTCGTTTTGCGCCTCCAAGCTGTTGCTATTTGTTTCGCTTTGCTGCTTTTTTGGCCAAATGTGAAAACCTCCGGTCAAATCCTCTTTGAGAGAATCTTTAATCATTTCCGCCAAGCCCTGAGGAATCCCAAGGTGACTCATGTCACATTCCCAAAGCCCCCAGATGCCATTTTCATCAATATCGCCTCTGTAAAATATCTTGTGGGTGGCGTAGTGCTTGGTCATGCTCAATTTAAGTTTCTCTAGGTCGTACTGCCCTTTCCATGTGAAGGAAGCCACATCGTCTATGCCGGAGCCGGATACGACTGCATTGGAAAAGTTGAGTTCAACTTGCATTTTATGTTGTTCCGGAGAGTGGTTGTAGCAGTAAAATCCTTCCCACTCACCACTTGGCAAAAGCGGATGTACATCTTCAGATTGGCGCTTATCTTTATCATCTACAGACATAGAAGGTCACTGATTTTAGGTTGGCATATTGTTTTAGGTCTTGACGTCTCAACTTTGCATCCATACCATCTTTCGATCTACACAAAGTAGACTTTTAGACCACCCAATAATACAGATTTTTATCGTGGG
>JBCCSZ010000240.1:0-12500 GCA_039199225.1 Bacteroidota bacterium
AGCGATTATGCCTATACCCTGGGCATCAACTTTGAATTGGAGTTTGGAGAACTCAACGATATTGCCTGGAATACTGCCCAGCTTTCAAATAATGTCAGTCAATACAAGTACGATTGCCTAAAAAATATTTTAGCTGTTTACGGCTTTCAGAAAATATATGTGGAGGTTCAGAGCAAATTTCTGGACTACAAGATTCGGAAAGACTTAGAGGAATTCATTGTAACCTTTCAACTGTGCCACAAGATGGGTGTAGATTTATTGGAAAGATACACGTTTTTGAAAGACGAAATAGAAAGCTGTGACTAAGCCTCGCCATTTATACCCTGTTTAAAGTATCTCATTCCTGCTCAAAAAGTCGTATCTTCCAGAGGTGATCGACGCGAATTGTGTGGAGAAAAAACAAAAACATGAGATACCTCGCCATTCTATTATTTTGCTGCCCTTTGTTGAATCCGGGAATGCTAACGGAATCCTCCTTTGTACCAGAAGATGGGCTGATAGCCCATTATACCTTTAACTTATGTGATGCTCGGGACGACAGTGGCAACGAATCACATGGCCAGCTTTTTGGCAATCCAGGTTGCTGGTGTGGGGTAGAGGGCCAAGGACTGCTGCTAGATGGACGGCACGACTATGTGGAGTTTCACGGCCTGGTAAATAAATATTTTAATACTTCCGACTTTACAGTGAGCTTCTATGTCCGTTCTGAAAGCTACAGTGTCTTTCGGCAGAGCATGCTGTCCAAGCGAGCCTCCTGTGATGAGTACCACATGTTGGATATTTTGCTGGATCAAAAGACGCGACTTTTTGAAACGAAGGTCCACGAGACGCCCAATAAGCATTATGCCAATATTTCTCCGGAATTCTCCGGTAGCGGGTGGCAGCATTTCGCCTTGGTGCGCGAAGGACGCTATGCCTCCACCTTCATCAACGGTATACTGGTGAGGCAGGGGTCCCGTTGTAGCGGGGTGGACATCAGCAACGATACACCGCTCTCCTTTGGCAACAGCCCCTGCTTGAAAAGCGGTATGACCCGTCGGTTCAAAGGAATCGTGGATGAGTTGCGGGTGTACGATCGGGCGCTGAGCGAAGAGGAAGTCCGTACTTTGTACCTCCTGCATCCGATCGAGAAGGCCGACGCAGATTGTATGAGTTGAATCCGGATGGCTTAGGTTTGAGGCAATTGTATTACCTTTGCGCATCAAAAAATTAGACTATGTTCGGTGATTTAATGGGAAATATGCAGGAAAAGCAAGAAGCCCTGCAAAAGAAACTGGCAGAAATCAAGGTAGAAGCCAAATCCGGCGATGGAGCCGTCACCGTTGTAGCGACGGCCAACAGACAAATTGTCAATATTCACATCGATAAAGAAGCCCTAGATTGGGACGACAAGGAGCAGGTGGAAGACCTCGTTCTGGTGGCCGTCAACAAAGCCTTGGTCCTTGCTGCCGAGCGGGAAACAGCCGAATCGCAAAACTTAATTCAGGACCTCCTGCCCCCTGGCTTAGGCAATATGTCCGACCTTTTTGGATAAGTGTCTTGTTTTTTGCGGCAAAATTTCCTTTTACCTTTTACTTTTGTAAGTCGTTTTTGGAAGATTTGCCAAAAGGGTATACATCTTGTAAAACTACTATGAGTTTGGGTTGCTTCTCAATCAAAGACAAAACCCTTCGTAGCTCGTACTCGACTCATAATATTGTCCGTACTGGAGCGTTCAATAAACGGTTAAAAGAACGTGCAACACGGTCATAATCTCTTGGACTAAAATGTTAAAACCGATGAAGAATTTTTTCTTTACTGCTTTGTTGGGGCTCCTGAGCAGCCTTTGTGTAGCCCAGCCGACCAGAGGTCTCGAAGCCTACTACTCCTTCGATGACTGTACGGCCAATGACCAAAGTGGTAATGGAGCGAATGGACAGCTACTCGGGAATCCCAATTGTGTCTGTGGTGTCCAAGGCGAAGCCATGGAAATGCGCCTGGGAACCGACGGAATTCTTTTCATCGGAACGGTCAACAACGTATTCAATAAAAAGGATTTTACCCTCAGCTTATACATCAAACCGACGCTTTCCGTAGGGGTCCGCCACATCATCAACAAAAAGATGGCCTGCTCGGATGAGAACATATTCGATGTTACCTTACTGTCAGGGGCCAATCTACTCAATGCCGACCTGGTCGAAAATACCAGTAAGCTGGGTTCTGTCAATGCCCCGCTGGATTTTGACCGATGCTGGCAACACATTGTCGTCGTTCGCGCAGGCAATACGACCCAGCTATATCTCAATGGCAGCCTTCGCAGAGAGAGCAAAGCAGTCTCTAGGGTGGACATCCTCAACAACTCCGTCCTCGGTATCAATATTTCCAGCAACCTTTGCCAGCAGACCAATGAGCAGCCGTTCATCGGCCTGGTTGACGAAATTCGCGTTTATGATCGAGCGCTGCTGGCTACAGAAATTGAGGAGTTGTACCTGGCGCCAGATCAGCTCATCAGTCAGGACACCACGATTTTTCTGGGCAATAGCGTAGACATTATGTCTTCTACAACCTGTGCAACGAACTTCAATTGGTCGCCAAATGTCGACATCAGCAATATAACTGTCCTCGAGCCTACCGTTACGCCCAGTCAATCGACGACCTACACCTTGCGTATGGACGACAATACCTGTACTTCTACTGATACCATCCGCGTCACCGTAATTGATCCGGATGATCTGGAATGTGGAGAAGTATATTTGCCAAAAGCCTTCACGCCGAATAATGACGGTCTCAATGATACGTACGGCATCAGTAATCCCTATGCCATCCAAGAATTGATTGCCTTCGAGATATTCGATCGTTGGGGCGGGCGCGTCTTTGCTACTGCGAATCCCTTCGAACAGTGGGATGGTCGCTTCCAGGGGCAGTTTATGAATCCCGGTGTATTGCTCTATCGGGTGCGATACATCTGCGATGGGCAAGAAGAAGCGGATATTGGAAGCCTTTCCATCGTCCGATGACCTCCATATTGAGGGATTCTTGCTCCTCTCAAGGGGGAATAATCTTCCTTAAATCTTTCCATTAGTCTTTAATATGGTGTAGCTTCGTCCTGTTCTTACTAAAAGGAAGACCAGATGAAAGTGACCTTGACCTCTTTTTTTCTGTTGATATTGCTCTTGCTTTTTGGATGTGCAAATGAAGAAACGGCCAAAAAGCCAGCGGAGGTAGCTGCGACCGTTCCTGTGGTCGAGGCTGTGAAGACGACCGCTGGCGGTGACAGCTCTGCTACTCCAATGATGGAAAAACGACCAGATAGCCTTTCCAGGCCAGAAAAAGCATCGATGGCAGAAGTGCCGGCCCAAAAGGAAGAGAAACTGGTGAAGAGGTCAAAACAGCAGGAGAAAAAGAAAAAGCGCAAACGCAAAAAGGCCAGAGCAAAGTTTGAGCAAACCGTTTTTGACTACAAGACCATCAAGCAAGGAGATAAAGTAGAGCACAAATTTCAGTTTAAAAATACTGGTAAGACCGACTTGGTCGTCAAAAATGTCAGGGCGACCTGCGGATGCACCCAACCGAGTTATCCTTTCATACCCATTGCCCCCGGTGAGGAGGGCTATATTGGTGTTGTCTTTGATACTAAAGGAAAGTTGGGGAAGCAAAAGCCAATGATTACCGTCGAAACCAATGCAGACCCCCCTACGTACAAACTGTATCTGGATGGATATGTAGATGCCAACTGACCCATACACTTCTAACCAAAGGTATTTTTCTGTTTTTTGAATTGTGGTGGACAAATGATTGCAAACGACATACAACTATTAATTGAAGAATCTTCCGTCTACTATGCGCAGCGTCAGCTGGATAAGGCACTGACACTGGCGGAGCAAGCTTTGGCCATAGCGGAGCAAAGTGAGGACATAGGCGCCAGGGTGGCTTCTAAGTTGCTCATCGGACAGATTCATACGACCAGTGGGAAGTATCTGGGCCAGGTAGAAAAGTTTCAATTGGCATTGCGCCATTTGCAGGAGGCCAATATGTTGCACGATCTCCCCTCTGGTAAGCGCGTCGGCATCGATATTCAAATTGCGCTTGGAGAGGTTTACGAAAACAAGCGAGACTTTCAAAATGCTGCTAAATATTACCAACGTTCCCTGGAACACAGCCAATACAATGACGATGTTGCAGGCATTATCCGCTCGCTTTGCAAGCTCTGTCAGTTAGATGTTCAACGAAATGAATTTGGAGAGGCGATTGCTCGGGTAGAGGAGGGGCTGGCCTTTCTAAAGACACAAGATGAATCAACGGACGAGGTCTTGCTTGCTCAGATTTACAATCAGCTGGCATCCATTCACCTCAAAAGGCAGGAATATTCGCGGATATTAGAATACAGTGAGCCGCTGCTCCGCATGAGCCGATCCATCAACGATATTGAGCTGGAACTCAATGCCTTGAACAATATGGCCATCTATTATGGCTTTGCTTCGGATTATAAGTCCTCTATGCAATATTTATTGGAGGCATTGGACAAGAGTAAAAACATTAACTTCCGAAAGCTCACGGCCCAGTATCTCATCAACATGGGTACGATTTACGCCAGCCTATTCAATTATGAGGAAGCCATCGAGAAATATCAAACGGCATTGGACGACTATGAGGATGTTCTGGAAGACAATTCACTGGTAATCCTCTACAACAACATTGGAAATATTCACTCCAACAACAACTTGTCCGATGAAGCAGAGCCTTACTTCCAAAAGGCACTGGACCTGGCTGAAAAGTCTCAATACAAGGAGATGATTGCCCACTCAATCGCGCAACTGAGCCGCACAGAGGTGGCCAGAGGGCGGATCGATGAATCCTTCGAGTTGGCACAAAAGGCTCGTCAGATGATGGATGAGTTGGGAGATGTCAATGGACGCCAAATCAACCTCAGCAATCTCAGTAGGATTTACTACCACCGAAAAGAGTATCCCCTGGCCATTAAGTTCGCCAGTAGTTGTATCGTGACGTCCAAGCGTATGAAGGATGACACGAATGAATTGAGGGCTTATCAATTGCTTGCTGACATCTACAAGGATATGGGCGACTTTGCCAAGGCATTGCAATACCAAATGGCGTATTCCAAGAAGCATGAGCAATTTGCGGGTCTGCAAATGCATCGCCAGGTGATCGATATGGAAATTAAATATGCCATTCGCGAAAAGCAACAAAAGATCGAGCAACTGACCAAAGAGAATAAATATCAGAGTTTGTTGTTGGAGCAAAGCGATCAAATCACCAAGCAAAATTCTCAATTGCTACAGGCCAATGAGGAACTTCGCCAGTTTGCCTATGTCGCTTCACACGATTTGAAAGAGCCGCTCCGAATGATTGGAAGCTACACACAATTGATCCACCGGCTGCACGGAAGTAGTTTCAATGAGGATTCCAATCAGTACTTCGCCTACGTCAAAGAAGGGGTCATCCGGATGAATAATTTGCTGGATGCCCTGCTGAAGTATGCCACCATCGGCAAAACGGAGGAAGACATGGAGATGATGCAGCTCAATGACGCTGTAGACATTGCCATCATCAATTTGAGAGTACGGATAGAAGAGACAGAGGCTGAAATTGAAAGGGTTGACCTGCCAGCGGTTCGCTCCAGCCAATCCCTGCTGATCCAACTGTTTCAAAACCTGCTGTCCAACGCCATTAAGTTTCACAAACCCAACCTCAAGCCTGTCATCAAGATCAATTGCGAGGAAAAACAAGAGGAGTTTGTCATCAGCATCAAAGACAATGGCATTGGCATCGACCCGGATTTTCAGGAACGCATCTTTGTAATATTCCAGCGCCTCCACACTCGCAACAAGTATGAAGGCACTGGTATTGGACTGGCAATCTGCCAAAAGATTATTCAGCGCTTGAACGGTCGGATTTGGATTTCTTCCAAAGAAAACGAAGGAGCTACCTTTTTTGTCGCTTTGCCTAAAAGCAGCTCCCTGGTACCGTCCGTTACCTAAGAAGTGTTATATCTCCCCGATACAATAAGGTAATTCCATCGACGAATTCTACCTCTATCAGATAGACAAAGACTGCTGGGTTGAGGCGTTTACCCTTGTAGCTGCCATCCCAACCGTCGGCATCGATGTTGTTATTAGGTACAAAATTATCCTGTTGATACATCAGCGCTCCCCAGCGATCAAATACTTGGAAGAAGTTGACACGGGTTACACCTGCTCCAATAAATGGTTTGAATACATCGTTTCGGCCATCATTGTTAGGCGTAAAAATATTGGGAATGTAAACATTTCTATTCTTGTCTACTTCCACGAGAATGTCATCCGTACCTACACATCCCTTTTCGTCGATGACCGTTACGGTGTAAACGGTGCTTTGCAAAGGAGCAACTTGGATGCCATCACATGGATAAACCGTACTGGTACAAACAGTAGAAGTGTCAAGCGGCGCCCAGAAGATGGAATCAACCACCGTAGAAGGATTGACCACCGCTCCCAGGTCTGCTACTTCTCCCAATTGAATTTCTACATCGTTCCCCAGACTAACAACAATCTGCGGTGGGTTTGAAACCTCGACAATGGTCTCTACAAAACAATCGTTTCCATCGAAAATCTGGACCGTGTAAGTTCCTGCCGTTACGGGAATGGAAGCACCCGGCCGGCGTTTCGGACCATTTTCCACAGAAAAGCCATAAATCCCCGGTGTACCACCCCAGATAGAATCTACCGTTAAAATGGTTTGAAAGCCAAAACAAAGCGGCGGTTCTGGCTGCGTAAGTCGGAACTCGATCTGTGGAGGCTCGCTAATAGAAGCGGTCAAACTGTCTCTACAGCCACGGGCATCTACCACTGTTACACTGTAGTTGCCAGGGTCCAACTCAAAGGCCGTATTGGTGGTCGAAACATTGTTGTTCCACAAATAAGTATATGGAAGTGTTCCACCCGTTGGGTTTAATTCTATGCGGCCATCGTCCTCGTCGTTACAGGTGACGTTGAGAAGGGTATCTATCTGAACCATTAAGATGTCTGGTTCTTGTACGTTGATATTCGTGACAAAATCGCATCCTCGACTATCAAAAATGGTGAGTGCATAACTGCCTGCGACCAGACCTGAAATAGTAGGCGTTGTCTCCTGCGTGTCCCAGAGGTATGTATAGCCAGGCGTTCCACCCGTTCCAGCCACCGTAATCTGCCCATCATCGCCATCGTTACAGCTGGGCTCTTGAATCACCAGCGCATCAAAATCTACCTGAAGGGCAGGAGGTGCATCTATGAAAACAGAATCTACATTGAAGCAATTTCCATCACTGACCGTCACCGTATTCCAACCTTGACAAAGCTGAGAGGCGGTAGAGCTGGTATCTCCAAAGACCGATTCGTTACTACCCCACTGAAAATCATACAGGCCAAGAGTCGAAGTACCACCAGATGCAAAGACCGTCGCTTGGCCATCGCAGGTGCCAGGATCGTTACAGCTGACCATAGTGACGCTGTTTGGATCGAAGAATATGTTGATCAGGGGAGGATTTGGCAATATCGTATCCAAAGTAATGCTGTCGCATTGATTGGCATCCACAATGGTCACGCTGTAATTTTGTCCGCCAGTAATACCTGCGAGGGTCGTACCGTTGATGACAGCGCCCGTCGACCAAGTAGCAGTGTAAGGCTGGGTACCACCACTGACCAAGACACTGATGGAACCATCGTTATCGCCTGGACAAGTCGGAGAATTCAGACCGACCCCATCGATCGATAGGGGCGTAGGAGCCATGATTTCCACCGTCTCGGTCACAAAACAACCGTCGCTGGCCAAGGCCGTAAAGATATAAGTTCCCGCCCCTAAATTGCTGAGCGTTGGGTCTGTCGTTGTCACCACACTATTATCCGGCAACGTCCAACTATATTCAATAATCGGAGCAGTGGCAGGCGTAACACTAGCCGTCAACGACCCATTCATATCGTCGGAACACTGTAGGTTGACAATGTTCCATGCCGTAATAATCGGTCGATCACCATCAAGTACATCAAAACATTGCGGCCCGGAGGTGCAACCGTTCAAATCTGTCACAGTCACACAGTAGTTACCAGGCATCAGATTGCTAAGGCTGTTGGAAGTGATGCCGTTGTCCCACAAGTAGGTATAATCGGTATTGTTATTGACCGTTCCTCCCGATCCTTGAATGGTGATGCTGCCGTCGGAGCCATTGCCATTACAGCTGACATTCACCAGGCTAACCAAGCTGGCAGTTACTGCTCCTACGCCAACGCCTTCGGCTGCTACCACAGAACAACCGTTGACATCGGTAACCGTTACATCGTAATTTCCTTGCGCCAATCCAGTGATGGAGTCGATATTGGTAATACCTGTCGACCACTCTATGCCATAGGGCGGTTCGCCTCCTGCGACATTGAGGAAAAGCTTTCCATCATTGCCGCCTGCACACCTTGGATTAACAGGATTGAGCTGCACAAAAAGTGGATCGCCATCCGCTACAGTAACAGAGCCTACCTGTTGGGTTCCGTTGTCGTCGATGACCGTTATCGTATAATTGCCTGGTGGCAAATTGGGTATTTCTACTGATTGACCAGCATTGGGGATGGTGGTGTTGCCGTTATTGGATGGATTGCCATCCTGCTCCCAATTGATTTCAAAAGGGCCGGTGCCAGAAGCCGCCGTTACGGTGATGCTTCCTGTTCCTAAGTTGGGGTTACCAGCATCTTGCCGGCCACTACAGCTGGCAAAACGGATATCCAGGTTACAGGAAGAGATAGATAGAGTGGCATCTTCTCCATCGAAAGCCAGGACAATGCCATTTTCACCCGATAGAATAATCTCCCTTGGCATGCCAGAAAAAGAGACATCTGTCACAGAATTTAGTGGACCGACGACGTCGAAACAGACTTCGTACAAGACGGTATTGTCTGGAAAAGTAAGCGTCGCCGAAGGATCGGCAAAATTGAAATAGGCAACGACCATATTGCCCATCGCGATATTGGGGTTGATGGCCAAATCTGGTGGCAGTAGTGCGCCTGGATTGGTACCGGTGTAGGTCAGAGCCGTTGGGTCCCAATTGATGGAATGCTCGAAAGAAGCAACAACAGAAAAGTTTTCGACCGTCACTGGGAGACAAATATTGCTCGTTGGAGGACGGCAGGAGGTTGCTGGCATACTGAAGACGACGGGCTGGCAAGAGCCCATATTTATCTGAAAGCTGGCACCGCAGCTAACGCCATCAGAAATACTTATGTTGTATAGGCCCGCTTGGGGAACCGTAAAGGTAACCGTACTTTCGTGGGTAAAAGGCGTATCGAATTCCCCTACCACTGAAGGGTCAGAATCCAATGTGATGCTCAAATCATAAAAGGAGTTGTCAAACTCGGGAAGACCACCCCTAATTTCAAATCGACCAACGCAATCCCCGCCATTGGACACCAAAGTGACAGGCGTCGTAGTGATTTCATTTAGATAAACAACAGAAAAGGCATCGTCTGTATTGACATCGAGGCAAGGACCGTTGTTCTCAAACATATTGGTAAAGTGATCGTCGATTGTAATGGGAGCATACCAAAGTTCGAAGGGATCACCCATGTTGAAAACTTGTTGGAGGGTCAGGATATTTCCAGAGCCCGGAGGAAATTCAATGCTGGGCGTATTCCAAAAGGTCGTATTTCCATCAAAATTCGTTGGATCGGTAAAAATATAAATGTTGGGCGCGGTTGGTCGGAAGATGGTTGCAGGAGGATTATTGAGTAGACAGGGGTCGTTTAGCACATCTGCCAACTCTGGACCAGTGACGGTTGGTGGGCAGGTGTAAAAAACATATCCGATACCTGCCTGGGTGCTCATATCGGGATCGCCGCTGAAGTTGAAAAGGCCATCGTGGATGATGTCGAGCGAATCGCCAAGGCAGAGGAAGCGAACACTTGAAGACTGTGCATCGGGATGGATTTGGGGGCGTGCTGATCCAGCATCTGGTGTTTCTCCGGCCCCACAGGTCAAAAGAGAACGGCCGTTGGGAGTTGGGATGGGCCATCGATTGTTGAGAACCTCTGGTGATTGAGCCATTAAAACACCCGTGCTTAGCAATAACAGGCATATTGGGATTACACGTTGAATCATGTTTAAGCTGATTTTAATAAATCAAAGTAGATAGAAAATTCTGGCAAAAATAGTTATCGGAGATCGATTTTATATCACGGATGAGCAGTATAAATTTGACATGACCCGGAAACAGGGTCGTGAAATGCTCATTTTTCAACAAAACCTTTGACGAGTGAGACTTTTGACCCAGCAACGTTATGAATGATCTCTCAAATTCTACTCCAAAAGGGGCTTAAAGTACACTTTTTTTATCACTCCATTAATAACTGCCCACGCAGCTAAAATATTGTGGTTTGAAATGAAAGGAGGCTACAGTATATAGAGACCTCAAATTTCGACCTTATTAGCCTTAAAACAAGGAACTTCCCACTACGGTTTTGTCGGATAACACTCAAAATATCAATGTATAACGACACTTATCCCCATTTCCCACGGATCATTACCCGATCTATCAAATCCGACCCAAAGGCATAGGGTAAATAGCCAATAGATGGAATGGAGCGGGTCAGAAACAGGTTGGCGAGTTTCCCTCGGCCGATGGAGCCCATTTGATACCCCCACTCCAAGGCATAGGCCCCATTGAGGGTCGCAGCGTTGATGGCTTCCTCTGGCGTCATGCGCAGCTTGATACAGGCCAGAGCAACAACAAAAGCCATCCGACCAGAGGGGGTTGTTCCAGGGTTGTAGTCGCTGGCCAGCGCCACCCCCAAACCCGCGTCGATCATTTGACGGGCCGGGGGATAATGGTCATTGAGAAAGAAAGGGGCCGTAGGGAGCAGGGTTGGAATGGTTTCAGATTCTTTTAGGCATTGAATTTCTTCCTCGTTGATTACTTCCAAATGATCGACCGATACAGCTCCGTGCCGAACGGCCATCTGAATACCTCCCATGCTGTTGAATTGGTTGGTATGAATCTTTGGCTTCAAGCCGTATCGCAGGCCCGCCGCCAACAATTGATCGGTCTCTTCAACACTGAAAAAGTTCTTTTCGCAAAACACATCCATGTAATCAGCCAGATTTTCATCTGCTACTTGTGGCAGTATTTGCTCTATCAGCAAGCGTACATAGGCCGCCCGGTCGTTTTTATAAGTTGCTGGCAGGGCATGTGCGCCCAGAAAACTAGCCCTGATGGGAATATCGGATACCTCCTTTAGCCGGCGAATCACCCGCAATATTTTCAACTCTGCCGCTTCCGTCAAACCATAGCCACTTTTGATCTCTATCGCCCCGGTTCCCAATTTGCGGACTTCCTGCAGCCTTTCCCAAGCTTGCTCAAACAAGACCTCTTCGGGGGTTTGTTGTAGCTTCTTTGCAGAATTGAGGATGCCACCCCCCTTCGCCGCAATCTCCTGATACGATAGACCTCTGATGCGATCGACAAACTCGCTCTCTCGGCTGGCTGCAAATACGAGGTGGGTATGCGAATCTACCCAAGACGGAAAAAGCATTTGCCCATCTGCCTCCACCACCTGGTCTGCCCTTTCCGGGCAGCGGTCCATTGGTCCGAAAGAATGGATTTTTTCGCCTTCTGTCATCAGCCAGGCGTGTTCTATGGTTGGCAGCAGTTGCATTTCCGGCCCTTTGAGAAAGCGACGGTTCTCATTGACCGGCTCCACCTGTACGAGGCTTTTAATATTTCGGATGAGACAAGTTTTCATTTGTTTGGGTTTGAATGGGGATCAAGTATTTGGGTTTATCGGATAGCTTATCTTACTGAGAAACAATCCTTGAGGCGGCGCACTGTAGCTCTGACGGAGCCGGCTCTGGTTGTCGAGCGCCTCGCGTAGATGACTGATCTGCAAGTTGCCCCGGCCAATGTAAATCGACGTACCAACGATCAGGCGAACCATCCCGCGCAAGAATCTATTTGCAGAAATGTGGTAGACGGCCCTTTGGCGCTCATCGTCCCACTCCCAGGCGGATTCAAACAACTGGCAATCCATCGTCTTGGCGTCGGAATGGGTCTTGCAGAATGGAAAGAACGATCCGTATTCCATCAAAAGTGCAGCAGCTTGTGCCATCTTATCGCGTTGGAGCCGGGCTGCTTCTGGAAAATGCCAGCAGGTTTCGGCCTCAAAAGGGTTCTTCTGCCAACTGATGTGGTACTTGTAGCTTCTCCTAATCGCATCGAAGCGGGCATGAGCATCCTGTTCAACCTCCTTAATGTTATAAATGGCAATATCGCTACTTAGAAATTTATTGAGCCGATAAATCAGGTGTTCTGGCAGAGGCGCGTCGCAATCGAAATGAAAGACATAGTCAGAGGCGTGAACCCCCGTATCTGTACGACCACAGCCCGTAATGTCGATGGGCTGGCGCAGCAAAAGAGAAAAAGCTTCTTCCAATGTTTGTTGTATGGACTGGCTATTGGGTTGCTTTTGCCATCCGTGAAAACGAGTGCCATTGTAGGCCAGTTGAACAAA
>JBCCSZ010000241.1:0-12434 GCA_039199225.1 Bacteroidota bacterium
AGCTATAACTTGTTTTTGATAAGACTCAAAGTCAAAATCTGAGGGAAGCTCTTGCGAACCTTCTTGCTTTTGGTTGTTTTCTTCTGGTGTCATGATCCTAAGTTAAGGTTTTTGAATGACACACTTTTTTGTACACTCTCATTTCATCCGGCCCATTAATTTCACCTTGGGCGCACAAATCGATCAAGCCTTGTTGTGGTTCTTTTTGGTATACCCGAATGTAGTCGATTTCAAAAGTAGAGGGAAAGGGCGTCGTCTCGTCTACTTCATCTTTTTTGCAGTAACTGTCTCCAACACTCAGCGCCAAATTTGCAATGACATGCATGTATTCATTGGGGATGATTTTTTCGCTAAATAGTATGGAAGTCGGGACATATTCACCGCAAGTGACTGTTTGCCCTGCGACTGTTCTGTAGCGGTGAAAGATTCTGATCGTTTCTCCGTCGAGTTTCCAAATGACATAAAGTGGTTCCCACTCTACAGAGTAGGTATGAAAACCTGCGGATAAATCAGGAGTTGAATGAGATTGTGGGATTTGTTGGGGATTGTTTTCGCATTGCATGTGCAAGTTGGTATTGAGCGACTCGGTATCGTGTCCGCAGATTTCAAAGACGTCACATTCGTCCAAATTCCACAGCCAAAATGCTGGCCAAAAACCGGTGCCAGCCGGTACCTTGCAACGAATCTCAAATTTGCCATAAAGGAAGTGATTTTTGGAATAAATCATCCCAGAGGTATAATCCCTATTGGCGTTGTACCAAGTTGTATTGTCTTCTTCTGTTATGAGGTTTAGTACGCCATTTTCCAATACGACATTATCGTCTTCATATATCTGTCCTTCTTCTCCATGTGTGCGGCAATATTCACATTGGTCAGATTTGTTTTCGCCAAAAGGGTAGTAGCTGTACCATTTGGATTCATCCAGTGTATTGCCATCGAATTCGTCGTAGAAAACCAATTTGTAGGGTTCGTCAGAACACTCAATTGTGCTACTGACCCATTGCACGGCCGTAACTCTACAGTTTTCTTGTCCGGCAACTTGTCCATTTGCAATGGAAAAAAGAAAGCTTCCTAAAAGGAACGTAATTACTAATTTTTTCATGTCGATATTTTTAAGTTAAAAATAGAATAGAGGGGCCGTCCAAAGACAGCATCTCCCATTGTGCATAGCTTGAGTTCAAAAGATGCATTTGCCATTCGTACTTCTTCGAGAAGTACTTATACTGGTCGATAAATTGTATGAGCAGAGTAATGAAGTAGGCTCATTGGGGTGTTCTCAAGGGTAGCGAGCCTGTATGTTGCTGACATTTCTTAATTGTCGGTTTTTAGAAAATGTAACCTCACGAGAATACTTTTTGGGAAGTTTTTTGTTTGGCAAAAAAATTAGGCTCGGAAAGATCAGCGCAGCCAAGGGTTGCTTCCTGGCCGATCTCTTCCGAGCCTATTGTAAAGCCAATGCTTCTTTATTTATGGACGCAAATCCACTGAAATGCGATCAGTTGGAATTGCTCATTATCGGTCCGCTACCTCTTATGGCAGGACTTAGGTTGACACTACCTACTGTAACGACCGTCGGCGTACCAACTCCTTGCGCCGACCAAGCCAAGGAACGAGCAAATGATTGTTTGAAACTTTGTACGTTGTAGGCAGAACGTCCTGTGTAGGAACCGCCCTTTTGACCCTCTGTGACACCTCCCTGCGGATATTTATTGCCGACATTCGGACCAGAATATCCCGGACCAGCAGCCCCGCTACCAAATCCCAAGGCTCCTCCTGAAGCACCAAAGCCTCCTTGCGTAGCATTCCCGATGTATTCCTCATCGTAATAATCTTCTATCTTCTGGTACATGTCTTTTCGAATGCCATCCCACATCTTCTCTATCTTGGCTGCCTTTATGTCTTTTTCAGCATTGTATGCAGCTTGCTTAATTGCCCCGCTCAGCAGTCCTTTGGCAAAGCCACTCAAGAAGCTTTCTCCGGAGATGGCACTCGATAGTCCCTTGGACACTCCGCCACCGACCCACTGGGCAAAGTCACCGCCACCCACTGCAGAAATACCCGATCCCATCGCTGAGGAAAGTCCAGCCTCAATGGCACCCTTCCAAAACTTTTCTCCTTGTGCAACACTTAGGGCGCCTCCAACAACCGCTTTTGATCCTGCCTTGAATGCCGCAACGGCTACTTTGGGCCAGGTGGCCGCCAGCCCCTTCGCAACTCCTCCAATCAATGAACCAGCACCGCCACTGATGCCTCCAATAATGGCCGCTTGCAGGGCTCCCTTGTAAAAATTCTCTCCTTTGGCAACATTGACCGCACCATTGACAATCACACTGACGACCATACCAACAATGATCGGATGGTCACCCTTGGGGTCAATGTGCAGACCAGGGTTGTTCAGCATGGAATTGTAGGGGTTGACATTCCTGAAGGATTCTGCTTCCGGGTCTACCTGCCACCAACGTCCGATCGCTGGGTCCAGCACCCGATACTGTGCCATGTTGACGTCCAAGCCGTGATCGTCCAGTTTCTCAATACCGTTGTAAGTGTATTGAGAGGTGGTGATTGCTTGCCTCATCCAAGGGCCTTTCATCTCCATACCGAAAGGGTAGTAGTGGCCTTCCCAGATGATCTCCGCCGGAAAGTCGACATGGCCGTTGCCATCGAGATCGGTGTAGATCAAACGGGTGTTGCCCAGGTGGTCCCGGATGCTGTATTCATAGCGAGGGCTGGCGCCCTGCGGGAAAGTCACCCGACCTTCGGCATGGTGGATCACATCGATTTCAGAGAAGCCATTGTGGTACTTGACATACTCCATACCGGCGATGTAGTCGCGTTGTTCATTCAAGAAAGTTCCAGAGTAGGCTTCCTTGCGCAGCAGCTTTCCTGCGGCATCGTAGGTGAAGTCGATGTATCGGCCGGTACCATCGAAGACAATGCTGCTTGGCAAATTCAGATGGTTGTAGGTGATGGTAATGCCGCGATCCGGGTGGTGACTCAAATTGCCGTTTGCATCGTATTGGTAGTTGGCTGTTGTACCATCTTCAAAGCCCTCTGCGCTGGAGCCGGAAGGCGCAGCATCTTCGATTTGCTGGGGCTGATTCGAGTCTGTGTAATAGGTGTATGCCAGGCTATCGATCTGACC
The DNA here is from genome assembly GCA_039199225.1 of Bacteroidota bacterium. Lineage (GTDB taxonomy): Bacteria > Bacteroidota > Bacteroidia > Chitinophagales > Saprospiraceae > JBCCSZ01. The sequence continues at coordinate 3,143 of JBCCSZ010000241.1, forward strand.
AATGTTTGTGCAACCATCGGTATCGAACATGCCATTGCGCGTCAACTTGGTGAGGTTGCCTCGCTTGTCGTATTGGTAGTTGGCCGTGTAGCGATCCGACTGGGTCAAGGTGCTGCCCTGGCGGTCGTAGTAGCGGGCCTGGGTTAGGCGGTTGTAGTCGTCGTACTGGTAAGAATAGACCCCTTGCTCGCGACCGCGCACCTGCCAAACTGCATTGGCGACGTTACCATTTTTTTGCGATTGGGCATCCGTACCGCTGAGGGGTGTATCGTAGTAGAGTTCGAGGTAGAAAAGGTCTCTTTTGCCGTAGTTGAGTCCGGGCTGTGGAGGTGCCGGAGGAGTACAGCTTTCGTGTGCCTGCTGCCCGCCGGTGAGTTGATTGGCATTGATGCTCTGTAAGGCACCAAAGTCCGTGTAAGTATAGTCAATGCGTTGTAAGTAAGCCAGCTTGCCACTCAGTCCGGTGCGTCCCTGAAACTTGTAGTCTAGTTCCTCTTCTTCGTTGTAGTGGAGCTTGTTGATAAGTTGGTCGGGACCATCGTCTACCTTGAAGTAGCCCAAGTAGGGGCGTCCGACGGCATCGTAGGTCTGGGTATTTACGACCGTTTTATTGGCTCTGAAGACAGCCGCCGTGGTAGTGGTTTTGGTTACATTGAAAGCGCCATCATACTCAAATGCGTTGGTGAGGCTGCCGGCACTGAGGTTGATGTGGTTGTTGGCTGATTGGTCGGTGAGTATACCACAGCTGCTGTAATTGTTGGTAGAAGTCAGCCAATCTGAGCTGTTTAACACTTTGACCTGCGTCGTTTTGATTTTATCCTTATCAAAGGAATTCGTCCCATAAGTGGTCGTTATGAGGGGATCAGTTGGTGTGTAATCTGTGCTGGGTGTTCCGTTGTACAGTCCTTGACTCAACTCTCGGCCATAGTCGTCGAAGGTGTAGGTATACCACTTACTTTGCGCTCGAAGCAAACCATCCTGATAGCCGCTGAGTTGGTCTCGATAGTTGTACTTGTAAAGTACCTCCTCTGCTCCGGGGACTTTCTTTTTGACCAATTCATCGTCGTCACTGTATTCGTAGCGATAGTAGAGATCGTCATATGCCATTGCCACTGTTGGAACGTCGGGTGGTAGAACATAGGAGATTCGGTCTTTATCATCGTAGACTGTGTAGGTGTCCAATCGTTTGCTGGCTGTTTCTGCCTGGTCCACCTGACGCGACAAAATGATACGGCCTTTGAGATCGGTAAAGGTTTGGTGTTTTCGACCACTGCCATCCTGCGTTGTTTTTTTGAAAAGAGTTTGGGTGGCATAGTTGGTACTTGTTCCATCTTTCTTTACCAAATCATTCGAATCGTTGTGGCCATAAAAATGATAGGTCCAATACCAACCTTCAGGTCTTGTTCGATACAACCTGTTTGATGGGGCAGAATAATACTCGTAGGTCGTTTTTTTCCAGCTAGAAGTTGGACTGATATATCTCATATCGCTGTAGTCGCTCTCCAATTGATTGTATTGGTAGTTGACCTTACCATAGGCATTGTACTCGGTACTGACGAGCAGGTCTTTTCCAAAAGGCGATTGTTGGTGCCGAACGCTTTGAATCGTTCTGCCCAGGCCATCGAGATAGGTTCGCGTTCGCAAAATGTCGACATCGCTGTTCGGGCGAGCAGGATAATCCTCTTCGACTTGGATGTAGTTTTTATTAACCGACAAATCGGATGTTATAAAATAGGTATAGGTGGTTCTAATACCAACGCAATCTTCCCATTGGTTTTTGAGTCGCATCAGGCCGTCGTAGCTATAAGTTGTGGTGGTACCGTCCACCGCTGTCCTCCTTTCCAATAGGCTGGAATTGGGATAGTACTGAAACAACTCATCGTGGTTTTCATACAGCTTGCGCGTCAACAGCTTATTGGAATTGTAGTAGTAATACGAATCTTTCCAGTTGATTTTCTGATGTCTGGACAGTAGCCCATCTGCATTGTATTCTTTGAAGGTTTCCTGTTTTCGCCACGTGCCGGTTTGCAGTACGCCATTGGTCCATGTTTGCTCGTATCGCTTGGTGTAGTAAGGGCGCGGAAAGTCTGTTGGGAGCATGGTTGTAACGCGCACCCCACTGCTGGAATAATTGCTAAAGTAAATTCGGTGACCATCTACCTGAACCCCATCGACATACGTCTTTGTTTCATAGGGAATATCAATCATATGTCGATCAATCAAAAGATTCTTCATACTATTGTTGTAGTAGTCGACCGTATATCGCGTTCGCGTCTCCTGCATTTTTCCATCGCTGTTGGTAAAAGAGACCACAGTAGGTGAAAGAACTTTGTCTTGCGGATGATAGGTATAGGTTGTCGTTGTCGTTACACCATCCTGCGTATTGATGACGTTTTGTGGGCGAAATACATTTGTCCGCATACCATACTGAGCGGTTGTATAGGAATTGTATGTAGTGGAACCACTGTATTTTTTGACATTGACGGCTGCATACATGATCCCGGGTATGTTGTCGTATTCCCAAGGTTCTACTCCGTAACCTGTAACTTGCTGACTGGATTCCAAATTGCCATTTTGGTTGAAAGCTTTACTTTCTTTGAGAACGCCATTGCGAACGAGGAACTGCCCGGGCCGGGCCGGATAGTCTGGAATTTGATTGGCCGAGTAGGTCTCTGTATCCAGTAGGTACTCTTTGTAGCCATTGCCATTGAGCTTTTCTTTGACGCGTGTATAAGTTAAATGGTAGCCTTCCGAGTTAGACATAGACAGCACTCCCGTTGAAGCGAAGAGCGCCGTGTGAAAATTGACGAGAACGGCATAGCTCATCTGATTGGTCAATACGCCACTTGTTTTGTCGGTACCCGCTTGTTCGTATTCAAAGGTTCTGACGATGTCGTTACCACTGTCCAAACCATCATGGGTTTTGATTTTTTGAATGCGGAGGCCGCCTGCTTCTACATTGAGGTAATCCGGTGTAAAGCGTACCTCGACAGTTCCTCTGGCTTTGTAGCCCGACAACTCGAAGCGATAAACATGTCCGGCTGTCATGTTGATGAAGTTATCCAGCGGTTGTGAAACTGTTTCAGTCCCATAGCCTGAGATATTGGTGCTGAACCCACCAGCGTAGGAATCGCCATTGGTTTCGTCATATAGTGTAACTTGGACCGAACGGAAAGTGCCGCTGCAGCCTGGGTAGTAGGTCTCATTTTGCAGTGTCAAGTACAGCATGCCGTTATCAATCATGGACTGATCGATCAGTCGAGTGGTGGAAGCTTGTGGGCCACTTGAGTTGCAACAGGTCGTAGCGTCATTGGCCTCATTGCAGGTTTGTAAAAATAAAAGTTGTTGTTCGTTGTTATCGGTTTTGAGATAGGTATTGGCCTCGTAGGTGAATTCGGTATATCCCTTAGTAGGGTAGGTGATTCGCTGCAGCGTCCCGCTGAGCATTGTCAGGCCATTGGTATTTCGATTGGAAGAACCGTGTGAAAGTAGATGGTTGCCGGTCAAGGTCCGGATAGAGGAATAGGGAATGATATCATCTTTCGAATCGTTTTGTGTCTGGCCGTTGTAGTAGCCCCAATGATCGATTGCTTTGCTGAGTAGATGGGGGAAAAAGCTACTATTGTTATGGTAAGTAAAGGTGTAGGGTTCCTCGATATCGGAGTTGTTGGGATCGCAGGATTTCTTTTGGATGCTGTTCAAGCGTAAGCGTTTGCGGAGGTTGTTTGTAACGGGAGCATCCGAGAAATAGGATTGATCCAATTCGAAATAGACGCAACTGGTTCCATTGTTGACATCTATGCGATCTACTCGCTTCCCTGTCCCACCACTGGATTGCAACAGATCGTAGCGGTCTGCTATTAGGAAGTCGACCGTTTTTGTAGAAGTCGTTATTTTGGAAAGTATCCAACCGTCGATCTCAATATCTGTTTGCCCTCCATCACAATTATCTGTTCCGGTTTCCTGTCCGCCATCGTAGTACTTTGTCAGGTAGCATTCATTATTGACTTTGTACTTGTAGGTGTTGGGTAGGTAATCGAAAAGAATCTGATGTTTGCCATCGAAAGAGGTGATGCTTTTGAGAAACCAGGTTTCGTTATATTGATTTTGACTACCGACTTTTTTTCGTTGCACGCCTTCCCAGCTGGTAGAGAAGTCTGTCCCAAATTCATAGATGGTACCATCGGATGTAATCAACTCGAAGCCACGAAACGAGCTAAAACTCTGGATGCGCGGGATGATCTTAATATCTGCCTTGGGAATCAGGTGGACGTTGTTGTCTTTATCAAACATAAACTTTCCGCTCATGCCGTTGACGTTGTAGAAAAACAAATCAGGCTCGGCATCCAAAATGCCATCTGCTACATTTTCGGCCTGTGGTGCTTGTAAGGGGCCGACGAGGTTGCGTCCTTCATACCAGTAGCCCGTGCTGTTGTGATCGTCTGGCAACCCACGTACCGTCCGGCTGATGACACCGCCGGCGTTGAGGTTCCATCCCAGACCTACGGAGCTGGCGATCTCCGAAACGCGGATGCCGCCAGTATGGTAGCTGATAGAAACAGCATGCGAAAGTGGCCCTTCCGACAGATTGCAAATCGGAACGCTAACGGCCATCGTACCCGTCGATGGATTGACTGGAGTGTCTGCATACTTACCGAAGCTCATAGCGGCGGCAGAAGGAGAAACCGGTCCCTGAACGGCGGTGCTATAGACGCCTTGGGCCGGAAGAAGATGGTGTCCGAATAGTAGACACAATAGCATATATAATGAAGCAGGAATGATCCTTTTCATTGTTCAAAATTTTAGAATTTTTTAATAGATTTTTACTAAGCAGTCTGGTATTTATTCGATCACCAATTTTTTGGTTTGCGTATGCTCTCCTTGGCGGATATTCAGTAGATACATACCCGGTGTCCAATTGCTCACATCCAGTTCTAAATGCTGTAGATCGGACCGGCGCTCATTGTGGAAAATCAGCTGTCCCTGAATGTTGTAAATATTGACTTGATACATTTCTGTTGTAGAAGATGCATGGCTGTAGTAAATAGATAGGCGTTCTTTTGCTGGGTTGGGCTGAACAGAAAAGTTGACGGTAGTCGATGGTTGTCCCAGTTTATTTTGGCTTGGTATTTCGCTGAGCAACTCTTCCTGACTGCAGATCGTTGGTGTTGTAGTCAGGGAGCCTCTTGGACCTTTGGGACTCAGCATTTTTTGCATGCGCAGCATCTGTCCTTTGGTGAATAGACTCAGGCAGGCATCCTGTGTGTTATCCATGAAATTATTGGTCATTTCTGTGGGGTTGCCCGCACAGGTCGATAGGTGGTGGATGCTGTGGCAATGCTGGTTCGGAGCGTTGTGGATGGGCGTATCATTTACGTAATCATCGGTGCAAGGAGAGGGACCCCAAAGCGGGTAAAGACCGAGGTAATTACCGACCAGATGCGTTAGGGTGTGGCCGCCGTTGTAGCTTTGGTTGGGCTCGTCGATATTCAGTAAATAAGTATAGTCAATGACGATGCCATCAGATGCCTTGGGACCGGCCGGCATTTGTGCATAACCAGCATTGTCGTCTGGTAAATCACACACCCAGATGTTGAGGTAATTTTCGCTGTTCCAAGGGATTGCTCCTCCGTTTGATTGCTTCATGGCATTGAAGTCGTCCCATTCCCCGATCGCTGTTTTTATATATTGCACAGCACCCTTTTCGCTGGCTCGCTCTGTCGTTTGGGCAAGACAAAATTGAATCCGGGTATTGCTGGGGTTTTGCTGATAGCGGTCGAGCTGTCGCTGGTCGCCGATACGGGAATCAAATTCAAAAGATTCGATGGCTTCTCCGGCAAAATCTTCGTTGAGGATTTCAAGTTGGGCCAGTACTTTTTCCATGGATAATCGCTGGGTATCGTCTTTATACAAGATGTGAAATACCACAGGGATGGTCACATCGCGCTGGCCTTCATATCGCAGTTCGTTTTGCATTCTCCACTCCAAGCGATTGTTGGCTGCATTCGCATTTTTGGAAGCGATCAAGCTTTGCTGATAATCCATTGTTCGATAATGTCGGAATTGTTCCTGGGCTGCCAGGCAGTAGCACAGCAGACAGGACAGACAGGTCATTAAAATCTTCATAGCATCATTTTTTAAGGTTTCGAAAAATATAGTAATGAACGATGCTTAATTGTGATTTTTCAGAAAACGTAATGGTTCTAGGACTAGGGATTTTTTGGAAGAACCGTCTTTGAAGTTATTTTATGTTCATTATCAATGAGTTATGATTGTAATCTTATTTTAATTTTAACATTCGAACGACTGCTGTTCTGAGGTTTTACATTTACAATTGGCTCAAATCCGTTTGAAGACCGCCTTCCACTCGTCGTATGTAAGTTCCCACTCATAAGGTGTTCCCATCCGCTGGTGGGTAAAAAAAGTTTCTTGTTCCCAGCGGACTTATATTGGTTTTATTTGCTTTGATAAACACTTAAAAAATGAATATTACACATCCAAACAAGGGCATTTTATTGACCCTTTTTCTACTATTGCTGACCACCTTTTTCAGTGCTTGTTCCACTGACGACGACATGATCTTGACCAGTCCTCCCTCCAATGAGCGCGGTCATTTGGTCTCTTACACAAAGACAGGCTTTGTGACGGCTGCTGAGGTAGCAGCTGCAGCTTTGACCGAGGGCGATGTTTCCGCTTATACTAAGTATGATTTAGACATTTATGCCATTGTTTACAACTCGTTGGATGGTGGAAATTTGCTGGAAGTTTCGGGTTTGATCTTTATGCCCAAAGCAGTCAGTGGCGACCTAGCCCTCATTCAGAATCACCATGGGACCATCATTCCCGGAGACGATGGAGAGGTTCCTTCTACCTACACGGGCGGACCAAATGGCAGCTCTGAAATGTACTTCGTCGGAGCAACAATGGCATCAAATGGCTACGTTGTTTCCATGCCCGATTATGTAGGCTATGGTGCCAGCTCGGACAGAGAACATCCCTACACAGTCCACCGCGAATTGGCAGAGGTTTCCGTAGATATGCTGCGCGCCACCAAGCAACTTATGAAGACGCTTTCCATTGGCTTTTCCAATGAAGTTCACCTCACCGGTTGGTCCGAAGGTGGAGGGGCAGCTTTGGCAACGCACCAATACTTGCAAAGAAAATATGCTGATGAATTCAATATCATTGGAAGCTCCCTTTTTGCAGGTCCTTATGACTATTTTACCTTCGTGAAAGACGTCATCACCAACCGAAATATAGCGGACGAAGAGCTGTCAATTTACAGTTGGGCATTGTATGCGACAAAAAATTATAATGCGACTTTAAATGAGGTTAAAAATGATAACATTTGGAGCTATTCTGTTGTTAATCAGCTGGACGCCTTGAGTGTTCCTTCCTTAAAGCCTGCGGGCATTTTTCAAGTCGATTTTATGGATGGCATTGCAAATGAAACGAATGCTGAATGGGTTGCTGCACTCAAAGACAATACCTTGCTAGAAGGTTGGGTGCCAGAGGGACATTTGTACTTTCATTCGGGAACGCAAGATTTAATTGTACCCCATTACAATTCGGTAAATGCACACAATTATTTCAAATCCCTCAATGTTCAATCGACCCTCTATGAATACACAGGTGGCGACCATTATACGCCTTTGTATGATTACGTGACGACTACCTTGGATGATTTTAACAGTTTATAAAATAAATCAACTTTAAACTCGAACATGACTAGAATTATTGCTCCCTTAATCAGCTGTATTTTCTTTATTTTACTTTGCCATTCTACTTTTGCACAACAGCGTGTGAGAGGAATAATTTTGGATAAGGATTCCCAGGTGCCTGTGAGCTTTGCCACGGTGGTTGTTCAAAATAGTCATCCAATTATTGGTAGTACAACCGACATCAATGGAAAATTTAAATTGGAGAATGTTCCTTTGGGTAGGCATACCATCGTCGCAACCTTTGTCGGTTATGAAACGGCTGTGATACCCAATGTTGAAGTGACAGCTGGAAAGGAAGTGATTTTAGAAATTACTATGACGGAGGGCTTTGAAACCCTCGATGAAGTGGTGGTAACCGCAGGAGCCAGCAAGTCGGAGACTCTCAACGAACTGGCTCCTGTGAGTGCGAGGACATTGACGATTGAGGAGGCGAGTCGATATGCAGCTTCTATTGCCGATCCTGCGCGTCAGGCACAAAACTTTGCGGGTGTCACAAATAGTGGAGACGATGTAAGCAACGACATCGTAATTCGGGGGAATTCTCCGCGAGGTTTATTGTGGCGATTGGAAGGCATTGAAATTCTCAACCCCAATCACTTTGCCAGTCTTGGCGGTTCGGGTGGTGCGGTGAGTATGCTGAGTTCCAACGTTTTGACCGCTTCCGATTTTTTTACGGGGGCTTTTCCGGCTGAGTTGGGGAATGCAATGTCTGGTGTTTTTGATCTGAGGTTTCGAAAAGGAAACGATGAGCAAAGAGAGACGACTCTTGGCGTGGGCTTTTTGGGTTTGGAAGTAGCTGCGGAAGGACCGTTTTCTAAAAAGACCGATGCTTCCTACCTTTTCAACTATCGGTATTCTACCCTTTCCATTTTGAATGCATTGAATGTTAAAGTTGCAGGTGATGCCCTGCCGACTTATCAGGATTTGAGTTTCAATTTGAGCTATAAATCAAAACGGCTTGGCCATTTCAATATTTTTGGTGTGGGAGGGATTACCGAGGCGGATTTCCAAACAGAGCGGCCCAGCCAACGCAATATTTTTGATCGTGAAATAGACGAGTCTGAAACGGGTATGGTAGGCATCAAGCACCTAAAGTTTATCAACAAAAATGCTTATATCAAAACGGTTGGAGTGGTAGCATTGAGCGATACCCGCTACAGCTATGATGTCATCGAGAATGGTCGTACAACACCAGGTTATGCGGAGGAAAGTCAACGGCGGCAGTATCGTATTTCAACGATGTATAACCATAAATTTAATGCGAAGCACGTTTGGCGTTCTGGTATTATCTACAGTAATGTGGGCAGTGACTACGAATACAAAACCATAGAGGGCAATGTTTTTGGTACGACCTTAGACGTTGGCGGTTTTTCCAATCAATGGCAGATGTACAGCCAATGGAAATGGCGGATGACAAAAGACTTGACTTTGAATTCGGGCTTCCACTTTTTACACTATTCACTGTCTAAACAAAATTCTTTTGAACCTAGGTTGGGGCTAAAGTGGAAAATAAATGAAAAGCAATCCCTGAATCTCGGTGGTGGACTGCACAGTAGGGTGGAGGATAATAC